>JBKQWH010000381.1:0-43272 GCA_052139635.1 Capsulimonadaceae bacterium
CGGAAGCGCAGTGGGCTGCGGCTCAGGGGGCGTCGTTGCCGTGCCCTGGCCAAGGTTGTAGGGTTTCTGCTGGCGTATGCGAACAGATGATCCCAGTATATCACAGATGAGTGGGTCTGTCAAGCCCGCAATGAAAAAACGCGTTATACGATACTAATCGTGAGAATCGTCGCGGGCGGCGACGATTCTCACGATTAGTATCACAGGGGACTTGTATGCAACACTTGACGCCCCCGTCCCGGTGACTTGGAGGCGGTTGGCGAACAGCTTCACCTGAACACTGCGGTAGCTGAGGGTTGCGTCAACGGGCTGCCGTCGACGCGTAACGACAAAGTCGGGTCCCCGGAACTCGGTCATCTCGCGTACGCTCACTCCTGAGGTATGATGAGGCAACCGGTACCCGGCGGACGATCACCCCGATCCGGTACAGCGTGCGGAGGTCTCGAAGGTGGACTCAACAGTGCGTTATCCGGTTTGGCCGCCGAAGGGGCAATCGGCGCTTTCATACTCCAATGTGCAGATATACGATAAGTGTCGCAGAAAGTGGTTCTTTCAGTATCTCACCAATCTGGCTCCCCGGCATATCGCGTTTGACGTGAGCGTGCAAAAGAAGCTGCGGCCGGTGACCATGCTGGCCGGCGCGATCGTCGACGCTGTCGTCAAGAACGCGATGCGCGTCTACATGCGTGACCGCGTTTGGAGGCCCGACCTGAAGCGCGACGCGCGCAAGGCGATGCAGTTCTTTGCGGACCACAGCCAACTGTTCGCAATGGCCGTCGACAACCGGGAAAAATGGCCAGTTCCCAGACATACCTGGCTGCGTCCGCTGGACATGGTGTATTACGAAACCACGGTATCCGCTTCGCAGGAGGAGGCGACGATGGCCATTGTCGATCGCTGCCTGGTGAACTTCATCCGTTTTCTGCAGGATGAAGAGCTCTATGACTGCGATCCGTCCGGCTGGCGCATCCCGGAGTCGGGGGACAAGCCAAACCCGTGGTTCTGGAGTGGCGACATTCCGATCTATGCCGGTTATGACTTCGTAGTGCTCGACGGCGACCGGGCGCGCATCATCGATTGGAAGGCGGGCAAATCCGAGCGAAACGAATACGGGGCACGCGAGCAGTTAACATGGTATGCCACGTATGTACATGACGAGTGGGAACTGGAGTTCGATCGGATGACACTGCAGGCCGTATGGCTGCAGGAGGACAACAAAGTGACCGCCACCCACGCCGAGCCAGCCGGCGTCGATGCGGTCCGTCGACGCTGGGAGGCCCTGTATGCCGAGCAAGGCGAGGCTATTCGGCAGGCAAACGAGGCGCCGAACCGATATGAGGAACTGTTTCCGATGACCGACGACCTCATGGCCTGTTTTTTCTGTCCGTTTCGCTCGTGTATCGGCCGCACCCGACTGGCGGCACTGCACATCAAGGAAGTCGTCGAGATCGAGGGCGCGGGAGAAGTCTTCTACGATACGTAGGGCGGCGTGGCGGCGAATCGGACAAACACCCTTCGGGGCTGAAGAGAGGAGTTGTTGGGCGTCTCTAATAGAGAGAGACGCGGGAGTTATTGTTTTCCACTGAATGTACGGCTGCTGGGAACAATATTAACGCCTGCTTCGTTATTGTATTTGGCAGACTGCCGAACTGTTCCGTGCGGTCTGAACCCGATGAAAGAGCCGAGGCTGGCAGAATATGTCCACAGCGTTCGCATCTCGTCCCTGCACTCGCTTTAGTGTGAGTGGAATTGATCCCGCCACCGAGCCGTTTGAGACCATCGCATACGGCGACCGGATCGCGGAGCGTTTGGCCCGGGCGTCCGGAAGCGGCGCTGTCGAGAGCTTCTCGCGAGAGACGCGCGAATTGGTACGCCACGAGCCCGCCGGACATTCCCTGATAAGCGCTCTGGCGCTGGCATGCAGTGGTCGACTGCCGGTGTCTCTATCGCCGGACCACGTCTGGCTGACTCTGGCGCAAGGGGCCGCCTCGCATGTGCACCTCGCCGCGGCCATGAGCGCGTCGCGCAGTGTGACTGTCGAGGGGCGCAAGGTGCTTCACGTGCTCCGCGACCAGTTTGTGAAGGGCTTCGACGGCAATGACTGGGAAGGTGTAGCGGCCGACTTCTCTGGCCAGATCCGAGAAATCGTCGGTGACGCGAGGCACGAACTCCTTGTGCAGTCCTTTTCCACGACGGGGATGGTGGAAAGAACGGCCGGCACGGTTGCGCAGATGCAGTTGGTGGAGGGCCGATTCGCAGCCGACGGTTCCGTGTTCCGCGGTATTCCGAGCATTGCGCTCGAGGGAACCGAGGAAGACTGGTCGACGATCCGTGAGGCCGCCGAGCGGTTCGTCGTCCTCGGGCTGCAGGGGTGGACCAGCCATCTCCTGCCGATGCTGGACCAATTCGAGCTGGCTGCAAGCGGACGTATCGATCGATCCTTCTGGCCGTCGTTTTTCAAGCTGACCGGAATGGGTGCGGAGTCGACCGTCTCTGGACATGTCGTCAACCTGTTCCCATACCTGGTCGATCGGACCGGCGTCCTGGTGCAGAGCCCGCACCTCGGCGCCCGTGTCTCCGGACCATCCCTCGACGAGTTTCCGACCGGTCTATCGTCGGCCCCATTCACCTGGGACAACGGCTCGCGCACGTTTGAAATGGAGTTCGTGGCAGGGTTTGTGGGTGTGGCCCAGGACGAGGAGACACTTACCCTGCGGCCGCATATCGGCTGGGCCGTACGGGATCGATAGTCTCGAATCATCGCGAACGCCGAAGCGCCGAACATTCTGCTATCCCAAGAACGAACCGGTAAGTTGCCCGCGATGGACCGTCCTTCGCGGGCAATGTGCTCTCAAGCCGACGGCATCGACCGCGGGAGAATTGTCCGAAAACATGCCTGGTCGCTAAAAAGCTTTTCATACATTTCTTCTGCATTCCCTCCAGAAAGTTGTATAATATGAATATGAATACGGCGTTCGGAATAGGCCGGTGGAGGTGTCGATATGTTGAGCAAACAACTGAGCTATCAAGAGTATCTGAACCGGCAGTATGACTATCTAATGAACATCCGGAGATTTGGCGCCTGGCGCGTTCAATCCGCGTCGCATCACGGAACGTACGTGCTGATTCTGGTGAACGATGAAGACCAGTGCGCGATGGAATGCCGCTATGACAGTTGGGATGAGCGATACAAGGACGTCGAGCAGGTTCGCCGGTTAGCCAGTGATGGCCCGGACGCCGGCTGGGAGCCGCGGGCGCTGAACCCGCTAACCATGTTGGCTGTTGCCTGATTTGTCGGTATGATCGACGGGTGAAATCGATGCTGTCACCTGTCGATGCCTCCAGGGCAGAAGTATAATAACGGCCGGCGGGACTCGTTTCGAATGCAGTTCCGCCGGCTTGTCTATCTCGCCGGAATCTGGATCAATTCCCAGACGGTTTGAGATCCTCGAGGTATGAGCCTTTGTCGTCGCTATACGCGATCCAGACATCCTTGCCGTCGGGATCGACCGCCAGCGTGTGCGTGCCCTTCGGCACGGTGACATCGGCGACATTCTTGATGCCATGTCGAGTGGGGACCACGACCGAAACGGCCCCCGCGCTGCACGCGCAGTAGATGCGGTCGGTCTTCGGGTCATACACGACCTGATCGACCTTCGCGGCGATATCGCACGAACCGAGCAATTGCCCGGTCTTCACGTCGATGGCAACGAGCTTGCCGTTCTTGCCGGCCGTGTAGACGCGGCCCCGCTTGCTATCGATGGCCAGACCGTGCGGCGATGTCGCCGGTGCGGTCGGCCATGTCGCGACCACCGCGTCCGTTGCCGGATCGATCACCTGGACCTCGTTCGCCGGCTTGATGTTCTGGTAAAGCCGGTTGGTGACCGAGTCGTAGGCAACCACCTCGGGCGCGCCGGCGACGGTGATGCTGGTGGTGATCGCGTTGGTCTTCGGGTCGATCACCCAGACCAGCGTGCCGTCGTCATTGTCGACGTAGACAAGCGCGTTGGTCGGATCATAGATGATGTCGTCGCCGGGGCCGGTCGTCGGGATATCGGCAACCTTCTGTAGCGAAGTCCGGTCGATCACAACCACCTCGTTGTCCGGACCGGCCGCGTAGTAGCGGTTGTCGGGTCCGTCGATCGCGACCCCGTTGACCGCGCCGGTATCGATCGAGGTCACCTGGCTGGATTTGAGGTCGAGTACGACGAGTTGTTTCGCACCGGGATGGCATGCCAGTACTCGGTGCATGTCGGAGTCGAAGTTCATAAAGTCGAAATGGGCCGGTCCTCCGGGAACTTCAATGGGTGCCTGTGGGACAAGCGTGTCTGATGCGGCAAGCGTCGGACGAGCTGTCAGGACGAGCGGAAGCACCGCCAGTCCAATGAGTGCGAGTTTCATCGCGCGAAGTTCTCCTGGATCTTATGGATTCTGTATATGTCTGGCTATCACGAACAACCCCTGATGCGGGATGGTCGCTTGAGCATGTCCGTCGACGAATGCGGAGTTGAACGGTATCCCAGCGGTTGCGGATGGAAAAAGACGGGTGGACGCGCTCTTCACACACCTGGTTACGATACCTGAGTCGGCATTAACGAACTGTTAAGAGCATGTTAAGGACTTATTAAACATGAATACTCGTGATGAAATGACGCGAAAGCATAGGGGTTGCGGTTATACTCATAGGCGCAGCCAATCCCCGCCGCCGTGCCGGAGTCTCCGGATTTCGCCGAACTGCGGATGGCGCCGGACTGCGCCGATTTTGCGTGAAACGGAAAGGCTTTCTCCATGCTGTCCGCGTTATCGAAGCTGTTACTTATGTTTCTTATCCTGACAGGGATCGTCTGCTCGTCCGGCGGACCGGCGAGCGCACAGGCCGCGACGGATGACTCGACCCTTGTTTTCGCGCTGGTCTTCTCCCGCCATGGCGTGCGAGCGCCTACCGATAGCAACGACCACTATGCCAGGTACGCCAGTCAGCCCTGGCCGGACTGGCCGGTTCAACCCAATGACCTCACTCCGCACGGCAGCCAGTTGATGACTCTGATGGGCGGGTACTACCGGGCGTACTTTATACAGCAGGGGCTGCTATCCGGGAACGCGTCAACCGACGCGGGCTCCATTTACGTCTATGCCGACAATTCCGAGCGAACGCTCAAGACCGCGGAAGCCATGGCGGCCGGCCTTGTTCCGACCGGACACGTCGAGGTTGAATCGATGCCGGACGGTCAGGTCGACCCGCTTTTTTACCCGCACAAAGGCGGCCTGGGCCAGTACAGCAAGAACCTGGCGAAGGCCGCCCGGCTCGGCAGAGTGGGTGGAGATATGAGCTCCGTAATGCCTGCATATGCCCTGCAGATATCGCTTCTCGGCACGGTGCTTGGCAAGCCATTCGACGGAACGTTTGACCAGGCCGGGACGCTTGCCGAAATCCTTCTTCTCGAGTATTCCAATGGTTTCCCGGCGAGTCAGATCGGCTGGGGCAGAGTCACCGCCGCGCAAATCGCACAGATCGACCAGTTGCACGCGTTTGGAATGGAGCTGAAGAACCGGAACTTCTACGCGGCACGGTCGGATGCCTCGAACTTGCTGCTGCATATCGGCCAGACCCTGGAGCAAGCGCACGCGGGGCAGGCGGAGCCGCATGCCCTGGGAAGCACGAAAGACAGACTCGTCGTTCTGGTCGGTCATGACGGCCAGATTTCCTCGATGGGAGGCTTGCTGCGCGCCGACTGGCAGATCCCCAGCTTTGCATGGGACGACGTGCCTCCGTCTGGCGCCATCGTTTTCGAACTGCGCCGCCACAAGGACGACTCCGACATTGTCCGCGTGTACTATGCCGCCCAGACTCTCGACCAGATGCATGACGCTGCTCCCTTGACCTTAGCGAGCGGCCCGGCCATCGTACCGATCTTCATCCCCGGCGCTAGCACCGACACTCCGACCTTCGACTGCCCGATCGACGATTTCGAGAAGGTCGTCTCCGGCGCTGTCGACCAGACCTTTACGAACTGACGCCGGATTGGCACGTAACACTATGTCCCGACTATCGGTAAAGAATGGCTCGGTACTCGTGTGCTGACTTCCACATTCATCCATGCGCACGGTGTCGGGCGGGCAACGGAACGATCTCTTTGGGAGCAGGGCGCTCGTGACTGGGACGCGTACAGGGACATGGCCGGCGATCTGCGACTCTCGCGGCCGCAGCGCGACGTGCTCGACGAGACTGTCGACGAGAGCGTAGAGGCACTGGCCGGGCGACATGTGGACTATTTCTCGCGACGGCTTCCAAAACGAGAACATTGGCGAGGTCTATCCGACTTCGGCGAGGGCGCTGCCTTCCTGGATATCGAGACCGACGGCGGGTATGGCCGCGACGCGGTGACTGTGGTCGGCCTGTATGACGGGTTTGATTTCTCCGCATACGTCAAAGGCGAGAACCTGGAACGATTCGTGCGAGACTGCGGAAAGTACGATGCGTTCGTGACGTTTTTTGGCGGCGGCTTCGACATTCCGACACTGATTCGGCGCTTTCCGTCCCTCGCGCCGATCTTTGCCTCGCGTCTCCATATTGACCTCTGTCCGCTCTTGCGGCGCATCGGGTTTCGAGGCGGGCTGAAGCGGATCGAGCAGGAAGTGGGGATTCGCAGGATTCCTGAGACAGAGGGCCTGGACGGCTACGACGCAGTGCGTCTTTGGGCGTGTCATCAGGCCGGTGGCCGCGGCGCCGAAGAGGCGCGCGAACTGCTGATTGCGTACAACCGCGAGGATGTTGTCAATTTGAAGTCCCTCCTGGAGTTCACGATCCCGCGACTCCGAGTCGAGGCGGGCTTCGAGGCGGCCGGCGCGTGAGTCCGCGCAGGAGCGAAGCGACTGGAGCGGACATTACGCCCTCCGCAAGGAGTCCTCAACGACAGGTATAATAAACCCGCCTGAAGCCGACGGCGTTGCCGGCCAATTAACACTTAAAACAGGCAACGGATAAGGTCCCAATTCAAATGCTTCAACGAGAGGTCCTGCCGAACGGCCTTCGCATCATTACCGAAAACATCACCTACGTGCAGTCCGCGGCCCTGGGAATCTGGGTGGGCGTCGGAGCGCGCGACGAGACCGACGATATTCGCGGCATTTCGCACGTCATCGAGCATATGCTGTTCAAGGGCACGCCGACGAGGTCCGCGCAGCAGATTGCCGATGAGATCGACTCGGTCGGTGGCGACATCAACGCGTTCACGACCAAGGAGAGCACCTGCTATCATGTGCGTGTGCTTTCCGAACACGTCTCGCTCGGCCTGGATATCCTCGCGGACATGTTCCTCAACTCCGTCTTCGATCCGGACGAGATGGCTCGCGAGAAGAATGTGATCCTCGAGGAAATCAAGCGACGGGACGACGAGCCCGACGACCTCGTGCACGACCTGTTCACCGAAACAATGTGGCCGGACCACGTGCTCGGTAAGGCCGTGATCGGCACCCCCGAGACCGTTGCGACGCTTCGACCTGAACATTTGCGGGCCTATATGAGCCGGCGGTATACGCCGGATACGATCGTCATTGCCGCTGCCGGCAACCTCGATCACGCGGAGATCGTCGCGATGGCGGGCGAGCGGTTCGGACATCTGACCGGGGGAAGCGCAGACTGGCGCGCGCCGGACCGCGTGCCGCTATTCGTGCCGGGCGTTATCTATGTCGACAAACCGATCGAGCAGGTCAACCTCGTGATGGGAGTGGCAGCCTTCTCGCAGATCAGCGAGGAGCGTTATAAGCTCTCGATCCTCGATGCCGTTGTGGGCGGGTCGATGAGCAGCCGCCTCTTCCAGGAGATTCGGGAGAAGCGCGGCCTGGCGTATTCGGTTGGCTCTTACACGCAGTCTTACCGGGAGGGCGGGTACTTTGCGGTTTACTCCGGCACAAGTGTCGAGACGGCGCCCGAGGTGATTGACCTCGCGCGTCAGGAGCTTATCAAGGTCCGAGACAACAACATCACGGCGGCCGAGTTATCGCGGGCCAAGAACCAGTTCCGCGGCAGCATTGTGATGGGCCAGGAGAGCATGAACTCTCGCATGATGCGCCTTGGCCGCAGCGAGCTGACCTATGACCGGGTGATCCCCATTGAAGAGATTATGGACCGCATCAATGCCGTAACCCTCGACGATATTGCCCAGGTCGCGAGCGCGCTGTTCACGGGTGAGGCATATGCGATGGCGACGGTCGGGCCCGCCGCGAAGAAGCGAGCGACACGGCGGACAAAATCGGCTGCGGGCGATTCACGGGTGGGATAACATGTCGAACGATTCAACAATAAGAGTGGTCGTCTCCGGCGCTAAGGGGCGGATGGGACGGGAGGTGGTGGCGGCGGTGACCGCTGAGCCCGGCCTCGACGTCGTCGCCGAGGTCGACCTCGACGATTCGCTGGCCGAGGCGCTGGCCAGCACACGCGCGTCGGTGGTTGTGGACTTCAGCATTCCAGAAGCGGTCATGGGCAATATCGAGGCCGCACTGGCCGGCGGAGCCGTCCCGATCGTCGGCACCACGGGCCTCTCGGCGGCCGACCTCGATCGTGTCGAGGCGCTTTGCCTTGCTTCGGGACGGGGGGCGCTGATTGCGCCCAACTTCAGCATCGGCGCCGTTCTGATGATGCGGTTCGCTCAGGAGGCGGCCCGCTTCATGCCCGACGTCGAGGTGATCGAGATGCACCATGAGGCCAAGCTCGATGCACCGTCCGGCACCGCGGCGAAGACGGCCGAGATGATCGCCGCCGGACGCGCGGGCGCTGCCCCGCGGTCGATGCCGGCTGGCGCTTTCGAGAAGATCGCCGGCTCGCGGGGCGGACTTGCCGCCGGTAACATCCCCGTCCATAGCGTCCGCCTACCGGGCTTTGTCGCCTCGCAAATGGTGATCTTCGGCGGTCTCGGTCAGACCCTAACGCTTCGGCACGACTCTATCGATCGCAAGTCCTTTATGCCCGGCGTCGTACTGGCGGTTCGCCACGGTCCGGCGCTCGCCGAGAACGGCGGCCATCTTGTCTACGGTTTGGAGAAGTTGATCTGGCCTGGACAATAAGTACAGCCCGGCCGATTGGCCGGGCTGGTAGTTAAGGCATATCGGGTTCGCTGCGCTGCTACCCGCATTCCTCGGAACAATCCGGGCTAACAGGGATACCGACCTGCCGCCGCCATCGGACGCGCGACGCCGGTACTCCGCGAAGCGGCGACGTCTTCCCACGTGCGGGGGCTGGGTACGTAAACTGCGACGCGGCCGTCGCAGGAAGCTGGTAAGGCGTCGGGCTGCAAAAGCAGTATCTCACGATGCGAATCCAACTCGCAATATCTGCCCGCCGGAACGAATTCGCCAGGCAGGTAATAGGGACCAGCGTAACAATCTGTCAGCAAGTCTCTTCGGATTGTGGCCATTGAACTTTCCTCCATCCATAGCGGTGCGTTAATTGGAACCCGATTCATTGATCGGTCCAAACCATTCAAATGCGTGATGCGTATAGCGTAAAGGTGCTCGGAACGGCTCGTAAATCGACCGACACGACGACATCGGGTGACAAGCAAGCATATTAGAGTCATTACCGCCGCAAAATCGTCGATCCCCGGATTTACAGATACTGTGGAAGACTGAGAATCCACAAATCCCGCAAGCCGAAGCTCGGTGCAGCCCGGTTTCGAAGGCATCACATCGAACTCGCTTGCGTGTCCATACGCCCGTGCCTCCCTGCCAAGCCATTCCTACCCGGATTATCTCGATTAATCCGTCCAAACGCCATCATTGATGATGTTACCCAGACATTTCGACAGTTAAACAGGAGTTTGTGCAGAATTTCGCGAGTTTCCCACCTAAGTGGCACAGACCTGCCCCCTCAGATGCTGCGACACCGTGCATAACACGTGGCAACCGCGATTCCACAGGAGAGCACCGGCCAAACGAGCAACATTGCCATTGCACCGCCAGCCGCTGATCCGAAGGCATGCACGATAATGAGCACGCTGCTAACGATGTGTGGGACGTATCCGAGGATAATCGATGAGATCGAAATAACGGTTACCTGCCGCGCACCGCGCCGCCCCGCGGCGCGAAATACGATCTCCGCAAGCAAGCCGCCATAATAGTACGCAAGGAACAAGGAAAAGAACGGGATAGACGCAAGTATCCACGCGCCGAGGAATCCAGTTGCCAGGCCTGCCACTGTTGCCAGCGCGAGGCGGGCCGGAGGCACCTGGTCAAAGGGGAGTTTACCAACCGCGGCACACTCCGGGCAGCGGATGCCCGCGGGACCGGGGATCATGCACTGTGTGCAGATCGGCCGGTCGCACCGGCCGCACGACACCGCGGTCTCGACCCTTTTGTGACGGTAGCAGAGCACGGGGATATTATACTCAGGAATAAGGGCACGCAACCACTGAGACGACAGTCGCGTGCCCGGACTAACGTTCGGGTTAGCGTGGGAACTATTCGGCCAGAGCCTTGGGCCGGCGTATCTCGGTAAGGGCCGTGTCGATATCGTCGTAGAGTTGGAATATCTTTACAAGCCGCGTAATCTCAAAGGCGCGTCTCACAAACGGGGTCGTCGCCACGAGACTTATCCCACCATCGTGTTCCCGCACGCGCCGCACCGCATCCACCAGTACGCCCAGTGCGGCACTGTCCAGGTACGGCACCTCCGCAAGATCGATGACTATGTCGTAGTGCTTGCCCTCGATCATCTCGCGGAGCGTGTCGCGAAAGGTACCACATGTATGCAAGTCGATCTCGCCCTTGAGGTGGACGATGGGGATGAGATCAGGAGTGTATTCGACCTCAATTTCGAGTATCAAGTGAGCAAACCTCCCCGCGATGCGCCGCGCCACGCGTTCGGTACAGAGTTTTACCCCAAGGCTGGCAGCAACGAAACGTATTGCCGAAACATCCGGCTGTCGATACACGCATTATAGCACGTCCTGCCCGATTTGTCATGTGCCAAGTCGGCAGTATCGCATAAAGGACAGGAATATCGAAGAATCTGCAAGTTTTTACCTGCCGGCAGCGCCGGCCGCTCATGTCTGGTATAACCAGTTCGTCCGACAGCAGCAAGATCCCGGTGGTTGCGGCCGCGCCACTTTAGCGACATCCGCCTTCACGGATGCGGACTCGATCGCAACCGCACCGCCCGGCAGGGAGTGAACGCCTGGCTGAACGTTCGAGCACAAATGGGAGTAGACCAAGATGAGGACTGTAAAGATCCTGGCTGACGCCGAAGCGCTGGCCATCGAAGCCGCCGAACTCATCGTCCGGGTTGCGGCGGACAGCCGGAAACAAAGGGGACGGTTTACAATTGCACTCGCCGGAGGGTCGACACCGGAGCGCACTTACGCCGTGCTGGCAGATGCGCAGAACGCAGGCCGCATCGATTGGGGAACCACGTATGTCTTCCAAAGCGACGAGCGAGATGTCCCGGCAGATGATCCACGCAGCAATTTCGGGCTTTCCCAGCGCGCGCTGCTAAGCCACGTTCCCATCCCGGCGTCAAACGTATTTCCGATGATCGGCGAGCCCGGAAACGTCGCCACGTCGGCCGAACGGTACGCCGCCCTGTTACGGGACTTTTTCGGCGGCCTGCCGCGGTTCGACCTCATTGTCCTCGGGATGGGCGACGACGGCCACACAGCCTCTCTATTTCCGGGCCACCCGACCGTGGTGGAACGCGAGCTGTGGGTGGTTTCCAGCCCCCCCGGGGCGCTGCCGCCTCCGGTCGACCGGCTGACCTTCACGCTGCCGCTTATCAACGCCGCGCACAATGTGCTGATGCTGGTCTCGGGAGAACATAAGTCGGACACAGTTGCCGATATCATCGAGCATGTCTCATTGCCCCCCCTCTTGCCGGCGTCCGGCGTCAACCCGAGCGTGGGTACCGTGTTCTGGTTCCTCGACCAGGCCGCCGCATCCAGGCTCAACCCCGCTGCCATCCCGTTCACAAAAGAGTGGCCCGAGTTGGATCGCTTTGAGGACCCCGGCGTTACCGAGTGAACACGCGGCTGCCGCGCTTCGGTGCGGGTCCTATCGTGGGACAGGCGTCCCTACCTGTCATCCGAGATGTTCGTGAATAATCCGGGCTAGAGCACGAAATCGCCCGTTTCGCCCGTGCGGATGCGCAGGGCGCCGTTGGCCGGCAGGACAAAGATCTTGCCGTCTCCCTCGACACCCGTATGCGCGTGAAGGAGGAGGATCTCGACGACTTCGTCGACCTCCTCATCGCGCACCACAATCTCCAGCTTGACCTTCTGCGGCAGGTGGATCACGAACTGTGCGCCGCGAAAGACACCCGGAATCCGGTCGTCGTGCCGGCCACAGCCACGCACGTCGCTCACCGTCATGCCGGTCACGCCGGCCTCGGCCAGCGCCGACTTGACCGACTCTAAACGCAGCGGACGAATTATCGATTCAATCTTCTTCATGCCATATTCTTTATACCCTGCTGCCGCCCAGCGCGTTCGGGGTAAAATAAAGGCCAGGGCAACTCGCATGTACAATCGCTCCGGTTCTGCAGCCCATGAGGCCCGATGCAAAACGAACCGGTTGTTTCTGTCTGTTGCTTAAGGTGTGTACCCGTGGAAGAATGCCCTGCGCCCAATCCCATGCCCGCACGTTTCCGCCTCGTCCCATGATGGAAAGGATCGTATACCCTATGCATCGACAATCTCGATGCGCGTCGTCTCGTTACGCTCTGGCACTGGCCCTGTTATTCCTGCCGGGCAGCGCCGTATTGGGACAAGAAGCCCTTGCGCCTCCCCGTTCGCCCGCGTCTCCCACGGGACCGAGCGGACCTGTCTCGCCGGCAGTTCCGGCAACGCCTGCCATCCAGGCCAGTTCCGGATCGCCCGGAAGCGCAACCGCGGTTCACACAAGCACCGTCCGCCACAATCTCGCGACCAGGCGCCGGGCACTCGTCCGCTCACGACATCGACGAGCACGAACGGTCGAGAGCATTTTCCAGTCGCCGCCACCCTTTCCGGGCCGACTCGGCTTCCGAATCCGGCTCACGGACGGAAAGCGGTCGTGGTGGGCCAACCGACACCTCCTCGGCGTGTCATTCGCCGACGGGTCAGAAGAGAACACGCCGTCGGAAAGCGTCGCATTCGTTGTAAACGCCGATGTGACCCGCAGGTGGCTGACGACGCTTGCTCCTGTCGTCCATCTGGACCCGGTCGCTCCACATCCGGTCGCCTTGGGGTTCAAGTCGAGCGGCCAGGCCGGGGACAGATCCGGTCCGCACCCGGTGCCTGCGGTCATTGTTCCCCCACGGCCCGGCGAAAACCTGGACATCGACACGTCCGCGGACGCTATCAAACAGGCGATCGAGAATGATCCCGCCACGTCGACGGTCCCGCTCGAGATCAGGCACATTCCTGCCCCCGGCAGTGTCCGGGCACTGCAGGGGATCGACTCTCGGATCGGCTATTTTGTTACGCACTTTAATCCGGGAGAGGTTGGCCGAACCCAAACGGTGCGTCGAGCGATCGACATCATCAACGGAACGATTCTGAAGCCCGGGCAGATATTCTCAGTCAACGGCACGGTCGGCGAACGCACCGCGGAGCGAGGATTCGGCGAAGGATTCACTTTTGTGAACGGCAAACTGAAAGTGCAGCTCGGCGGCGGTATGTGCCAGGTGGCCACGACGCTGTTTAACGCGGCAATGCTGGCAGACCTCAAGATTGTGCAGCGATTCCCGCATGTGCGCACCGTTCCGTATGTCGAGCCGGGGCGCGACGCGACCGTGTACTGGGGCGCAAAGGACTTCAAGTTCCAGAACGATACTCCCGCGCCGATCTATATCTCCTACCACACGACTCGCTCGCATGCCATTGTGGCTCTGTTCGGCAAGGGGGTTCCCGGCCGAGTGGTGCTTCTCATACACCACCACAAGCGACTCGGCGAACGCCACTTTACCGGCATTTTCTCGCGCGTGGTACATGAGCCCGACGGCGCCGCTCATCGCGACAGGACATACTATAGCGACTACACGTGGACACCCGCTCTCGACTACAATAATTGATCGGCTAGCCCTTGAGTCTCGGAACCGGATGTTCGTGAGTCACGTTTTGGTCCGCGCTAGATACCTCGAGTCACGGAGCTTGTTGTGCGTGAGTCAAGTTTTGCGGGGCGCCACGGAGAGTGGGCTAGTCCATCCTGGGAACGGTGTCCATCGCGTCCATACATCTCGTCGCTCTGAGGCGGAGCCTCGCTACTAGTGCGCCGTCCGGTCGACCGTAACCGTGAAGTACATCAGCGTGCCGCCGGCGTACGGGTCGTCAGGAGAGGACAATGGCGCCGCCGCGGGAACGGGAACCCGCGGGTCGGCGATAAACGACGCGGTGCTTGTGGCCCAGGCGGCCGGCAGTACGTCGTAGCGGCCGTCCGGACGGACGAGCGCAAGCTGGACAGCCCCGCCGCCGTCGCTGTTGACGGCGTCCCAGGCCCCCAGCCGGGACCAGAATCGCTGCTCGTCGGCCAGATTCCAGCCGCCGGGCGACGCACCGCCCGTGGCGAGTGCGGCCGCGCTCTGCTCCTCCGTCCCGCTTTGACGGACCACGAGCAGGTAGAACACGCCTGAGTCCCGCGTCCATCCCATCCCGACACGTGATGTCTTCAGGTCATCGGCCAGCGCGATACGCCCGGCCTCGTCCGGCCGGCACCGGCTTCGGTTCGCCGGAAGGAGAGGGGTGGTGGGTCCCAGGCGTTGCGGCCGGCCATCAAGGATCAGGCACTGAGCCCCGCCCGATGCCACCGTGAAGGTACGCGCAAGGGTGAGGCGGTCCGGGGAGAGCAGCACTTGAAAGCGCGGCCGGCCGGATCGGGTAGCGGCCCCGAAAGTCCAGCGTGGATTGCCGACGTTGTCCCGCACGACACCGTCGACGACACAGGGCGCCACATGCCGGGCAATCCCGTGCGAGAGCAGCGGATTCACTGCCATTCCAGGAGCACCGAGCCGCGCGGAACCCGGCGAGTTGGGCGGCGGGTCTATGGAGAAAAACAGGCCGTTCCAGGCGGCCACCACCCGGCGGCCCCGGGTCGAAATCCGGGCGGCCGCGCGCCACACTCCCTCGGGCCAGCAGTCACAGCCGCCGCCCCCGAGGGCCGGATGGTCGAGGGACTGGTCGTAGAGGTCGAAATGGAGCCTGGGATTATGCTGGAAGTCGAAACGGATCAGGCGGACCACGGCGCCGTCCGTCGACGACGCTGTCCAGCACGTCACTCCGCTCGTCGGGCGCGTCACAACGGCATCCGGCCAGGGCCAGACGGCCAGGGGAGCCGCCGGCGGCGGCAGCCGTTTGGGAAGAGCGTGTCTCGGCGACCCGCAGCCGGCTGCGACCATCCCGAGGACCCCGGCAACAAGAAGTGAGGGCCGGCGATATCGGCCGGCCCGGACGCGGGCTAGGTCGCGGCATGACGACAGGACGCACAAGCCGCCCGCGAACGATCCACGGTCGACATCACTTGTTCTTGGCGTAATCGGCGTTGATCTGGATGAACTTCTTCCACTGGTCCGGAACTTCGTCTTCCATGAAGATCGCGTCCACCGGACATTCGGGCTCGCAGAGCCCGCAATCGATACATTCGGTCGGATCAATATACAGCATGTCCTCCGCTTCGTGGATGCAGTCCACCGGGCAAACTGCGACACATGCTTTATCTTTCACCCCAATACAGGGTTCGGCAATCACGTAGGGCATCAATAACTCCTCGGGTTTGGTTGCGATATTATACACAACGGGTCCGGTAAAAGGCAATCCCGTCCGGCGGGCGACCGGATGCCGGTTAGATCTGTGCGCCCTGTGCGTTGAGCCGCAGGCGTAGCTCGACGATGTCGATTTGGCGCGGCGGCACGCCGCCCTGAACCGACATCGCGGCGGCGACGCCCGCGGCCTCGCCGAGTGCGCGGCAATTCTGCTGAATCCGAACCGCCGCCTGGGCCGCGAAGGTGGCCGAGAGGCATCGGCCAGCCACAAGCAAATTGTCGATGCCCCGCGGCAGCAGACAGCGGTAGGGGATCTCGTGATAGTGACCGGGCGGCAGATGCTTCATCACGATGCCGTTCTTCGCCGACACGCTGTGGATGTCGATCGGGTACGAATTGCGCGCGACCGCGTCCGGGAAGCGCGCCTCGTTTGCGAAGTCCTCCTCGGTGAGCGTGTAGTCGCCGACAATCCGCCGCGACTCTCGGACGCCGACCATCGGGGCGACCGTGCCGATATAGGAGCGCTCAAAGCCGCGGACATACTGCTTAAAAAAGGCTGCGATGCGGCGGATCTTGCGCCGGCCGATCTGCTGCGCTCGGGTCAGGTCCCACGGGTCGGTGGCCGACAGCCCTGCGATCCGCGGGCAGTTGAAGGCCAGCTCGCCCGGCCGACCGAGCATCGAGAAAAACTGCAAGTACCCGAGATCGTCAGGATCGAGCACGCCGTCCGTGACCGCCCGCGCGATCAGCGGCCCGAGGGGAGTGTTCTTCGCCTCGCCGGTCCCTATCTCGAAGAGGGGCGGGCGGGCATAGCATGCCATCCCGAGTTCGTCGGCCAGGAACGCCGCCGCCCGCTCCTGATCCACGCCGGCCAGCGCGAACCGGAGCGACATCGGCTGATTGTGGCCATCGACCGGGTCGCCGGCCACGGTCGGCGCCCCGGCGCGCAGGGCGACATCGGCATCGCCCGTGCAGTCGATCGTCACGCGGGCATCGATCCGGGCCCGCCCGGCCTTGTTCTCGATCACGACCCCGGTGATGGCGCCGTCCTCGACAATCGCGTCGCTGACGAACGTGTGAAACAACACCCGCACGCCCGCATCGGCGGCCATGTCGTCGAGCACGAAGGCCAGGGTGACCGGATTGAACCACAGAAGGTCGCCGGACTTGCCGGTTGGCGGCGGATCGATCTTCGCCGCCCGATGGAGGATCTCGTCGTTGATGCCGTGCGTCAGGGACTCCTCGAGGATCTTGTTCGGCATCATCGGCGTCACCCACGCCGCCGACTGGGTCCCGCCCAGGAGCCCTATCTGCTCGACGATGAGCACGTCGACCCCCACCCGCGCCGCCGCGATCGCGGCCACCACCCCCGCCGTCCCGCCCCCGCACACGAGCACGTCTGTCGTCGCGGCGGTTGTCAGATTGTCGATATCCTTCATAGGTTCATTCTTCCAGGCTTAATGGGCGGGCGATTTTGACGATAGCGGTTACTAACGTTCGGAGACTTCTCCAGAGCTGATACTTAACTTGACTCGCTCGCAGAAGGCGTCGTGGGAACCCAAATCCTCTTTTTCTCCTCGCCGCGCAGCCATCGGATCGCGGTCAATACGTCCGACGTCCACGCCACTTCATCCGGCAAGGCCGGAACAGGTTGAAGCGTACCAATCAGGTTGGCATCCCTGTCACTTGGCAGCAGCCAGTTTGCCAGCGTGCAATGGAATTGGCTCCAGTCGCGTGTGGAAGGGTGCATCGACACGGCAATGATGTCAAACTCCCCGAAGTGGTACGGACGTGTGGTGACTCCGGCCCTCTTACCGCTTCTCGTCTTCTGGGTTTCAACGACATAGGTTATCTTGCCGGGCTCCTGCCATAACCGTTTCGCCACCATCGGCTGCTTCAGTACAAGCCGCTGCAGCTTTACCTGAACACGTACGGGGCCGAGATTATCGGTGAGCAAAAAATCGTATGGCAAATCTGCCGCGGACCTTTCCGAAATCCAGCCTTTCATGCGATTAACAATGTAATGCTCGAACGATGCCTCCGCGATCAAACCGCGAACGCCGCGGAGGCTAAGATCGCTGGCTCGATGGATCGCGTCCAGGATGACTTCCGCTCGAACGTTTAACTCGTCTTCAATGACGTGAATGCGGATTTCGTGGCGAAGATGGGCGAAAATGGCGGCGCGCTCATCCGCCGTGCACTCGTTCAGAAGGACCTTGATCTGTTCCAGTTTGGTTAGCATGGTCTGCCGTAATTCGAGGCCGCCCGGCTGTCTTGGGCTGAAAGTCCGCGACGTCCTGCCGGTGGACGAGGGTATGACCGCCTATGATAAAGGTTCGCAACCGCTGTAACCGGACTAGCTTGGCGATTGCCTGGCGTGTTACCCCACGGATTCGGGCTGCTTCCGCCTGAGAAATCCAAGCTGATGGCGGCTCGGAGCTGTCATAAAAATTGGTTGACAAAGTAAACCGATTTATGGTAGACTTGATTTGGCAGCCTCAAACAGGCTATGATCTTAATTGTACTCTAATTCGGCGGCACGAATGCCGCGCCGGAGTAAATTGTAGGAAGAATGACAAACTATCTCGCACAGCCCACCTCTCTCTTTGAACCACCTTCGAGAACCTCCGATCTTGTGGTCGGCCGCACTCCAGTTTATGCCACACGATACGGTGCGGCGTACGTCGGAGATAGCGTTGAGCTGCTTAAGGCAGTCCCGGACGAGAGCGTGAACCTCGTCGTAACGTCCCCGCCCTATGCCCTTCATTTCAAGAAGGCTTACGGGAACGTCTCGAAATCCGAGTACGTGGATTGGTTTCTTCCGTTCGCCGAGCAGATCATGCGTGTCCTCACCAAGGACGGCAGCTTCGTACTGAATATTGGTGGGAGTTGGAACCCCGGAGCGCCAACTCGGTCGCTGTACCACTTCAAGCTTCTGATTGCTCTGGTAGAGGAGATTGGGTTTTACCTTGCGCAGGAGTGCTTCTGGTACAACCCGGCGAAGATGCCCGTACCGGCCGAATGGGTCACCGTGCGTCGAATCCGGGTCCGAGACTCTGTCGAGTATATCTGGTGGTTCTCGAAGACGGAATGGCCCAAGGCCAACAACCGAAAAGTCCTGCGCGAATACAGCAAGGACATGATCCGGCTCAACCAGCGCGGCTTGTTGGATACCACGCGGCCCTCCGGCCACAACATCGGCGCGTCGTTCAGTGGGGTCTCGAATGGGGGTTCCATACCTCCCAACATGATTGAACCCGACATGCCCGACGACATGCTGAAGTTCGGAAACAACAGCGCGAACGATCCCTACACTCTGCGCTGCAAGGAAAGCGGCATCAAGATCCATCCGGCCCGATTCCCCGCGGCGTTGCCCGAGTTCTACATCAAGCTGTTGACCGATTACGATGACGTGGTGCTCGACCCATTCGCCGGTTCAAATACAACTGGAGCCGTTGCGGAGCAATTAATGAGAAAATGGGTCGCAATGGACAGCAGCCTGGAGTATCTTGAAGCGAGCAAGTTTCGATTTGACTAGCGAGGTATCGGAGTTGTTCCGGCCGTGGCCAAAGTACGACTTTATCGACGATGAGCACGTCGACACCCACCCGCCGCCGCGATCGCCGCCACCACGCCCGCCGTCCCGCCCCCGCACACGAGCACGTCTGTCGTCGCGGCGGTTGTCAGATTCTCGATATCCGTCATATTTGCATTCTACCCGGCATGTTGGCCGCAAGGAAAGCCAGCCGCACCGCAACCAAAGTCAGCCATTATTGTCAAATGTGGACGTGGACCTGTCTCGGCGGTATCGGCCGAGTTCGCAGCAGTGGTGCGAGCCGTTGTTTCGTTTTCGGTATACTTGAGCGGTGCATTTGAAACCATATTGCGGAGGCGAGAATGTTAAATCTTCCTGACAGCTTGCGAGAGTTTCTCGAGCTCGGTCGACAACTGGTCTACGACATCACAAAATGCGAAGCCGGTCAGGTCGTGCTTCACAAGGTCACGGATTTAGTCCGGGCAAGGCTTCTTGTCAACATGAGTGAGACTGAGCTTGAGACGGAAGATCCGCACGAAGGAGCAATGGGATACGTCGTCCCGGCGGTTTCCCTGACTGCGGATTGTGATGGATACCAGCCGGATTTTCTGCTCCTCTGGCTCCCGAATGAGAATCTCTTTGGCTGGTTCGACTGCGAGCACGGTCACCTCGGGGTTTTTCCCGGCGTGACCTGGGACGACATCGTCGACGATCCGGTTCCCTATCTCAACGCACAGTGGAATCCCAACGGGCCGTCGGAGTTGTTTCGGCCGTGGCCGAATTACGAGTTTACCAACGACGAAGACGATCTCAGCGCCGCCGGTTTCTTTGATTTGGATAACTTTGGCGGCGGGCTCGTCGCCGGTCCTGATGAGGCCTGAGCGGCGCGGTCGGCAAGAGGGGTGAATATGCCAGCTTGGTTACCGCCAATCGCGATTTAACTTGCCAGTTTCGCGGCAGCCGGCTTGCTGGCTGCGCTCGGCTATTGGTGCGCTACCCGCTGGATCATGCTCGTCCTGCGGTCTGATCGGACGTTTCAGAACGCGAAGCGCGAGCTTGACTGGGTGTCCGCGCTGGATACCGGCGAGGCGCGACGGCTGGCCCACGAGCTACTTACAACCGAGCACTGTCGCACGACTCCGGCCACGTCGTCCAACCCCGGGGTGAACGACCTGCCGCCTCTTGTAAAAGACTTGCTGTCGACTTACGAGCGGGTGGAGCTACAGGCGGGCAAAACCTCGGTCGTCGTGGGTAGCGAATGTATTGCCAGGGTCAGGCGAGCGAACATGGTACGTATAGGGACATACGAGGAGCGCCGTCCCGGTAAAGAGACAGCGCAATGGGATGTGTGTCTCCGTCCCCCGGACGAAACCGTACTATACGCAAGGATCGATCCGACCACTGGCCGAGTACACACCATGAGCCAGTTCAAATCAATCTACCACCTCTTGCTCACGGGAAACCTGAGTATGCTGAGAGACAATCCCCTCGACCGGTCTACTCGACACGACCCGCCGGTCTCGACCAAGTGATGGCGCTGCCCGTTCGTTCACAATCGTGTCGTTTACGGTAAACTTTGGCGGTAAGTGCCGGCGTACCGCGGGCTTACATCACCGAGTTTTCCGATGATCCTGATCGAGCGTGACGATTGACCCCGTGCGCCAGGCGAGACAACCGAAAGAAGTCGATTATGCCGTTGTGGTTAGACATAGTTGTGCGTTGCGCCGCCGGAATGGCGTTACTCGGGTTGTTTGCACTGATGATGGCTCGTTTCGGTGCCGCCGGCTTGTTCGACCTCATTGCGACATCTGATCCGGATCTTCGGGGCATCTTGCGAGAGCGGGACTGGGTGCATCGTTAGGATATCGGCGAGGCGAGACGGCTCGCCCGGGAGATCATCAGCACCCCCGAGTTCTGCCGCACGACTCCGGTGACGTCGATCGACGACAGGGTGAAAGAGCTTCCGCCACATATACGAGACCTGATGTCCACATACGAGCGTATAGAGATACTCGATGAGGATTATTCGATGGTGATCGCGCTCGAGTGCATCACATGTTTACAGCGTACGAACATGGTGCGGATCGGGACCAGTAAGATTGGCGATCCGGCTGATAATCCTGCCCAGTGGAACGTGTGCGTCCGGCCCCCGGACGAGAGCGTATATTGCGTAGCAGTAGACTCCGGAAGCGGGCGGGTTCGCATCGGGAGTCGAAATAAGACGATCTACCACCTGATTCTCGACGGCAACCTCAACATGCTGCGGGACAATCCCTTCGGTCGGACCACGCAGCCCGAGCCTCCGGTGTCGGCGGGTCAGGATAAATGACAAACGATCTTCCGCAATCGGCATCTCTGTCACACCGGCGCCGCGTCCGTGCCAACCGCTAACCCTCTCGCCCGCCGGTTGCGGCGCGCAGCAAGGAGCAACACCTCTCCGCGTCACCCAGCTCGTCGACCACGTCGCCGTCGCACAACACCGAATCCGCGCCGCTCATGGCGAGCCAATCGAGGACCGCCGAGAGCGCCTCGTCCTCGGCGTGGATGTCTCCTATGATTGCAACGCGCTTAAGTGGCGTGGTCATGATGCAAGCAGCACCGGCATTCTCTTAAGGTCTGGTCTCAAGGTGTCCGTTGGCTTCCGGCCTTACCGGACTCAAACACCTCGATCAATGATCCAACGCCGGTCATCAGTAGCGCTCCCGCAGTGCTCCGAGCGGGTGCATTGGACACAGTCTTGGAGGGTTTGGCCCAAAATAGGGAGGGTCGGCCCCAAAATAGGGAGGGTCGGCCCCAAAATGGGGAGGGGAGGGCGCAAAATAGGGAAGGTTCGTCCCAAAATGGGGAGGGCGGCGCGATAGTCGACACCGCCGATATAGAGATTAATGCCATTGCGGACGAGATCCGACACACGGGGAAGGCGTCTCGCGCGAAGGTAGAAGATGTGATTGTAAGATTGTGTACTATTCGAGCATTCTCGTGCAAGAATCTTAGTGTTCTCTTGGACCGAGCTCCTAGGACTTTGGGGGAGACCTACCTGCGTAAACTAGTTCAAGAAAACCGCCTCAAGCATACCATTCCTGGTTCACCAGACCATCCCAACCAAGAGTATCGAGCGGCTGATCAAGGCGAAGTATGACAGAGAACGTCGCTATGCGGCCGGCCGTGAGCCTCGCGATTTCGGGTTGGGGCGCTTTCGAGTTGGAATCTCATCATCGGGACTGAATTCGAAATGACGCTCGACCAATCGATCGATGGGAGTGTTAAGTTCGCTTACCGACTTGGCGCTGTCACTGGCCCCTCGTTCGTCATTGAAGTCGACGTGCGGAATCACGTACTCGTCAAAGATGCGCACACCGTCGAAAGTCGTCAGTTCGGGATAGTACTGTTCCCGGACTTTGATCGCGGATATCAAGAACTGCGCGATGATCTTTCGGTAGGCAATTAGGGATTTCGAGCGCCATTCCCGATCCAGTTCATCGGGAAAGCTCTGCTCAATGCGGCCCACCGTCCATGATAGAGGTCGATAATGATCTGAAACACGAGCAAGCCGATGACGCCGCCCGTGCCGATCAGGGCGAGAACAGGCAATGGGGCGTGCGCGAATTTCGCCATTAGATCCGATTTCATCAGCACTGCGATTCCGCTACCGCCCACGATTCCCGATAATCCCATCCACCCCCGCCCCGCAAGTCCGGCACACGGTCGCTTTTCGTGGACTCTGCCAGGTGCCCTCGGCTATGGATGGGAAGGATCGACTGCCCGGTGGCCCTCCGAGCAGATCCGGCCGGCAACTGAAGTGCCGACGTATATCGTTGCGCATGGGGCAAATGGGGCGCGATTACGGTGGTTTTGCGGCGCTTGATAAAAAGGACTGGCGTAGAAACATGTGTTCCCATTATCGGGTATAATCGCCTCGCGGGCACAAGCATCGTACACGCCCGCCCGGCGGCCGAACGCCGAGCAAATTGTTCATTTACAACTATATACAGTCCGAATACAAGCACGCCGCACCGGCAGGGCGCGTTGCTCGCTACCGACTGCCAACGATGTCCGGACCGACGAATACGCGCAACGCGGTACGGCCATGCCGGCATCAGGCGGTACCGTTTTACCGACTCCGGACAAACCTCCTGTTGCTCGGCACTCAGACGAGCAGCACACGGTTATGACAAACTAACCGCTATCGGCCAATTTATCCCAATTAATCCCTCCCGACTGGAAAAACGCGCGGTTTCAAGTTTTTTCAAACGGCCGCGGCAATACCCGATTCGCGCCACATTTGATGATCGCCGTCGACAGCCTCATTCGGCGGCTTGCCATCGAGCGAAGGCTTCGCTATAATGAGACAGGGGCTCGGCATGACGAGCACCCGAGCGAACGGAGGTACCCATGTCCGGTCCACTTGACCGTCTCGCCCTGCTGAGGCCGCAGGTTTACACGAAGCGAGTCTCGTCTTTCGACCGCACCGGAGGCAATCGCGACTTCATTACTGTCGAGGCCGGCGACGTAGCCCGGATCGCGACGATCGCGGGAGCCGGAGTCGTCCGGCACATCTGGATGACGATCGCCTGCGACGATCCGATGATCCGGCGCAATGCCGTGCTGCGGATGTATTGGGACGGTGAGAACAACCCGTCCGTACAATCGCCGCTCGGCGACTTCTTCGGGCAGGGGTGGGGTGAGAACTACAACCTCACATCGCTTCCGCTGGCCGCGCCAAACGGGGGCCGCGCCCTCAACTGCTACTTTCCAATGCCCTTTGCGGACGGCGCGCGGATCGAGGTCGAGAATGAGTCCGGTCAACCGATCCGATCCCTCTATTTCTATGTCGATTACGAGGAGCATCGGGGCGGGATCGACCCGGCGCTGGGCCGCTTCCATGCGTGGTGGAACCGGGCGATGCCCGGCCCGGAGGCAGGGCAGGGCGATCGCGAGAACGAATGGGAGACTCTGGGTGTCGAGCCGTCGAACCCTTCCGACACGCATAACCACGTGTACGTGCATGCAGTCGGGATGGGCCACTATGTTGGCGTCAACTACTTTGTCGACTGCCCGACACCTCTCTGGTACGGCGAGGGAGACGACATGTTCCTCATCGACGGCGAGCCGTGGCCGGGTTCGCTGCACGGGACCGGCACCGAAGATTACTTCAACTCCGCGTGGTGTCCGAAGGATCTGTATGCGCATCCCTACTTCGGTTATGCGCGCGTCAATGGGCAGACGGGATGGCTCGGACGAACGCATTGCTACCGCTTTCACCTGGAGGACCCCGTTCACTTCCATACCGATCTGCGCGGGTCGATCGAACACGGGCATGCGAACAGCCTGACACTGGATCTGGCCACGGTGGCTTACTGGTACCAGTCGGAGCCGCACGCCCCGTTCGCCCCGATTCCGCCACGCGCGGCACGCCAGCCGATGCCGCCGATCACGGTCGGCCACATCCACCAATGGCGCGACGCCTGGCGCCGCGAGATGGGAGGCGGTCCACTCTGGGGCCACGAGGGTGTTTCAGGCGAGAAGCGAATCGAATAGGCGGTACGGCAACGGACCCTGCCATCAGGTATGATTTGAAAATGATAGCACGAATCGACCATAATCATCGAGGTAATTGCAACCGTTCCGCGTCGACACCGGTATTCCTGTCCGCGCCGGTCGCGAGCCCGACTTTAGTCCCGGTGACTTGACACTCGTGACAACGAGACCGGAGGGAATCAATGAACCAGGAACATGGAGAACCTGTCGAGCCTGCTCCACTGCCGCGAGCGGAGCTCAGTTGGGTCGGCTCATCTCTGTTGCTCTTTTTGCAGGACGCGGGCACCTGGGTTGCCGCGGTCATTATTTTCGCGACGGTCTCTGCCGTCATGGTGGTTGCCTTTGGGATACTGATCACTAATCGGCAGGAGGCGATGCAAGCGCATCTGCACATGCTGTCTCAGATTCATCTGCATCGCCCCGGCTTGCAATCCCGTTACTGGGTTTTGGTCGGAAGCTTCCTGGGCGGGATGGTCCCGCTATTCGTGATCCTGGGGCTCTGGGGCGTCTTCCAGTTGACCTGCCTGGTTGGCCTCGGTGTCAAGAAGGTCCGTGGCGAGCCGATCACTCTGGTCGACGCCTTTACGGGGGTCGAGAGTTATTTGAACGTCCTGATGACGTCTCTGCTGATTACACTTGTCGAAATCCTCCCTCTGAGCGCGTTCGCGTATGTCGGGTTCACTGCGGTATTATTGGGTAATATCGGAATGGCGGTCTTTATGGGGGTGCTCGCCGGATTGTTCATGGTATTCATCGGAGCCCTCTTCCTGCCGGCCTACGCACTGGCAGTTCAGGGCGTGCCGGCATTGCAGGCGCTCGAGCTCTCTGTGGAGGGTATGCGGCCCAGCCTGATCTCTGGGATTGACATCCTCCTGATCTTCGCATTGCTGCTGATTGCGAGCGCTCTCACCTGCTTTTCCGGACTCTTGATCGTCTATCCGATGCTGTACCTGCTCATCGCAATCGCGTCCCGCGTCATCATCGAGCGCCCGGAGCCGGTCGCCGAGGTTGACCCGGGGCCACAGGGACCGCAGGTCTTCGAAGAGTGGCCGGACGAAAGGGAGAAACGCAAGGCGGCCCCGGTGTATCGACCAGTCTATTACGGCCGGGGAATTGCGGCGAAGGCGCCCCAAACGGATTCACAGGGTGGCCCGAAGCCGGCGCAGGATGATGCTAAGCCGCCCGAGGCCCAATGAACCACATGACCGGAGGTAACTGATGAACCCGGACGATTACGATGCGGCAGCCGCGACTGCTCCTGTGCCCCGAGTGCGAATGGGCTGGATCGGAGAGGCATTCGTGTTGTTCTTGCAAGACGCGGGTACGTGGATTTTCGCGGTCGTTGTTTTTGCGGTCATTTCCGCTGTGATCAGTCTTGCCTTCGAGATTCTGAAACCGAATCAGGATCTGCAGACCGTAACCCAGCTCACAAGCATGCTCGCGCGGCGAACGGGAAATTTGCCGCAGATGTGGGCACTCATAAAAGTGTTGGCTCGCGACATGGCTCCGTTTTACCTGCTTCAGATTTTCTGGAGTGCGTTTGAGCTGGCGTGCTTCACGCGTATGGCTGTGATGAAGGTCCGCGGTCAGCCGATCTCCCTTGCCATTATCTTCGCCGGTGTCGAGAACTACCTCAACGTGCTGCTTCTCTACGTGCTGGTTCTCCTGGTCGCGTTCCTGCCCTTGCTCGCATTTGCTTATGTGGGCCTCACGGCTGCGTTTCTGGGCCAATCCGCGATCGTGATGGCAATGTGGGGATTCGCCGCGTTGTTCTTGCTCGCCATAGGAGCGGTTTTCCTGCCCGCGTGCCCCCTGGCCGTTCAGAAAATCCCGGCGTGGCAGGCTCTCGCGCTGTCGGTGGACTACATGGCGTCGCACCAGATTCAGGCCTTCGGCCTGCTCCTCGCCTACGGGATGCTGGTTCTTGTGAGTGCGCTCCCGCTCGGGCTGGGGGTTCTGGTCACGTATCCGATGCTGTTCCTGATCATGGCGTTCGCGTGTCGAGAGATTGTCGAGCGCCCGGCGCCAAAGCCGGTCCCCGTTGCACCCAAGTTCGATGAGTGGCCCGAGCACGGCCGCGATAAACGCTTGCCGACCATATCGTACAAGCCGATGTTCTACGGCGCGAATATCGTGCCGCAAACCGCAGCTCCGCCGGAGCCGCCGGCCGACGGCCCTCCCGCCGAACAGGAGGAAGGGCACAAGCCGCGGATCGACTTGGACTGGAAGCGCCCACACCAGTGATGTATGGACCCGGTGGACGGGCGTGGCACACAAAGCTCGTCGGTCTGAGGCGGGGCCTCGCTAGTAGAAGTTGACTCCGGCGACGATGTCTCCTCGGCTTTCGGGCAGAACCTTGAGGCGCTGGGCGGTCGACATCGTGGAACCTGCTCCGGCGGCATTCGCGTTATCGATCGGCGTCGCGTTATCGTCAACACCATCCGGGCCGACACTCCACACCAGGAAGCGAGGCGTATCCGTTCGGTATTTAAGGGGGGCGCCGGCCGCAAATAAGTCTTCCGGAATTCGCGGCAGGTATTTCGGGACAAGCGAATCCAGACTATCCGGATATGTGTGATCGTTATCCTCATTGTATGCCCGCAGGGCCAGTGCAACGAGCAACAGGGAGTTTTCGGTCTCCGACGCCATACTGAGCACACGGGCCTTTGCGAAGCGAGCTCCCTGGGCGTAGTAGGCGTTGAGCGGATCAGCGGGTGCGGCGACCGTGACATCGGGGGTATACGGCGCGGCCGACATCGCGATGAGATGGTCGAAATAGGAATCGGCGCTTCGAGTGAGATCCGTTACGCTCAGCGATGCCAGCTTTGCCGGGTCGAGGGCCTTCTCCGGTGCGGCCGGGATCAGCCCGCCGGTCACGTCGTCCGGCGGCGTGGAGTGCTGTTTAAAGTACGCCGAGACGTTCGCAGGCCATTTTGGATCGGCCGCAAGCGCCGTTATCGTGCGTCCCCAGACGCCCTTTTCGACCTGGAGAGTGTCCACATACCGGCAATGCCCCGCCTGGATTTCGGCCATGCGCGCCGCCGCGGCCAGGGCGCTCGCGGACTCCATCCGAAGTGCGGGAAGCCAGAGGGCGCGCCGCGCCATCGCCTCGATCTCAATCCCGTACACTGTGCCGGCGAGAGGACTGCCATGCTGGATATCCTCTCCAAGCTTGATCGCATCGAGATAGTCGGCCGCGGCCGGGTCCCACTGCCCGCGCTTCCCAACTGCGTCTCCCGCCACCACCAGCAGCCGCCCGAGTTCGAGGAACTTCGCGTAGTACGGGGTCGCGTCGGCAAGAGTGTCGACGTGAGGATTGCTATAGGCATGCGAAAGTCCGGTGCGCAGCCGCGCCAGTGCGGCCGCATTCTCGCTCGCCAGGGCTGCTTCATCGGCGCCGGCGATAGTGGAGTTGGGAAGGACCGCCTGATCGATCCTGGCCGTGTCGACCATGAGCCTGGCGGCCGCAACATAGTCGTCATACGCGTTGGGCTCCGTCGCCGCCCCGGCGCGCATCATCCCACACGCGCATACAACGGCGACTGCCGTGGTGAGGATGGTGAGCACTTTCTTTCGCGGAAAGTTCAGTAGCAAGATGTCAGTCTCCTTTGCGTTAACGGCTGGTCGTGACAGGTCACCCTCGCGGGGCGAAGTCGCGCTGGTATCATTCTACAACGACCTGAGGCCCAATTGCAGGCGTGTACTGAGAAAGTTCACCGTTGTTTCCACTTCGATCGCAGGATGGCTTACGGCTCAGCCAGGGCGAGGAGGGCGGCGGTAATATCTCGGGCCGCGTCGGGGGTGGCGAGGGTGCGGGCGGCGACCGACATCGCTCGAAGCCGGGCGGGGTCGGCGAGAAGGGGCGCGACGGTGTCTACCAGCAGTCGGCCGGTGAGATCGGCGTTGCGGATGATCATCGCCCCGCCGGCTTCCTCGACGAGTCGAGCGTTGCGCGTCTGCTCGTCGCCGCCGGTGGGAACGAGGGGCACAAAGATGGCGGGCTTGCCAAGCGCGCAGACCTCCGAGACGGTGCCGGCGCCGCTGCGTCCAACAACGAGGTCGGAGACAGCGAATACGTCGCCGATCTCCTCGCGCACGAACGCTGTCAAGTAATAACGTCGCTGCAGGTCGGCCGGGAGGGCGTGGTAGCGCTCGGACAGCATGTCCAGGTCCTGGTCGCTTCCCTCGGACTGGCGGCCGCACTGGTGGATGACCTTGGCGCGGGTCAACAACTCCGGGAGGACGTCGCCCACGGCCCGGTTCAGGACGCGCGCACCCATCGACCCGCCGGTCACGTAGATGGTGGGCAGTCCGTCGTCCGGAAATCCCAGCCGGTGTCGGCCGCGGTCACGGTCTCCATCGAAGATGACCGAGCGCACAGGATTGCCGGTTACGAACGACTTTCTGCGCAGTCGATTCGGCAGCTCGGCCGCCGAGCATTCATAGGAGAGCGCGATGCGGGTGGAAAACACGCCGGCGATACGGTTAGCCAGTCCAACCTGGACAGTCTGCTCGTGGATCAAGACCGGCAAACCCGAGAGGCCGGCGGCGATGACCGGCGGTACGGAGACATAGCCGCCTGTGGCCAGCACCACGTGTGGCCGAAACCGCCATACCACCCCAAAGGCCTGAGCGATGCCGACCGGGACCTTGAACAGGTCGAGGGTGTTTCGGCGGTTGATCATGCCCCACCATCGTCGCGATCGTCGCAGCTTGCCGGTATGCACGCCGGTAAAGTCAATGCCCGCCTCCGCCGCCAGACCTCGCTCAACTCCCTCGAAGCTTCCCAGGTAGCAAAACACCGGCCGGCGCGGCAGAGTCGACTCCATCGCCCGGATGGTCTGGACCACCGCGAGCGCCGGGCTCACATGCCCCCCCGTCCCCCCGCCGGTGATGAGTATCCGCAGTTCAGGTCGATTGTCCACAGGGGTCTCCGCTGGCGCCGGATTATCGCGCCCGGCCATTGGGAGCATCATACAGGTCTCCGTTATCGGGGCGTTGCGCGCAGGTTACCCCAAAATCAACCGTGGCTTTGGGGAATCGACACCGCAGTTGGCGCAAACATTAGAAAAGTATGGAAGATTGTGATCGGCCGTCCAATGGATGTGCGGTCGTGGATGGACCGCTGCGTGTGCGGCAGTTCAGCAACGAGGACGTCACGAGTGATGTCGCCGTCACCGGTGACGAGCAAGCTCACCTTCTTCTTGGCAAACGCCGCGGCGAGCCGGGTAAGCCATTCGTCCACGTTGTCCGTCTGAACATATCCTAGCATTCCGCCATATCGATCTTTGCCGCCGTAGTCACCAACCAGGAACTTCCCGAGCCCATCAGCACCGAGATACTCACGCATCGAGGCACCGTCACACAACCGCTTTGCCTCAACGCACAGTCGATATGCATTCCCATGCCCAATGCTGCGAAATCTTATGTCAACGCGCGGGCGGTTCTTTCCCTCGCGTCCGGCAACATTCTCGGGCGGATCATCATATACCTGCATGTCAGGCATCCATTCGGGCGCCTGGGATGACTCCTGCACCGCCTCCATTGAGGCAACAAGTTTACCGGTGATCGCAGGCTCCTCTTTCTCACAAAGTTGATCGCCGCCAAGAGCAGCGTACCCGGCAAAGAGCCATTGATGGCATCTGCGAACAAATGCAAACTCATATAGGTTACGCCTCGCGGGAGATACAGACATATTAAGTTGTCTCCTCGGCCGGAGAAACGAGAACGTCCGCGATGATCTCGCCCGCGTCGATAAAGGCCTGGGTATACGTCCATTGCAGGAGTTGCATTGGCTTGCATACGTAGGTGTACATTCCTTCGTAAATCCGTAGATTCCGGTTGAAGTAGAACCATTGAGCAAATTGCGTTACCGTGTGGCCGCGCGCCAGCGCGATCTGCACCGACAAGTTGTTGTCTGCTCGCTCGACCGATACCTCCTGTCGCGACTGCGCCCCAATAATCAATACGATCTCCACCACCGCGCTGTAGCTCCCGTATGCGACCCGAACCTTGTGACGCGCATCCGATTCTTCCCCCAGAAAGTCGTCCAGATGGTCCCTAAGCACAATGGCGTAATCATGAAGATCGGACGGCTTGGGCGATTCCACCGCACGGCCGCTGACCTTCCCCCTCGTCAAATCCATTCGGACATTCACAAGATCGTTGACGAGAGCCCTCTCACGCTTTGAAAGTCTGAGGACGTCAGCCGCGAGATCATTCAATCTATGCACCAGGATTATTCTGTCCCCAAACTCGTCTAGATCCCCTGATTCACGCTGAATATCCTCAAACAATTCTAACCACGGGCGAGTATCTTGTTCTTTTGTCAGATCGATGGGCAAAGGGATAGCATCAAGGTCCTTCTTAGTGAACCTGCTCTTTTGGATGCCTGCTTCAGCGGAGTGGAGAAATCTGAAATACCGCACAAAGTCAGAATTCAAGTACAGTGCGATTGCCTTAAGCGCGGAGCTAAAGTGACGGGTAGATCCGATACCAATCTGTCTTGGTGGAAGAGTGATGTATTCGTTCTCCCATACCGAAAATGTGCCAGAGGCCGACACGATCACGTGCGGGGGTTCGCAGACACGCATCGGTCGCTCGAAGCCGCCCCGATCCCGTACGTAGGCCTCCTCCGGGGCCACACGTCCGACTGCCAATACAGGAATTCGCCAGAGGTACCGCCTCTCCCTGAGTTTGCTGATGAGGAGCTTTCGCTTGCCGACGAGTTCGTCGTGATATCGAGCCGTGTAGGGCCCGCTCGAGGTCGATTTCCTGAGTTCAAAGCCTGGGGCAATAGTAATTACACCACGCTTCTCCCATTCGCCAAGCGTAACATACTCTCGGTGAACGCGGTTCAGTAAATTCTGATCCAGGTAGGAGCCCCAAGATGCTAGCTTCCAGTGCAATGCGCATCCGGAGATCGCCTCGCTCTGTCGAATCGTGCGAAGTTCTCCAATGTTGACGGAGAGGCTCCAGGCGTCGTTCCGTCCGCTCGCCGATCGCGAGGCGGTTAGCATCGGTTGATTGGCCAGGAACGGTGAATAAACCGCGATCGGACTCCGCGATTGCGACTCCGACGCTACGCCAAAAGAAAATACGGCCGCTGGAACGGTAGATCGGCCGGCAAAAAGCACATTCACAAGACCCGCGAAGTTTGTGACCTCCCAGAGTGGCGCATTCGAGAAGAAAGCTTTCCGGAACTTCTCCGACTCGCCTTTGAAGAGCGTCATGGCAGGCATCAGAAGGCTGGCAACTCCGTGACTTCGGTCGAGAAGTTGGGCCGAGCGCCAGGCGAACATTTCCGCCAGTTGGCCTCCTCCGGTTGGCGTATTCGAACTGTTCTGGGAAAGCCACTCTTCCAGGTGCGAGTCCGCCGTCTCAGTGGACAAAGCGCCCTGGCGCTTGACCTCTTTCCACGGCGGATTTCCGACGATTACGTCGAACGATCCCATGAGATCACCGGGCAAAGCGGCAAAGGCGGACTGCTTGAATATGTTTCGTCCGCGAAGCTCCGGCAGCTTGAAGTTGCGGACAGTGGCCTCCTCGAGGTCCGGAGGTGTGACATAATCAAGAAGCGTAAGTATCAGGCTAAGCTCAGCAATCTGACACGCGTGGGGGTCCTTGTCGATTCCAAAGATATGCTTTGTGAGTAATCCACGTAACTCGATCGGTTGCGGCTTGCGCCCTTCGTTATCTCGAACGGCCCTCTCGATCAGCCGGCGGTAGCATTGGACTAGAAAAGCGCCTGAGCCGCACGAGGGGTCCAGTATTCGGGCGCCGAGTCTAAGCGGCCGGCGGATATCGAGTCGGTCGAGCATGTAGTTGACGACAGGTATGGGGGTGTAATAAGCTCCCACATCCTTACCCCTGCTCGATCCTGAGGCCGGATCCGGGGCGTGCAAGAACTGTTCATAGATTACGGATAATGTCTCGATCGGAATGAACGAGAAGTCATAATTGGCAAAATCGAGGGCCAACTGTCCGCTCGCCTCGTCGCCTCGGAATACGCCCGCTACCATTCGCAAGCGGTCTTCGCCGATAGTCCGTATCTGCTCCCCGCTAAGTGGGAAGACTGATCCGTTCAGCCATCCGTGCAGATGGTCCTGCAATTCAATAAATGAGTCTACCGAGAGTTCTCGCGTAAGGAGAGTTTCTTCGTCAAGATGCCACGACTGAAGCTTCCGTGCCGAGAGTATATCACGATCGTGCAAGTAGCGGAGATAGACAAACTTACCGATAATACCGTGGACAAGTTCAGTGTCGTCTAGTCCACTCTTCCGCAATTCCGCTGCAAGGTCACCCAGATTCTTGAGCAAACGCGAATCGACACGCGTCTCGTGTGTCACACAGCGAGCCCATTCGGATTTCCAAATACCTCCAGAGTCGATATCCGGCGCACCGAAACCGGCCAAGTCCTGTGCAATGCGATTGAAATCCCGCAGAACCTTTACGGCCCGACCGTCAGGACCGTCGCCCGTATTCTGTTCAAATCTGTAGCCCGGATAGACCCGAATGGTCTTCGGGCTGATGACGATAAGGAATGGGACGATGTCTTGTTGCCAGACGTGTTTGTGTATGGTCCGTGCTTTCACGTCGTCGTCAACTTGGCACACATACACAACAGGTATGACGGTCGACTCACGGGCTGGATCGCGGAGTGTGTACGCGCCCTGAAGCCCGCAGTCCATAGCGGCGCGATAATGTATGAAGCCGTTGGCCGGGCAATCCCTTAGCTCGTCGGCAGTTAGATAGCCGGCGGAAGATCGATATTCCAGCGCGTCTATAACATCATCCAGGTTCATGATATGGCGTTCTGCAATGTTGCGAGCCCACCGGCGAGCGTGTTGCACTCGACGATCGCTCAATTCCGTGAATAGTAATAATCGTCGACCCATGGGTCCGGGGCCGCCGGCCGCTCGTTCTCCTTGGGAAGGTAGGAGTGGCGGCTCCAGCGGTTCTCGAACTCGCGCTCGTTGGCTCGCGGAGGGCCGTCGGCGGTTTCCGGGCGTCCGGGGCCGTCGGGATAGCGAGAGATGTTGAGCAGAAGGCCGACCGAACCCATCATCAGAATCAGCGCCGAGCCGCCATAGGAGATGAACGGGAGAGGAACGCCTGTGTTCGGGATGGACGACGTTGCCACCGCGATATTGACGGCCGATTGCAGGCAGATCAACGAGGTAACCCCGGCCGCAAGCAATGATCCGAAGCGGTCGTTGGTGGAGTGCCCGATCGAAAAGCCGCGGGCGGCCACGAGGAGGAACAGCGTGATTACGACAAGCGAGCCGACCAGCCCCCACTCCTCGGCGATGACCGGGAAGATGAAGTCGGTCGGGGCCATCGGAATGAAGATCTTCTCGATGCCGTCGCCCAGGCCGCGACCCCCGATGCCGCCGGAACCGATGGCGACCAGCGAATGCCAGACCTGGTATCCGTCGCCCATCTGGTATGCCTGCGGATTCACGAACGAGATCAGGCGGTGCAGGCGGTACGGTTTGGCGATGGAGTAGAAGAACACGACCGCACCGACTACGCCGAGCAGGGTGCCGAGATGGCGCCCCCGAGCGCCAGCCACGTACAGCATGATCATGACCGTGCCGCAAAGGACCATGGCGGTGCCGAGATCGGGCTCCTTGGCGATCAGCGCACAGGTTACGGCCGTCATCCCGAGGGGTGGCAGGAGGCCGCTTTGAAAGTCGCGCATTCGAAGACCCTTGACGGTGCAGATATGGGCCACGTAAAGCACCAGGGCCAGCTTGGCGAACTCGGACGGCTGCAGCATGAGTGCGGTCGGCCCGATCCAGCGGCGAGCGCCGTTGACGATGTGGCCGACGTGGGGCACGAATACGAGAGCCAGTGCGACGACCGCCACGCAAGCTGCCGCAAACGCGTGTCGCCGCCACCGCCAGTAAGGCACCCGCATGCACACGATCAAGGCAGCCAGCCCCAGGATGGCCCAGCGGATCTGTTTCGCGACCATATAGTACTCGCTGTGGCCTCGACGCACCTCGGTGGCATAGGACGCGTCGAATACACTGACGATGCCGACGCCGATCAGCGTGATCGTCAGGATCAGCAGCAACTTGTCCATCGGCTGCTTTTGCGGTGTGATATCCAACTCCGGTGCGGGTGGCCGGCCGGTGTCGCCGGTCGGGCGTGACCGGCCGGCAGCACGGTCGCGCACGGCCTCACTCGAACGCATGGTGCTCATAATCCACTTCCCCCAATCGACTGAACGATCTGCTTGAACTGGTCCCCGCGGTCCTCGAAGTCCCGAAACATATCGAAAGACGCACACGCCGGCGCCAGAAGCACCGTGTCGCCCGGCTGCGCCTGTGCACAGGCCGCGGCAACCGACGCCTCCAGCGAATCCGCTGTCAAAACCCGGTCAAAACCCGCCGCACGCAGGGCCGCTCCGATATCGGGGCCCGAGCGCCCGATCAGAACGACGGCCCTGACTCCATTGCGCACGACGGCCTCCGCCAGCGGTGCAGGGTCATCCCCCTTGTAGACTCCCCCGGCAATGACGACCTTGGTCTCCGGAAGCGCCGCAAGCGACTTTGAAAAGGCGTCGGCGTTCGTGCACATCGAGTTGTTGACAAACCGGACGCCCCCGATGGTTCGCACGTACTCAAGCCGGTGCACGACGCCGGTAAAGGTGCGGCCCACGTGAGCCATCGCGTCGTCGGAGGCGCCGCAGTCGCGCGCCATCAGGATGGCAGCCGCCAGGTTGTCGACATTGTGCCGGCCCGGAAGCGCCACATCCTCGAGCGGAACAATCTCGCGAACAATCGCCTCGGCCGCCGTGGGGCCGTAGCGGACCGTATGGGCACGTATAGCGCGTGCTCGGATGTCGCCGGCGAGATCGTCATTGATGACCGCGAGATCGCCAGCCTCCTGGTGCTCGAAGATGCGCCACTTGGCTCCGACATATTCATCCCAGGTCTGACGGTCGCCGTGGTCCGGCGTGATATTGAGCAGCGCGGCGACGCGCGGCCGAAACGTCCGAATCCATTCGAGTTGGAAGGAGGATATCTCGGCGACGATAGTATCCTCCGTCTCCGCCTGGTAAGCCGCCTTCACGAGCGGAAGCGCGAGGCTCCCGGCGGCGATGTTGCCGCAGATCCATGCCGTGTGACCGGTCTGGCGCAGCATTTCGCCGACCAGAGCCGTTGTCGTGGTCTTGCCGTTAGTACCGGTAATGGCGACGATGGGCGCGCAGGCCACTCGATAGGCGGCCTCGATCTCGCCGATGACGGGGATACCCACCGCAAGCGGCAACTGCAACAGCGGCGAGGACTTCGGGACGCCGGGGCTTGTGACAACCCAGTCGAGGTCACGACAATCTATAGGCACGCTGCCGCCGAAGACCTCGGCCCCGAACGCTCTGGCCGCCGCGGCAGCCTCCAGGAACTCAAGTTCGGGCTTATCATCGTACAGTCGCACGGAGGCGCCCAGCCGGGTCAGGACCTCCACACAGGCCAGTCCGCTTCGACCCGCCCCCACCACCGCGATTTGCTTGTTCGTGTACTCGGACATAATGATGACAGACAGAGACGCCTGTCCCACGATAGCACACCAGGGTGCTGGTCGATCGTGCGTTATCCGTGGATAACGCGGGCCAGCATGAGCCCGGCCGCGAGAGCCAGGGCGCCGATAATAGTGAACCGGACAACCACCGTGGTTTCCGGCCAGCCGCTCTTCTCGAAGTGGTGATGGATCGGCGTCATCTTGAAGACGCGCCGGCCACCGGTCAGCTTAAAGTAGGGTACCTGAATCATGACGCTGCCGATCTCCATCAAGAAAACCAGGCTGAAAACGAGGAGGAGCCATTCCTCCTTGCCGATTACCGCCATTGCCGTAAGCGCCGCGCCAATGGCCAGCGATCCCGTATCTCCCATAAAGATCAGCGCCGGATGCGCGTTGTACCACAAGAAACCGAGGCAGGCGCCAATCAGGGCGCATCCGAACCAGGGCAGGTGCGCCGCGGAGCCGGTCGCTCCCAGCGCAGCGGTCACGCCGATCGTTGCCAGAATCGCCGTGCCCCCGAGTAATCCGTCGAGGCCGTCCGTGAAGTTCGTGGCGTTCGAGATCCCCATCATCAAGAACGCCGGAATGAGACAAGCCGGAACGAACCAACCGATGCCCGGGTGCGAGTCCACGGCAAAGCCGGGAAGGTGACTCGCCCATAACCATCCTACAAAAACGACTGCGATGGCAAACTGCCAGATCAGCTTATCCCTCGCGCGCAGCCCCAGGTTCTTCCCACGCTTGATGCTCAGGTAGTCATCGGCAAAGCCGATTGCGGCGTGCCCCAGAAACACAAGCAGCACGGCCGCCAGTGGAACCCGGTTCGGCTCGGTCCCCGCCACTCCATAGAACGTATTAACAAGCACAGCGGCGGCTGTTCCAAGAACCACGCCGAGCACAATCAGCACGCCTCCCATCGTGGGAGTACCCTGCTTCCGTTGATGGCCTTCCGGGGCAAATTCGTTGATATTCTGGCCGAACTTGAGCAGACGCATGCGGGCAATCACCCACGGGCCGGCAGCCAGTGCCGTGGCGAATGCCACGATCAGGGCCGCGAACGCAGACGCATCGCCGGGTAACGTTCCGAGCGGAATCCCATGCATACTTAAGCCGATTCCTGGCCGCGCTGAAGAAGTGCGTCCGCGACGCGCTCCATCGCCATCGCGCGGGATCCCTTGACCAGGACAACGTCGCCCGCGTGCAAGTCAAGTGTCTCCGCGAACCGGGCCGCCTCGGCACTGTCGGCGAAGTGCCCGGATGCGCCCGGTATCAGCGCGGCGAGTTCTCCAACCGTATACAGCGCCGCCAGGCCGCCGGCTTCCGCAATGGCGATCCCAAGCGCGCCATGGGCTGCCGGGGCAGCGTCGCCAAGTTCTTTCATGTCGGCCAGAAAGGCAATCTTGCGGCCGCTTGGCATCGAGCCCAGTGTTAACAGCGCCGCCCGCATCGAGGCAGGCGCGGCATTATAGGCGTCGTTGATCACCGTCCCACCCCACACAGGCGCGTCGACAATCTGCAAGCGCATTGGCGGTAGCTCATAGGCCGCAAGCGCCGCGGCGGCGTCGGCGGGCGCTACTCCCAGGGTGATGGCGACAGCATAGGCGGCGGCCGCGTTGCTGACATCGTGCCTCCCGGGACTTGCGATTTCGATGTCCTGGCCGCCAATTCGAAACACCCACCGTCCGTGGACAAGGCGAAGATCGGTCGCAATGAACGACTCGCCGGCGAAGGTCTGTGGAGAAGTCCGATAATCGTCGATCACGCCAAACTTAACGATCTTGCCCGACGCTCGTTTAGACAGCCTTGGGAAGTACGAGTCGCAGACGTTTAGAAATGCGATGCCGTCGGCCCCGAGAGCATCGAGGAGTTCCCCTTTGGCGTCCGCAATCGCGTCACGTGAGCCAAGCAATTCGATATGGTTTTCGGCAACCAGCGTCACCACCCCATGCGTCGGACGCGCGATCTCGCAGAGGCGAGCGATCTGGCCGGCCCCGCGCATCCCCATCTCGACAACGGCGGAGCGGTGAGCCGGAGTCAGGCCGAGCACCGCCTTCGGAACTCCCGTCTCGTTGTTCTGGCTGGCAGCCGTCTTGAGCACCGGTCCGAGCGAGCGCAGCGCGCACGCGAGCATCTCCTTGGTAGAGGTCTTCCCAACGCTTCCGGTCACGCCCACAATTGGGATGTCGAATTGGTCGCGCCAGACACGGGCGAGACGCCCGTAGGCAACCTCGGTGTCCTCCACCACGTACTGCGGAACGGGCAGGCCGGGAATTGGGAGGGACACGACCACGGCCGGAGCGCCTCGGTCCACAGCGTTGCGCACGAAGTCGTGGCCATCGGCCCGGTCGTTGCGAAGGGCCACGAAGACCTCCCCGCGCCTCAGGGTCCGCGTGTCGGTCGAGACGCCCAGCACCTTTAAGCCGGGATCGAGCCCGGCAACGTCGCGCCCCAGCGCCGCCGAGAGAAAGCCGGTTGTTCCCGGGAATACCGACCGGAGCGCCGGGCTGACGCTCCCCGTGCCGTTTGCCCCAACATTGTTCATTGTCCAAGCACCTCGCGAGCCACTATACGGTCATCAAACGGTATCTTACGATCGGCAAACTGCTGGCCGCTTTCGTGGCCCTTGCCGGCAATCACGACGAGGTCGCCGGGCCGCGCCAGCTCGCAGAGAGCTTTGCGGATCGCCTCATGACGGTCGACCTCAACCACGACTTTCGGGTTCCGGTCGCCGTCTTCGATCCCGCCCAGGATGTCGCCCAGGATTGCTTCGGGCGATTCGGACCGCGGGTTATCGCTTGTCACAATGACAATATCCGACAGCGATTCGGCGATGGCGCCCATCTTGGGACGCTTGGACGTGTCGCGGTCGCCGCCGCAGCCGAACACGCAAATCAGGCGGCTCGGGTGAAGCGCCCGTGAGGATTCCAGCACGTTGCGGAGCCCGTCGGGCGAGTGCGCGTAGTCCACGATGACATCGAACCCGCGGCCGCCTGTGTCGATCTGTTCAAACCGGCCGGGCACACCGGCAAGCGCTTCCAGGCCGTTCTTGATCGCAATCGATGGAACGCGGCTCATAATGGCCGCTCCGGCGGCCGCGAGGGCGTTCGACACGCTGAAGAGACCGCCGATCCGCAAATCGACCGGTACGCGAACGACGCTGCCCACCGGCGGCCGGTAGTGCAGGGTGAACCGGGTGCCGTTCGCGCGCGCCGCATGCACTTCGGCGTAGAGAGGAGCCGACGGGTCCGTGGCGGAAAAGCGCAGGACGGGGCGGCCGTCGGCCTCGAGGGCGTCAATGATGCGGACGCCATAGGGATCGTCGGCGTTGACAACCCCCGCGAACGGCTTGTCCGGGAACGCGTCGGCATACTCGGTGAACAACCGCAGTTTCTGCGCGAAGTACGCCTCCATCGTGCCGTGCGTGTTGAGGTGGTCCTGCGTCAGGTTGGTGAAGACGCCGATATCGAAGGCGACCTCCGATGTGCGTCCGGCCAGCGCGCCCTCCGACGAGACTTCCATCACGACGCGCCGGACGCTCTGATCGAGCATCTGCGCGAAGAGACGCTGCAGGTCCGGCGATTCCGGAGTTGTTCGATCGAGCGGCACGGCCTTGCCACTGATCGAAGCACCGAGTGTGCCGATCAATCCGGTGCGATCGCCGATGATTCGAAAGATACTGTCGATCATCGCGGATGTCGTCGTCTTGCCGTTCGTTCCGGTAACTCCGACGACGAAGAGGCGGCGCGACGGCTCCTCGAAAAACGCAGCCGCTAGCACAGGCAGGACGGCGCGGGTGTCCTTCGTGACGAGGACCGGCAGTCCTCGCGCCGCGTACCATCCGCTCTGGTCGCGGTGGACCGCGATCGCCACGGCGCCGCGCGCGGTCGCCTCGGCGATAAAGTCATGGCCGTCCGAGTGCTCGCCGACCAGTGCGATGTATAATCCGCCCGGCTCGACCTTGCGCGAGTCGTGGGCGATGTCGGTGATCTCGACGTCGTCGCCCAGTTGCTCGCAATCCGGAATATGCCGGCATAGCTCACTCAGTTTCATAGCGTGGTCCGCAGGCTCCTCAGATTCCGTTGCGTCAAAGCAACAACCCAGTCCGCGAGAACCTTGCTAGTCTGGGTTATTCATGTCCAATCGTGGGACAGGCCGCCGTGCCTGTCTTCCTCCGTGTCCATCGCGTCCATCGCGTCCATATGTCCATACATCTTGTCGGTCTGCCCGAATGTCGTTGTCGCTCATCATAAGCTTTGCGGTTCCCTCTCCGGAGTATTCTACCCGGCCCGCCGAACCGATGCTGGTAGTCCTCAAACTCGCTGGTTAGCACCGGACGCGGATGAGTATGCCAGCAATGGGTGCCCGATCGTGGCTAACGGGACGTGTCCGGGTCGTCCTCGTCCTCACTCTTCAGAAGCTCGTTGAGGCTGGCGACCCGCGCCTGATGTGCGCTGGGATGGAGATGATCGACCCAATCGACGGCGCCCGGATCGTCCGGGGTCAGGTGCATCTCAATGGTGGCGATCTTCGCCAGATCGTGCACGACCGGGGCTGCGACCGCGGCGCCCCAGTGAACGCCCTGAGGCTCGAAGACCGAGCACAGTATCACAAATCGCGGATGGGACAGCGGCACCATCCCGATGAACGAGGAGACGTAGTGCCCCGCTTCGTAGCCGTGCCCGCCGGCGACCTGGGCCGAGCCCGTCTTGCCGCCCACGGAAAACCCGGCAATCTGGGCTGGCTTGCCCGTGCCTTCCTGCACCACAGTGCCCAGAATGGAGCGCATCGCGGCAGCCACCTCCGGGTCCATGACTCGCCGCACCACGTGCGGGCTCACGGCATGCTCGATCGTTCCGTCGCCGATCGCACGCACGATGTGCGGCTGCATCAGGAAGCCGCCGTTCGCGATGGCGCAGTAGGCCGTGGCGAGTTGAAGCGGCGAAACGGAGATGCCCTGTCCGAACGATACGTTGGCAAGCTGGATCTTCGACCAGCCGACAGATCCTGTAAACCGGTTAAACTCGGTCGGCGGAAGCAGATGCGACTTCACCTCGCCGGGCAATCCGCTGTTGGGCTCGTCGAGGAACCCGAACTTCTGCTCAAAGTCGAAGAGCCGGTCGGCGCCAAGAGCCAGTCCGAACTGCGCCATTCCGACATTGCACGATTCCTTGAGGACTCCGCGCAAGTCCTCATCGCCGTGTACACCGTAATACGGCGGGTCCTTCGCGCAGTGGATCACATGGTTGCCGATGACCATCGAGCCGCTGCAATACACGTGGTGGTTCATCTCCCCCAGGCCTTCGTCCTGCAGCACGGCCGTGGCGGTGATCGTCTTCATCGTCGATCCCGGCTCGTAGAGGTCGGACACGGCGCTGTCGCGCCATTGTTTGCAGCGCGTGAGCACATCGGCGGGGGCGGATTTGGCCCCGACCCGCGGTGAGTTCGGATCGTAGCCCGGCTCGTTCGACAGGGCGAGTATCTCCCCGGTGTCGGGGTCCATGATCACTACCACGCCATGGTCGGCGTGATGCTGCTTAACCGCTTCGGTCAGGGCTGCATCCGCGGCGCCCTGCAGCGTCTTGTCGATGGTCAACGTCAGGTCATGGCCGTTGACGGGGTCGCGGTCGGTGCGGATCGTTCCCGGCAGGAACCGTCCCTTCTGGTCCACCTCGCCGACGATCAGACCATCATGCCCCTCGAGGAGCGAATCCTGGCTGTGCTCGACACCCTCGACACCGTTCATGTCGCCGTCCGTGAAGCCCAGAACCTGCGCCGCTAGGGGGCCGTTCGGGTAGGAGCGGCTCGTGTCGGGGCCAACATGGATACCCGGGAGATTCGCAGCCGAGACCTGGTTGCCGAGTGCGATCGAGGCGTGGCGCAGCAGCGACACGTAGTGAGTGCGCGGGTTACGCGTCAGGGCGCGCTCGATCCCGTTCGCGTCACGCCCGCCCGCGGGAGCGATGATGGCGGCGAGGCTCGCGGCAATGGAGGGAATTTGCGCGGGGTCCTTGATCTCACCGGGGTCGGCATAGATGTGCGCCGCCGGCAAGTTTACCGCGAGCGCCTCGCCATTCCGATCGAAGATCAGGCCGCGGCGGGCGGGCAGGATGCTCTTGTTGCGCCGTGACTGATCGCCTTGCGACTGATAGAAATTATGGCGCACCACCTGGAGGTAAGCCAGGCGGCACGCCAGCGTACAGTAGGCAAGTGCAAAGACCGCAAACACGACGACCGTGCGGGACTTAGTTTGCGACACCTGCAGGCGCGTTGAAGTTTTCCGTGCTCGTGCCACGACTCGCCATCCTCGTGTAATTGTTGGTGCTTCGGGGCGCAGGAGAAATGGGTTGCGGATCGGGAGTCTCCAGAGGCGCCCCTCCGATCGTTACATATGTCACGCGCTCGGCCCCGTGCAGCATCCCCATCTGCGCCGCAGCGGAAGCCACCAGGGCAGGGCTTGCCCTTTCTTCTTCTTGATGAATGTCGGGAAAGAGGCGTTCGCTAGAGGTGATCGCATGAAGATCACCATGTTGGGCAAGCCCGCGATGTCAGGACGTAAACACTTTCGCCTGGAGCCTACCAACGTTCCACGCAGAACCGGCCAGCGACGCGTCCTTGTTCCAGGTGCTATCGGGTCTTATCATGGGCGATCATCCCAGATGTTGCGTGAGATTCGGGGAGCCCGCCGGATTCACAGGTCTGGAGCGGAGAACCGACATACATGACAACCACGACCGACTACCTCGCACTAGACCTGGGAGCTGAAAGCGGCCGGGGCCTACTGGGCCACTTCGATGGCAGCCGGCTCGCGCTGGAGGAGATCCACCGCTTCCCCAATGGTCCGGTAAAGCTGCTGGACACACTCTATTGGGACCTTCCCCGGCTCTTTGACGAGATCAAGACGGCGCTGCGAAAGACGGCCAAGTTGGGGGACACGCTTGATGGAATCGGC
>JBKQWH010000382.1:0-3106 GCA_052139635.1 Capsulimonadaceae bacterium
ATGCGTCCGTCCGGCAGCCAGGCCATACTGGCGTAGTCGGTCGTCTTGTCGGATGGCAGGGGCTGCAGCCGGCCGGTCCGGGTATCCAGCACGGCCGGCGCTCCGAACCATGTCTCCTGGAGGGTAACCAGGAGACGGCCGTCCGCATTCCAGCTACCGGGCGAGAGGTGCGAATACCGTGGCGCGTGGGATACATCGGCGGCGATCTCGCTCTCCGGCGACCCGTCCAGAGGTACGCGAAAGAGTCGCATATTCGGGCTTTGCAGGACGCTGACGAGGAGCGCCCGGCCGGACGGGTCGGCCACGACGCGATCGCCGGCGCGAACCTTCCGCGCTTGCCCGCCCGCGGACGGAATCGACCAGATGCTGCCTCCCGCGGCGAAATACAGCGTGCCGCCATCCGGCGAAGCTGCCAGCGAGACGATTTCACCCTTGCCTGGAGCGATGCGGCGCGTGATGCGCCCGGTTTCGACGTCCGCAAACGCAATCGTTCCTCGTGGCGCAGGACCGATCATGAACGCGATCTCGCGTGGGCCGGCGGCCGTAACGGGTGTCGAAGTTTGCTCCGTGGTGGCGACCATGGCAACCGGCTTCTTCCCGGGATGTACGACAATCAGGCGGGGGCGCTCCGAATAGACGACCGTCAGGACCACGCGCCCATCCGGCAGGACGGCAAGCACGTCGGGATCGGAGACCTCCGGAAACCGAGCCCACGTTTCCGTCTGATCGCGATCCAGCGGGCGGCTCACCAGTTCCGCCGGGACGTCCGTCACGCAGGAATACACGCTTCCATCGGGGGCGGTATCCACGCCCCAGACTTCGTGGGTGGCGGTAAACAGCATTTGAGCCGGCCCGCGTCCGTGGATGGGGACGGCAAGCACCTGCGTAAATTCCCCAAGCTCCCGAGTGATCACCGCTGATTTCCCGTCGCGGCTCACCGCGTAATCGGGCGCGCCGGTGCCTCTCGGAATATCGGGCGCAAAGGGCCGCGTGGCGCCGGTGACGAGATCCACCACCAACAGTTTCACGCCGTCGGCGGCTTCCCTCCCCAGCGGCGCTCCATCGATCAGAGCTTCCTTGCCGTTCGGGAATGTGCGCGGATTGGAGAGACTTTCATTGGGATCGACTGCTGCGACGGGCAGATCCTTTACCCGCCCGGTGGCAGGCCAGAAGCGGAAGAGTTGCCACTCACGCGCGGAGTTCAGCTTCTCTGCGAGTAAACTCCCGTCCGGGAGCGTCTCCGGCCGGAACGCCCGTGGGAAGACGAGCCGCTCGTCGCCGCCAAGCACAGGCACGCTGTAGATCCCCTCCGGCACGGCCTCGACGCGGTCGTAATATATGGAGGAGCCATCCGGCGCCCAGGCGACGTTGGTGACGTTTCCATGCTGCCGGCTATGCGTGAGCGTCGACCAGTTTCCGGTTTCGGGCGTCATGACGCCGACCTGCGTGTAGCCTCCATCCACGGCGAAGAATGCCACCAGGTGTCCGTCGGGCGAGGGGCGCGGTCGAAACGCGATGTCCGGTCCGCCCAGAAGCGCTCCCGACCAGTTCGTGGGCCGCGGCTCCGGCGCCACCAGGCGGTACGCGGCGATGGTGAGCACGATCAGCGACACCGCCCCGGCGGCCGCCAGCGTCCAGCGGCGCCAGCGCGCCGATCCGGGAACCTTCGGGGCAGCGCCACTCTGGCTCGCCCCTGGCGACATCGCCGAGAGCGCGAACGACAGGTCGCGCGCCGACTGAAACCGATTCGCGGGATCTTTCTCCAGGCAGTGGTAAACGATCTGCCGCACGCCGGAAGGCACGGTATCGGGCAGCTCGGGCAACTCCTGTTTCAGGATTGCCGTCATCGTTTCGACCGCGGTGTCGCCATGAAAGGCACGCCGGCCGCCTAATATCTCGTATAGAATTACTCCGAAGCTGAAGATGTCGGAGCGCTCATCGGCGTCCTTGCCGCGAACCTGTTCCGGCGACATATATCCGACGGTGCCCATCAGCAGGCCCGGTTGGGTTCGAATCGTCAACGTTTCGGTGGCTGCCGCGGCCGTTGGCGGCACGTTCAGCCTGGCCAGTCCGAAGTCCAGGATTTTGACGCCTCCGTCCCGAGTCAACATAATGTTGTCGGGCTTCAGGTCCCGGTGGACGATCCCCGCGGCATGGGCGGCGGCGATCCCGTTGACGATCTGGACGGCGCAATCGAGGCTCTTCCGTAATCCCAGGGCGCTTCCACGGAGCGATTGGCCCTCAATCAACTCACTGACGATGTACGGCACACGGTCTTCTACGCCCACGTCGTAGATGGCGACGATGTTGGGATGATTCAGGGCAGCCACTGTGCGCGCCTCGAATTCGAAGCGCTGGCGTCGAACATGATCGGTGGCGACTTCCGGGGGAAGAATCTTCACCGCGACCTCGCGTCTCAACCGCGCGTCGCGCGCACGATACACCTCGCCCATGCCCCCGGAGCCGATCATCGCAAGGATCTCATACGGCCCCATACGAGTTCCGGGAGCGAGGGTCATGAGCGTGTCATGATTGTACACTCGCGGATGTCGTACTTGCATTGGGAACGAATTACGCCCCACTCTTCCAAAGCTCCTCGCAGGTGCGGTCAACTGGGCGGCGGCCCGCCTCCGTACGAGTCGCCGCCGATACGCCCGGAGCTGGCGGTTCGCGGCAAATTGGCGGTTAGGACGTTTCTCGCCCAAGTGCAACTCGCGTCTTGCATAGACACGGGAGGATTGTCATCATGGATGCATGCAATCTGTCTTCGAGGCGGCGGGTGGCAGCGACGGCCTGCGCCGTCTTGCCGACGCCTGGCATCGCCGGGTGATGGCCGACGACGTGGTCGCCCATGCGTTCAGCCACGGCTTCCACCCCCAGCATGTCGAGCGACTCGCCGCTTACTGGGCCGAGGCACTCGGCGGCCCGACCACGTATTCCGATTCCTATGGTGACGAGACCACCGTCGTCAAGATGCACAGCGGAAACGGGGAGCACGATGAAATGGATCGCCGTGCGATTGCCTGTTTCGACTTGGCTCTGGCCGATGTCGGATTAGCGAGCGACGATATTTTGCGACAAGTGCTGCACGACTATTTCGCTTGGG
>JBKQWH010000383.1:0-6130 GCA_052139635.1 Capsulimonadaceae bacterium
TGATATGCTTTGTGCCTGACTTAATCGGCACTTCTCGCACTTCAAACACCCTGCCTGTCGCAAGGAGTCCGTCGCGAACGAGGCGATATTCTTTCCGCAGCGCGTATTCACAAAGAACCACCACCAGAGCGCCGACGATTACCACACCAATCGTTGCAATCACCAATGCTTGTTGATCGTCTGCCACGTCGGCAGCGGTGACCCGTCCAAAACGGGGCTGGTCCGGGGCATCGGGCAGATATGTGATGGTCACGACCGAGCCGGTGTTACAGGCATTGTAGTTCTCTTGCTCGGTCCACATCGTGTTATGCAAGGGGCCACTCGCCGTGTTGTATTCGAGGTCCAAATAGTATTGGGTTGACTTACCATCACTCTCGTGCTTTGCAACGACCGTCGCCGCCGTCTGCAGTCCTGACTGGAAGTATCGCAGCGTGGCCAGCAAGTTGGAGCAGACGGCACAGATGAGCACGCCTCCGCACAGAAGGACTAACCCGTAAACGAGAATCCGTTCCGCCTTCGCGCCGGTCCATCGGACAGTTCGCGGCGGGTTGGTTTGATAAGCGGCCGCAGCCATACGCGTTGCCTCCACACAGTTAGTTGATTTCGTTGTACTGACCGATAGATAGACAATACTCGGCCAGGAAAGTTGCTCGAAGTTCGAGCGGGCCAAGGTGAGGCCGATGGACAAATGGACACTATGGACGCGATGGACGGGCGTGGTCCGAACGGACACGAGGGTTCCGAGACTCAAGGAACCCAGCGGATTTGCTTTCGGAATGCCTTGTCTGTGATCTCGTCGTCGCGCACGAGAATCATGGCGTTGTTGAGGATGTCGAACAATAGCTCGTCGCCCTCGAATGGAACGTAGAGTCGCTCGCCGGAGGGGATTATCGCGCGTTCCCTGGCGCCGGGTTTGGGCAGTACGATGGCGACACTGCCAGGCTCCATGAACACGTTTCCGCTGCCAAGATGGATCCGATATCGGCGCAACCGGCCTTGAACGGCAAGGTAGCGGTTCTCCAGGATACATTGCGCCGCGATCGGCAGGGTGGGGAGGAGGCGCTCGATAAGTGTGTGGCGACTCTGCACGGTGCCGGTTGGCTCGCCGAAGGAGAACTGCTTCCAGTACTCGAAGACGGTCGGGTTGCTCTGGAAGGCGGTCCCGACCGGGCTGTTGCCGATACTGCAGGCTGAGACGAAGAGGTCGATGTCGCGCATGACCTCCGAGAAGATGATTGGCGGGATGTCGACGAGCGCCATCGGGCGTGTGCGATACTCTACAAATCGGCGCGAGAGTTCCTTCTGAACGCGGTCGACCATGCGGCCGCGCAGGAGGCCGGACTGCTCTCCGAATTCGACCATCCGGACGACGTCCGGGTGCGAACCGTCGATCGTGCGACCAAAGCCGACCGCGCCGCTCGTGACAGTCTTGTCGATATTGGACGCGGTTTGCTCGACGTCGTCGTCGTTGCCGACATCGAAGGTGGCGACCATTCCCCAGCGTGGGATCTCCAGATAGGGAGTGTTAGCGGAGTCCCAGCCACCCTGAAGCCGGTAGCGCCAGCCGCGCTCCAGACAAAGTGCCCGAAACTGATGCTGGCGCAGGATATGACCCGCGAACCGGTCGGACTCGAGGGATTTATCTCCCACCGAGACCTCTGATCGCGTGATCTCGTAGGTTTCGCGCCAGGCCTGCTTGAACGGCTGAACGATGCGCCGTGCGGAAATGAGGTCGCACCATCCGGCGATTTCATCCCGTGGTCTGCCGGTTGGGTGCCACAGTGTGACGATCGTCTGGTCGGGAAGGGTGACCGAACGACCGGCGATGTCGATGAAGCCTGCCCCATCCGGCATGAAGCTAACCGAGGTTGAGTCGATCCGGGCGTCCCAGATCAACCGGCGGGCCAGGAGGCCGACCAGTGGATGATCGACGTAACGCTCCGTCCACGCCGGGAGCGGCCAGAAGCGCCCGAGCAGGAACAGCCCTTCCAAACGGACTTTCTGGTCCAGGAGCACCTGGCGGATCTCGGCCGGCTCCTTTTCGAGGTCCTTGATTTCCCTCGCATGTTCCGACGCCGCCCGGAACGTCGGGCCTTCCAGGGACTCGCGGTTGGAGTCGACCCATCGCCAGGCCGTATGTGATGTGCCGTCGACATCAAGGATGGCCGTGCAGTCGGAGAACTCTTCCTCCCGACGGCCGGCGGCGGTGACACCGTGAGTCGGCACGCTGATCTCGATCATGTCCTCCCGCGTCAGGTCGGCGCGCAAAGCAGCTTCGTCGAGCGCCTTCTCGATCAGCCGGAGGGGAACCTGATACGTGACCTTCTGACGCAGCCGGTTGAGCAAGGAGACGCCCCCTACCCCCGGCGCGTTCCCGAGCACCGCCACGCAGGCATTCCCGGCTTTGGCGCATCGCTGGCCGCACCCGATGATCTTGGTAAAGCAGGCGAGCGCGAGCCGGCTGAGTGCATCGGGAACGCCGGCGTCGGGAACGATGCTGCTGAGCCACACCAGTCCGCGCAGGACCGTGCTGTTCTTGTCGAGCACTACGGTGCGGCTGCGGCTGACGAGCGGGAACCATTCGGAGGCATGCTGCCAGAAGACGTCCTTGCCGACCTCGGTGAGCAGGGCGTCGGCCTGTTTGGTCCACGCCTTGCCGGGCTTCGACGAGTCCAGGCTGAGTGCGTGGGCAAAGAGACGGGTCCACGGTGGCCTCACGGTCTCGTCGAGGCAGTCGAAATCCGCCAGGGCTGCGTCGGCCCATGGCTCGCCGGGTTCCATCATTCCCGGCCGGTCGATCCCGAGGAGCGGATTGACCTTGGCCGCGTATTCTCGATAGGGTGGATGGTAGCAAGCCGCGGCAAGACTGTCTCTCAAGCGCAGCAGGGCTGTGCCAACGTCCTTTGCAACGCCGTGGCTACCCACGTGGTTCTCCAGGATCTTCCAGAGCATCTCCAATCCGGGGTTCCAGCCGCCTCCGTGCAGTCCGGCCATCACCGATTCGATGAGCCGAACGATATCCATCGGCGTATAAGGGAGTGTCTCGGCTTGCAGTCCGGAATTGAAGCACACTAAAGTCGGAAGGTAGTCGCGGGTCATGGTTCCGTCGAGCAGCGCGAGTACGACCGCAGCCTTGACGCGCGGTGGCGCCTCGAGGATTGCCCGCCCCGGCTCGTAGTTTTCGATCTGGCTACGTCGCTTTGCGGCGTAGACATCGGAGAGGGTTGGTCTTGCGGGAAGGCCTTCGTAAAGGGATTCTGGCATCTCACGGTCGAGGTTCGCCAGAAGCCGCCGGGCCTCGTCGGCTTCTTCTTGTGTTGCGGGCGCGATGGATTCGGCGGGTTCCTCGGGGGCGACAACCTGTGCCGGCTCGAAACCGACCAGTGCTCGCAGTCGTGCGCCGGTCTTGCGGCTCTCCGCGGATTGGGAGCCCCTCGACAGTTGCTCCGCCCACTGGCTGATCTCGAACAGGGCCTCCGCCGGGAGCGGCGCGGACTGGGCGGCTCGCTCCAGATAGGCAGCTATGCTGGCGAGCGGCAGGGAGGACGGCAGGACGGTCGATTCGCGGGCTCCCTTCAGCAGTGAGATCAAGTCCGCGCTCGCAAGTGGGGGGCTGCGCCGGAACAGCTTCGACACAACCGATCGAAGGCTCGTGCCAGCCAGGATTCCCTCGACGAACCCACCAACTCCCGAAAAGCTGGATCGCTGGACGAGCGCCACCAGGAGGGCGGCCTGGACGCGCTCCGGTGCGTCGAGCATTGCGCGCCCTTCCGGCAGATTCTCCGCGTTCACTCCGATATACTTCCGGGACGCCGGTAGGGCAGCCCGAACAAGGGCGGCGGCCGCGTCGTGCTCATCCCTGGTGATTGGCGTTGTTTCCACGGTTCTAGTCCAGGCCGGCCTCCGCCCACTCGACCGCGCGCACTGTCGCGCGCATTTTCGCAAGCGTCTCCCGGTACTCGTAGTCGGGCACGGAGTCGGCCACCACGCCGCCGGCCGCCTGGACGTAGATCGTATCGCCCTTGACGAGCGCTGTGCGGATGGTGATGGCCGTATCCATGTCGCCGCTGAACGAAAAATACCCGATGCCGCCGCCGTAGTACGCCCGGCGGGTCGGCTCGAGCTCTTCGATGATCTCCATCGTGCGCACCTTCGGGGCCCCGGTCAGGGTGCCGGCCGGGAACGACGCACGCAGCACGTCAAACTGGTCCATGTCGTCCCGCAGAACACCCGTTACGTTGCTGACGATATGCATCACGTGCGAGTACTTCTCGATGATCATCAGGTCATCGACCTTAACGGTTCCGTAGCGCGCCACGCGACCGATATCGTTGCGGCCGAGGTCGACCAGCATGATATGCTCGGCGCACTCCTTCGCGTCCGAGAGAAGATCCTGCGCGATCGCGTCGTCCTCCTCCGGGGTGGCCCCGCGCCCATGCCGGGTTCCGGCGATCGGACGGATGGTGACCACCCGGTCGCGCTCGGTCACCAGGATCTCGGGAGAGGCGCCGATCAGGGTCGAGTCGCCGAAATTCAGATAGAACATATAGGGAGAGGGATTGATCGAGCGGAGCGCACGATAAACGTCAAACGGGTGTGCTGCGAGTTTCTTACCCAGACGCTGGCCGATTTGCGCCTGGAACGTGTCTCCCGCCGTGATGTATTCCTTGGCGGCCACCACCGCCGCCTTGTAGTCTTCCTCTGTCCGGTTCGATCGGAAGACATCCGTCGCCGCGTCCGGAGCCGGCGTCCAATTCAGATCCGGCATCGGCATCTTCAGCCGGCCGAGCAGCGCTTCGATTCGCGAAACTGCCGCATCGTAGACGGCTCCCGGGTCAACGCCGGCCTCAACACGCGCGTTGCAGAGCGCCAGCATCTTATGTTTGACGTGGTCGAAGACCAGCAGTGCATCGGTGAACAGGAGCACACAATCATCCATGCCAAGATCGTCGACCGCCAGTTCCGGCAGGCGCTCGAAGAATCGCACCGTGTCGTACCCGATCATCCCGACGGCCCCGCCGACGAATCTCGGCAACTCCGGGGTGCTGACGTACGTGTATCGCCCGAGCAGCTCTTTGAGCGCGTGCAAAGGGTCGTAGCGCCCGGCCTCGAGCGGGATCGATCTCACAACACCGTCCTCAAGGATTGTGGCAGTGTTCCCTTTCGTGCGCAGGGTCAGGAAGGGGTCGGTGCCGAGGAATGAGTAGCGGGCCAGTTGCTCGCCGCCTGCCACACTTTCCAGCAGAAAGCTGTTCGGGCGGTTTCCCGCGATCTTGCGAAATGCGGAAACAGGAGTCTCGAGGTCGGCCAGCACCTCACGCCAGACCGGGATCAGGTTGCCCTGGCTTGTTTTTGCGATGAACTCGTCGCGAGTTGGATACAGCATTGTTGGCATTTCAGTATACCTCGACAAAAAACGGGGACCGGCGCGGCTCGTGATCCGAAACGCCCGGTCCCCGTTATCATCTGGTCATGGCAGATAGCTCATCTACACGTGTCGGAGTGGCGTCCCGGATTGTTCTCCGGCTGCCACCAGCAATATGTGTGGTTGATGTTACCCTGCCTCATCATACGCTAAAGTATACAGCCCGCGTTGGTGACTTGTCAATAACGATCGGCGGCCGATGCCGCAAATTGTAAATCGTGCGCCTTCCGATCGTCGTCGAGCTCGGTTCGGCGAATTGGGGACCCCGGCAGGCGGCGGCCCGACGCGCCGGATACGGCAGGAAGCGTCGTTAGTCGCGGATCAGGGGATTGACGGCCGGACAGTCCATCTCCGGGTTCGCCGGTCGGGTTTGCGGAAAGCCGCCGGCCCTGTCGAACAAGGGCGTCGAGTCGGGACAGCCGCCTGCGGCGCTGCGCGATTCGCTCAATCCGCTTCCTGTCCCGTGACGGAGTGATCACCGGTGAGGGATCGGCCGGGTGGCGCAGGTACTTGTGATATAACCTCACGAAATAGCGCCGAGAAACCGGACGCACACCACGCGCCTTGCAACCCAGGAGATAGTATTCGTAGTGATCCATTCGCGGTCCATCCTTTCCCGGCAGCCACCAGCTTGCTTACTTTTGATATGATTATACGACGGATTTTGGCCGGATTACTGGCGAACGTCCAGTTCATTTTTAATTT
>JBKQWH010000384.1:0-6030 GCA_052139635.1 Capsulimonadaceae bacterium
GGGCTGAACCGAATTCGGTTCAGCCCTTTTCGCGTTGGTTAAGGCGGCCTCCCGCAGGTGCGGCATCGTCAGGCGGGCGGCACGGTGCCCGGGCGCTATCAAAGCGAAGTTCGTATTCTCATGCCGCTCCTTCTGGTCTCTCTTTCCGGTCTCACCACGTTAGGCCGGCCGGTTCCGGCCAGCCGCGTTAAATGAGTCTGGCAGCCTTGTGTCTTCTGCTACTACGAATTGCCTTTTCGCCTGAAATGCAGTAATATCTAGAAACAGGAGTTGTGATCCGTTGCCGACAGTTGTGGGATTTACGAGCGAGAGTGAGTTAAATGAGCATTTCAGCGAGCATGGGCATGAATTTGGTGCTACCACGGCCGCCGAATACTTACGGATGGCGAAGGCGTTTTTTGAACGCGACTTACAAAGCAGTGCCGATCTGGAGGAGTGCATTCGTGTAGGCGGATTGATTGTAAGGTTCGACAAGCGCCGTGATCATTTCGGGGTAATGACGCCTGACGGCCACATTGTGACATTCTTTATTCCTGTGCCGTCGTGGACGGCGCCCATTAAGACGCCTGCTCGGCTGACGCATACGTTCGCCGACAACTACGCCTATTTTCGAAGCAACTGTGGGAGGGTTTGATGTACACGTGCAGTGTTTGTGGATATGATAGACTCCCGCGCCGTCCGTCAGATTGGTTGCTGTGTCCGTGTTGTCGCACAAAATTCGGATACAGCGACGTTGGCAGGTCAACGGAGCAGTTGCGCGCGGAATGGATAGCCGATGGTGCGACATGGGGGAGTTCGTACGTTGCGAAACCGCCAGCGTGGGACGCGGTAGTTCAGCTTAGGAACATTGGGTATATTCCGACAAATGCAGAAGTGATTCTGATGTCCACCGGGCAAGGCGTGAGCCTGGTTCCGACCGGGGCTTTGTCCGATTAGCGGCCAGACTTTACGATGTCTACTGACGCGAAGCAATAACTTCTTTTGTTGACTTCGCGTGCTACCGAAAGGGCCGAGGTGATCGGTCGGGTCCCTCCCCCGAAGACACTACTATTTTAGCGAGCGCGCTGCAAAATGTCGAGGGCTGAACCGAATTCGGTTCAGCCCGTTTAGCGTTAATGATGCGGGCGTCCGGTGGGATGGCCGCCGCTTTGTTCATGCCACTGCTCACAGTCGCCCTATTACCGGCGTTGATGTTTCATGCCGCGAGCATGGGGTAGCGCACCACGGATGACGGCTGTGGAATTGGCCATAACCGAAAGCGCGTCATAAGTCAACCTCACGCGTCACGAATACTCGGTCGGTTGCACACATGAGTACGCCTCGGCGCGGTGAATTCCGGAGTCCGGCCTATCCGGTGTTCGTTCGAGGATTCTCCGAATTCGTAGGGGCTTGAGTAGGGCGCAAGCGGTGCTAACGATTTCGATGTTGTGATTGCGCGCCCGGAGCGAGCCCGCGCTCCCGCCGACAGACACGGGCGAATTCGGTCGAGATTCAGAGACGCCGCCATTATTCAAAGCAGGGCCACTCCGATTATCCGGGGCGGTCCTTTTTCACGAAAGGATACCGATGAATACAAGAGTAATTCCAGCGACGGTGGCCGATGTCGCAGTGCTGCGCCTGATGGCGGCGGCTTATATGCGGGAGCTGGCGCCTTGCTATCCGCCCGGCGTGCGAGGGCCAGCCATCCGGGCCGACGATTGGTGGCGTGCGCCGTCGACCATCCCCTTTCTGGTTTCCGCCGGCGGCGTACCCGCCGGCTTCGTGGTGGTGATCGCCCGGCCGCGCGCTCCGGACGGCGCCGATTACTGCCTGGCGGAGTTCTACATCGTCCCGCGATTCCGCCGGTCGACCGTCGGCATGGCGGTGGGCGCTCTGCTGGCCCGGGCTTTCCCGGGAACGTGGACGGCCGATGTTCTCGTCGGCAACGCGGCCGGCCGCCGGTTTGCGCGCGCGATGGCGCGGCGGTTCGGCAGGGACGTGACGATAGGGCGCATCGACGGCGCCTGGGGGCCGGGCATCCGGTTCCGATTTACCGTCGAATGAGGAGGAACGCGATGGGTGGAATGAACCCGAGTTCGGGACAAGAACAGACCTGGCTGAACAACGGGCAGGGCAGCATCGGCCAGATGAACAACTATGCCGCCAGTATGGGCGGCTTCGGGCAGGGCGCACTCAATACGCTCTACAGCTCGTTTGTAGGACAGTATGCCGCCGGCCAGCAGGCGCTCGGCGACTACTGGAAGAACCTTGCGCAGAACGGCCCAACGGCGAACCAGCGGGCCGCCTTCCTGGGGAACTTCGGAAGCTTCACCAATCCGTGGAACCAGGCGGCCAGCAACTCCGCCCTGCAGATGTCGCAGCGTGGGCTCGGATCGACGAATTCTGGGGCGCCGAACTCCGTGAACGCGGGAGCCAGCGCCTATAACCAGGCCATGCAGGCGGCGAACATGCAGCAGGCCCAGTCGGCCCTGGGCCAATGGCAGTTGAAAACGCAGCCGATGGCGTACCAGCAAGCGGCCGCCGCGTTCGGCGCGCCGGCCCAGCTCGGCGCGCAGTACGGCTTGGATGCCCTCGGCCGCGCCGCCGGCATTTACGGGCAGGGCGCAGGCCTGAACTTCAACGGAGCCAACCTCGACGGCTCGATGGCCGCCCGCCAAAACCCGGGCTGGCTCTCCGACGGCACGTCGCTCGTCAACACCGGCCTCGACATCTACGGTGCATTGAGTTAACCCGGCGGGGGCAAGGCCGTGATCTCATGGTCTTGCCCCTTGTCCGAGATCGCGGAACGGGCGTGTTCGGCTGCGTTCCGCCAATTCAGCGTCATAGTTCTTCCGTATTTCGGGTATATGCTCACTGGCGGCAGCTCGACAGAGACCATCTACGACTGTTTTGTGAATGTTACCGTCAACGGGCGTCGTACGTCTCAACAATGGACCACGTAGTGAGTGGGCAAAGATAACAGGATATACTCGAACCATGACGACGATATTGAAGCGCAGTGCGCTTTGCCTATTACTGGCGGCTGGGCTGGCCGGAACCGCACAGGCCCAGGTTGTACCGCCTTCCCCTACCACCGTTCCAAACCCGCTTTCCCTCTCGCAGGCGATTAATATCGCGCTGGCCCATCAGCCGTCGCAATGGATCGCTAAGACACAGGAGCGGTCGGCGTCCGGTACTCTCGAGCAAACGATGTCCCAGTACTACCCGAATGTGGTACCCACGTACACATACGAGAGCGATAGTTCCATGCTGTATTCATCGGGGGGACTGTTCAGTACGAAGACCTCCGGCGGAACCGGCACCGTGACGGCAACCGAGACAATCATCGACACCGGCAAACGAGAACTGGTGAACGCACAATCGCGCCAGGGGAGATCGATGGCGAAATACAGCGCCGCCAACACAAACCAGACGGTTATCGACGCAGTCACCGAGGACTACTACAACCTGTTGCGAGCCATCGATCTGGTGAAGGTGGATCAATCGCTGGTGGACGAGGCCCAGACCGTTGTCAACCAGGTGCAGGCGGAAGTGAACGCCGGAACAGTTGCCGCCGCGAGCATCTATCAGGCGCAGGCCACGCTCGCAAATGCGCAGGTTACTCTGACCAACGATCAGGCCGCCATCGTGACAGCCTCGGCAACCATCAAGAACGAACTCGGGGTCGACAACGCAACGGTCGTAAACCCGGTCCCATTGGTGGCCGGCGACCAACTGCCGCCCGTACCGGCCGCTTCCACGCAGCCAACCTTGCAGGACGATATCGACACCGCTTATGCGAATCGCCCGGACCTCAAGGCCCAGGAGTTCCAGGTGGAGTACGACGAAATTGCCGTCAAGGTTGCAAACGTCGAAGCCGGCCTGCAGGGGACTGCCACCGCCGAGTATTTGGATACGGCGCATAACGACTTCGGGCCGACCAGCGACGACCGGCGGTTTATGTTAACGGCCACATTCCCGTTGTTCGACGGTGGGTTGACCCGCGGTGAACAACGTGTTGCGGAAGCGCAGCGCGACTCCGCAAGAGATACGCTCGAGGAGGACCGCCTTGCGGTGCACGAGGACGTGGAGCAGGAATATGGTGTTTATTCCGCCGCGTACAACGCGGCTAACCTGGCCCAGACCGCGTACAAGGCCGCCCAGGTGAACTACGACTCGGCGGTCGCCGAACAGAAGGAAGGCCTGGAAACGGTCGTCGACGTCGTTACCGCGCAGGCGACCCTGGCGCAGGCCAAGGACAGTTATGTCAACGCTATCTACAACTTCTATGTGGATAACTCAGCGCTGTCCAGGGCGCTCGGTCTTGACAACACCGCTCCTGCGCCCTCCGCTCCTGCGACGCCTCCGCCACTCGCACCGACGGGGGCAAGCCCCCCTCCTGCCGCACCGGCGGCCGCAGCGACAGGCGCCGGCGCGGCTCCCTAGCGCGGATGCAGGGACACATGGACGCGGAGGAAGACAGGCACGGAGGCCTGTCCCACGATAGGATCCGTTGTGGCTGGCGCAAAACTCGCCTCAAGTACCCACGGTTCACCGTGATGGTGAACTCTAGCATACGACGCACTGTCCATCGTATTATGGTCGCGATACGATCCTTTGGGCCAGTGCAGAACGAGGACGTCCTCGCCTGACGCTTCAGCAAGAGTGGAGGTCGTTAACCCCTCCGGCAAGGAGTCCAGTATGGCAGTACAACAGGCGTCGGATCAGCCAGGGCCGGCGGCGAACGCTTTACCGGCGGCAAGACGCAGGCCGAAGCGCAAACCGATTCCGACATGGGCTGTCGCGACGGCGGCCGTGATAGTTATCGCGCTGGCATGCTTCGCCTGGGTGAAGACACACCCCGCCGTCGACCCCACAGCCAGCATGATCCTGAGCAAGGTCACCCGCGGCGATCTGATCGAGACCGTGTCGGCCACCGGCAGCGTCGAGGCCCAGACCGGCGCCCAGGTGGCCATCGGCTCGCAGATCACCGGCGTCATCAAGCGGCTCTACGCCGATGTCGGCAGCCATGTCAAGAAGGGACAGATCATCGCCGAGCTTGATCTTCCGGATCTCAAGGACCAGCTCGACGAATCCCAGGACGCTTATCAGGCCGCGGTCGAGAAACTCCAGCAAACCGTCCAGGGCGTCAACATGACCGACACGCAGATTCAGGAGGCGCTTGCAGAGGCGCAGGCCGGCGTAACGAGCGCCAGGGCGAACCTCGCGAGCGCGCAGGCGACCGCCAACCAGCAGGTGGCGCAGACCCCCACCGACATCCATAAGGCCGAAACCGGCGTGACTTCGGCCGTCGCGGCCCTGGCAACCGCCCGCGCAACGCTGGTGCAGACTCAGGACGGCGCGAACCTGACGATTGCGACGGCTAAGGAGCAATTAACCCAGGCACAGGCGAACGAAGTCAATGCGAATGTCACTCTGAAGCGCCAGCAGGACCTGCTGGCGAAAGGGTTCGTTGCACAAAGCGTGGTCGATCAGGCGGTTGCGACCGAGGGTGTGGACAAGAGCCTGGTCGCAGCCGGCCAGGAGAATTTGACTCTGACGCAGCAGAAGGTTACCGACGATCTCGAAACCGCGAAGGACGGCGTCACTCAGGCCGTGCAGAATGTTGGGGCCGCGCGGGCCGCGCTCGCGGCGGCCCTCTCGGAGACGTATACCGACAAGGCGCGTCTAGCCGCAGTGGAGCAGACGCGGGCGGCGCAGTTGCAGGCCCAGCAGGCCGAGCAGGTGGCAGTTGCCAACCTGGCGCAAATCCAGCAAGAGCAGCAGACCGTCGCGCAGGCGCGGGCCGCCGTCGCCCAGGCGCAGGCGACTGTCGCGTACAATCAGGTCCAGGTCTCGAAGTCATTCATCCGGACTCCGATCACCGGCACGGTTACCCAGCTTGCCGAACAGCAGGGCGAAACGATCGCTGCCGGTCTTTCCGCGCCAACCCTGATCGTAGTCGCGGATCTGAACCGGCTCGAGATCGATACGTACGTCGACGAGTCCGACATCTCCAGCATCCACCTTGGTCAAAAGGCCGACGTGGTT
>JBKQWH010000385.1:0-14339 GCA_052139635.1 Capsulimonadaceae bacterium
GCCGGTCAGGCCCTCGCCGACCTTCATCCGGATCTTGCCGACAATGCTGCCCCAATCCTCGCCGCGGTCGACAGCCCGCAGGACGAGCGTGTCGTGCGCGTCGTTAAAGAGGTACACCTGCGACGAATCCGTGCTGGTCACGTGCACGGCTACTCCCGCAACCGCCTTGAGCATCTCTTCGAGGTCGAAGAGCTGCCCCATCGCCTCGCCGACCCGGCGGAGCGCCTCCGCCTCGGCATTGCGCTCGTCGTGGGCGCTCTCCATCTCGAGGATACGAGCGTGCGCTGCGCCGAGTTCGCGGTTGCGGCTCTCGAGGGTACGCTTGAGGTTACGCACCGTGTTCTCATGGTGAACCTGCGTCACGGCCTGGTGCTTGAGAAATAAATTGCGCCGCCCAAAGCCAATTCCGGGCGGCACATCATCATCACAGCCGTTATGTCTTGCCATGCATATCTCTCCGATGCGATCGCAGTTGTCCAGCGGATGAATCGTGTAACAGGCCGTGACCATGCCCTGAACACGCGAGTGAGTCATTCGCTGGATTCACATAGTCGCGTCCGCGTCGTGGAAGGACGTCAGCCTCCTCCCGTGTCACCATGGTCATGCTGGGTGGGACGGGGCTGACTCAGGTTTTTCGGCGTCCAGGCGGTCGGCTTCCTCAAGCGCATTAAGCGTTGGTGTTTATCGGCGCAATATCCATGAGCCGGTTAGACGCTGTGCGCAATGATAATCGCCTCGGCAATCTCACGCATGCTCTTTCGCGTGTTCATGCTCTGCACTTGAATCCTGCGAAATGCCTCCTGCTCCTTCAGGCCGTACTGGTCCATCAGGATGCCCTTGGCGCGGTCGACAGCCTTGCGAGTGTCGAGCTTGTTTTCCAGGTCCGAGACCTCGTTTTCCAGCTCGACAAACTCCTCGTAGCGCGAGATCGCAATTTCCATTGCCGGGAGGAGGTCGGCCTCCTTGAACGGCTTCACCAGGTAGGCGAACACTCCTGCGTCCTTCGCACGATCGACGAGGTCCTTCTGCGAATAAGCGGTCAGGAGCAACACCGGCGCAATCCCGTCGGTGGTAATCATCTTGGCGGCGTCGATTCCGTCTAGCTCCGGCATTTTGATGTCGAGAATAACGATGTCCGGCTTAAACTCGCGTGCCAGTTCGACGGCCTTCGAACCGTCCCCGGCTTCCGCGACAACCTGATGTCCCATATTCTCGAGGGTCTTGCGCAGGTCGAGTCGAATGATCGGCTCGTCATCTGCGATTAATATGCGTAGGGAATCCATGCGTCGATAACCTAATCCTTTTGCGTACTGGATGATGGCAGCGCGGCCGTACTCCGGGGCCTTTCCGCCCGCGGTGGAACCATATTGATCGTGAAGCGCCGGCGCAGGCCCGGCGCCGTCAGGTATAATGAAGTCAACCGTTCGGCCTCTACTGAACTTATACTATATCGTAAATCCGATGAAAATTCAAGGGGTCTGTTGTAATGGAGATCATGTCACTCGCACTGCCTTAACGATTTAGCCGGCAAAACGCCTCACTGGCAGACCGTTGAGTGCCCGTGACAATAGCTTTTACTACTGTAAGTACACGAATGCGCTGGGGGCATAACGGAAAACTCTTGGAAAAATTTGCCTTTATCATACATCCCATTGATGTCCGCCGCGACGTTGCCCGCAAGGGTGGAGTGTACGGCGCCGCCCGATTTCTGCCGGAGTCGACGGTCGAGTGGCTCATTAAGCACAAGCAGCCGATCATCGCCTCGCATATCACCTGCGTGCGATCCACGACCGGAGTGGAGGCCGAGGGCTGGTTTATCGGATGTCCGCTTACACCGCGCCAGCTAATCACACTTCCAGAGGACTTTGTTGTCAAACGGCTGGTGCAGTGCGGCGAGCTCGCGGCCGCCCAGGGAGCGAGGATTATCGGTCTGGGTGCGTTTACTTCGGTGGCGGGTGATGGCGGAATCACCGTTGCGCGACATCTCGACATCGCCGTGACAACCGGCAACTCATACACTGTGGCTACCGCCGTGGAGGCAACGGTCGACGCCGCCAACAAGATGGGCATTCGTCTGGCCGAGAGTCGAGTGGCAATTGTAGGCGCTACGGGCTCGATCGGCCGCACTTGCGGCATGCTGCTCGCGGAATCCGCCGGTGAGCTGGCTCTCATCGGCCGTGACGTTGGCCGGTTGGAACGAGTGGCCTCCGAGATGCCGTCCACGCGCGTGAAGGTCTTCGATGATGTCGAGACCGGCCTCCGCGGTGCGATGGTCATTATCACGGTCACGAGCGCGGTGGACGCCGTGATCCTTCCGGAGTATCTGTCATCCGGTTCTGTGGTTTGCGACGTGGCCCGCCCGCGCGATGTCTCGGTTCGTGTTGCCCGCGAGCGCAACGACGTGCTGGTGATCGAGGGAGGTGTTGTCCGCGTTCCGGGCGACGTCGACTTCCACTTCAACTTCGGATTCGAGCCTCGGACGGCCTACGCGTGCATGTCGGAGACGATGGCCCTGGCGCTGTCCGGCCGCTACGAGGACTACACGCTCGGCAAGGAGGTCGCTGTGGACAAGGTGCGCGAGATCAGCCGGATCGCGGCCGGCCACGGCTTCAAGCTGGCCGGCTATCGAAGCTTTGAAAAGCCGGTTACCTCGGAAACCATCGAGCGCATCCGGAATAACGTCCGCGCCCGGGCGGCGGTATAGCGGCAGGGCTGGTATAATATTACCGGTAAATTACAGCAAACAGCCGGTGATACTCATCGCAAACATCGTCGCGGCGGCGACGAATCGACCCGCGAATGGGTTCGTGGGCTGTCGTGGAGAACGTCTCCGGACGAAAGAGGAATCGCGTCTGAGCACTTGCTTGGGCAATAAATCACTTGGCAAACTATTTGTGCCACCTGATTAGTTACTGAGGTAAACTATGGACAACATAATCGAAGATATAAAGCCGGGCCAAGTGGTGGCAGCCATTGACACGGCTTATCTGGAGCTTGATGAATACCTGTCGTTGCTCGCAAAAGCCGACCGGTATCGACGCACTCATTCCGGTTTAGAGAACCTTTTGAGTCGCATCGAAAAGCAAGGGGCACTACTCCTTCGGCAAGAACGGTAGCCGGACAAGTGGTTTACGCGGCTTACCGTCGAGATCATAGGTATGCCTGGCATCTCTAATGGATTGTGTATCTATGCCGAGTGACTGATAGATTGATGTGAGCCGCATCACGGGATTCTCATGGCTACCAGATTTGTCATCGTTATCGATCTCGACAAGTTTGAACCACTCGTCTCCGGACTTAACGAAAACGCGATACACCGTAACGTTTGGCTTACCGTCCTGGTTCTTCTGAACGATGAGAGTACCACCATCGTGCAGATCAAGTGTTTCGTACACCAATTCGACTTTTATCTGAGTGACTGATTCGGAACGAATGAGCCTCGATTCCCCTATCCCATCTTCGGGATCTTCCGAGGACGTGTCAACTACTAACCACATGGCTTGCCGCCCTCCTTCGGCGGTAAGACCGGATTCGGGAAGCTCGCGGGCGATTCCTGCATGGATTACGAATTACGCGGTGTGCGGCTTGCGTCCCGGCTTTTGCTTCGGCGTGCCGTCCCGCTTAAGGTTTGGCGTATCATGGGAAAGAACTTCGGCAAGGTCCGCTTTCGCAACGGAGAACAACTTGCGGGCAAGGTCCGCGAACCGGTCGAACTCAGGGTTACTGCCGACTGGCGGCAGTGTCGGGGCGGGCTGGCATGGGACCTGCGTGGGTTCAGGTTGGTTCATGGGTATAGTGTACCGTATGCGCGTGGCGTTTTTACCAAACCCACTATCATACCATCTACCAGTGACTAATGACAACATGGGCACAACAATTCTTGACAACTTGGCAGTATCTATGCTATGATGGATGCGGGACGCGGTTGGTGAACTTAGATGTCGAATCAGGGCCGATCGTAGTTTACACCCCTGATTAGAGTGCACGCGCATACAAAAGCGCACCGTCAAGAATCACCGCATCCACGAAAAATCGTGCTCGATTGCTGCGTTTGCGGCAGTCTGGGGAATCGAGGACGTATGGGAATTGCAAAGGAACAGTTTGAAGTAAGCATCGACATCTGGACTGAACAGCTTTCGGATGGAAGTCAGATCTACGTGGCGCTCGCACGCGAGTTAGAAATCACGAGTCAAGGTGAAACGGTCGAACAGGCACAGGCAAATGTCTGCGAATCGGTTATGACGTTCCTGCAAAACGCTACAGAACGTGAAATTGACCAGTATCTCCAGCCAATAAGGCGTCGGAAGCATACGATTACATCCCGCGCACGGGTGGAGATGGAACATGGGCAAGCTCAGAATTTTGTCTGGGCGTGAAGTTTGCTCGATCTTTGCCTCTGAGGGGTTTGAGGAAAGAGAGCAAAATGGATCGCATATTCCAATGAGGCGGACATTTGGGGGCACAAGTATAACAGTGTCTGTGCCAAATCATAAAGAGCTTGCCATAGGAACCCTGTGTAGCATTATACGGCGATCAGGAGTCCCCCGCGAGTTGTTTGAGGAAAAGTAGTGCAACAAGGGGCTATCAGCGCTGATAGCCCCTTGTTGTCTAGCCATACTGGTAGATAGGACCGTAAAAGTCTTCGAAGCTGTTCGTCAGTTCCTTCCAGGTTAGGCGCTTGCCGGATACTTGGCTCAGAACAGTCAGGAAGCGCTCTCCGTCGGTCTGTCCGCGCTCGTTGAACCGGAAGCCCTGCTCGTCTACGTACCGCTCCAGATGGAACGGCATGACCGAAACGTACGTGCCGCTCAATCCGCGCTTGAGCAAACTCCAGAAGTTCTCCATACCGTTCGTATGAACTACGCCGTCCGCGTAGCGAACCGAATGGTCGATGAACTCATGAACGAACTCGGCATTCAGTCCGGTATACCCCCTGTGGGCATCCGTGTAGACCCATGAGCCGACTTCAACGAACTGTTGAACGTTGGGCTTGAGCGTTTCGCCGGTGGTATCCTTGACGACTTTCGCGGCTACTCGTGACTTGCGGCCACCTTCGCCACGCTCCAGGACACCTTGAACGATGGTTTTGCCGACCGTGCCGCGTCCCTGCCGTAGCTTCTTGTCGTTGTGCTTGTTCCGTTCCTTGCCACCGATAAAGGTCTCGTCGGCTTCGACGGTCCCTTCCATCTTGTCAAAGGAACCGGACTTCATAGCGTGGCGGATACGATGGAGCATGAACCATGCTGTCCGCTGTTCAACGTCAAGGTCACGGGCTATCTCATATGAGGAAATACCGTTCTTGCAGTTAGCGATTAGCCACATAGCCGGAAGCCACTTATCGAGGCCGAGCGGCGAATCCTCAAAGATCGTACCGGTTTTCAGGGTAAAATCTCTACGGCAGTCGCGGCACCGATACCGGAAGTACTTCGGCATGAAGTGCGCATTCTTAGCCCCGCAGTGGTGACAAGTGGGCTTTCCGTCAGGCCAGATGAACGCGGCACCGACCGTGTGAGCGTACATCTTATCGGAGAACATGACTATCGCTTGTTGCAAAGTTTTCGGTACAATGAGTTCGTTTTCCATACTCTAATTATACCAGAGTAGCCATGGTTTGTCAAGTGATTTATTGCCCTTGCTTGTGGCTATGCCGCGCCATGGGCGGAGGATGAAAACAATGCAAAGACAATTTCCCGCCGGCGCACCGGCGCTGTTGTACAGAATGTGCGCGGCCGGCCTGCTGATGGCGCTGTCGGTGATGATCGCGTCGGCAGACCCGGCGACGGTTCATGTGGACAACAGCCTCGGCTTCCCGCGGCTGCTCACCGAGCACGGGACGCCGATCCGAGCCATGTCGCTTTCCTGGGATGCCGGGGAGCCGACCGCTAACCTTCCCACCCAGGACCAGATCAACAGCCTGGCTAGCGATTACGGCGTCAATGCCGTGCGCGTGTTTCTGGAGTGCCACAAGAACCACGTGGGTGTAAACGCCACGATTTGCGACCAGCTCGTCGACGAGTGCGGGAAGGCCGGCCTCTACGTAATCCTCACTATCGGCGGCTGCGAGCCCGGATGGGACGTCAACACCCAGCGGGACAGTGAATGGGACTATGCGCGGCAGTTCTGGACGTTTTACGCCCCGCGATATGCCAGCCGAACCCATGTTATCTACGAGCTGCACAACGAGCCCGGCCCCTGGGTCACGGGAACGTGGTCCCAGCGAGACTACGACTTCCAGATGATGCTTTACAACACGGTGCGCCAGTATGCCCCTTCGAACCACATCATGCTCTTTTGCTGGCCGACGTTCGACAATGCGGCGACCATCCAGCGAGCGGTCGACTATGTCAGCGCGCACGGGGTTGACTGGCACAATGCATCGATCTCCTTTCACGGCTACGGGACCCAGGCCGCAAAGATGCGCAAGCCGATCGACGACTTCCTCTTCCGTCCCGGCAATCAGGCCGCGTTGACCTGTACCGAGTTCATCGCCGCGAAAACCGCGGCAAGAGACCCTGATACCGCGTCGAACTATACGCGGATGCTGGAGCAAGAGATGATTGGCTGGTGCCGCTTCGACTGGCTGACAGCCGACGACGCCGATCTCACCGCTTACAAGGCGGACTGCAATTCCCACGACATTGCGTGGATGCCCGACAGCGGCGACTGGCCGGACACAGACGGCTTGCCGATCGAGCGCATTGTCGAGTTCACGTCGGCCATGAACGGGCTTGTCCTGAGCGTTGCGCCGGCTCCCGGGTTCGGCCTGTCGGCGGTTTTGGTCCCGAAGGGGCAGGCGTGCACACCCGACGAGCTCTTCGAGGTCGTCGACATTGGGAACGGATCGGTTGCCCTGCGGTCGATGTTGAACAAGAAGTACGTGACTGTCGACGCCGATACCGGCCTCGCGTCGGCCGCCTCGGTCGATCCGGGCCCCGCCGAGACGTTCTTCTGGACGTGGAGCAACCGGAGCGCGAAGACCATATTTCTGGAGGCCGCCAACGGCAAGACGCTGTCGGCCGGCAAGCCCGGCCTCGTCGCCGCCGACGGGCTCACCGGCCACACCTTTCAGTTTTCCATCTACCAGCCGCCGGCCGATCAGAAGTGAGCCACTAACACTGCGGTCCAGGCGATCTGTTGTACGTATGATGGCGGTCATGTCATCATCTTTCCGTGCCCGTAACGCCTGAGGGAACACGTGGTAAAGGCATGTGGCGTACGACACTCCAGCATTCGCCCAGGAAAGCGCCGGCAGGTCTTCGCTGTCCAAAGATCAAATGCCTTCGATATCGTCACCGATAGAATTACGCCGCTTACCGGCCTTCTTGAACTCCCTCACATTCAGCGCCTTCCAGGCGAGACCCGGATGAATTACGAGGCGCGTCGACATTTCGCCATCCGAAGTGATATGAATTGGATGAATCTCACCATCGTCGAGGATCTTATTGAGGAACGTCATTTCGTTGTCGTACAGCGGCAACACCACGCTAAGCGCCTCCTGGCACTCGTCCACCATGCGGCGGCTCCAGTCGTTGAGCGGTCCGGCAGTGGCGATGATGTTGCTCCGCAGCAACGGAACGAGATTCGTCTTCATGTCCTGAAGCGACATTCCGACATCGTCAGCCTTCACAGTTCGCCAGTCCTCACGGTTTATGGCTCCGTAGACGACGAACGCCAGTCGCAGCTTTGCCGGTTCAAACGGTCCGTCCGGCATGCCCTGTACGAGCATTTCGTAGGCGTCGAAGAGGTCCCGGCTGGTTTTGCGTGAGAGCAGCGCTGCCAGCTTGCCAGCGGCCAGTTCGTGACGGTCGAGAACCAGGACGTCGTCGATCTGGTAGGACCCGATGTGGTGCGAGGGCAGTCGCACCGGTATCCACAACGGAACGCGGAACATGAAATTCAGGTCTACCTTGAGGTTCCCCTGCTGGCCGAGTGCGCTTGCGTAGCGCAGGTGGAAGCTGATGCCGGCGTGCCCATCGGTCGTCGTGCGCACACTGAGCCCCTCTTGCTCGCAGATCGCGGTGATGGTTTCGATTATTTTGGGCCGTTCAGCAAGCATCTTCTCCCGGCCTACCGCGCCGATGTAGTTTAGGTCGATGTCCACCGACAGACGCGGCAGATCGAAATAGAACAGGTTGAGCGCCGTGCCGCCCTTTAGTGCTAGCTTGCCGTCAAGGTTTGGATGGCGGTTGATCCGTTCGAGTAATTGGAGAAGAAGGATGACTTTCTCAAGCATGGCCGGAGCAAAGTCGGTCGCCTCGGCCTGCGACAGGAGTTTTTCGCGCGATATCCTCATGATACCTCCCGCCAGTTCATGCCGAACACCTCTGTTGGCACGACCAGGTTCCATGCGGAAACTAAGCGTCCGTCTCGGCGATCAGCGGATATGTAGTGCGGTTGCTGCGGGCGATGGCGTCTCAGGCGGTCTAAACTGTCGTCAAAGATGCCGAGTGCCTCTGAGTGCTGTTCCAAGAAGTAGCCGACCTTGGCGGCGACCGTTGCATTGTCGAGCAATAGCGCGTAGGTAATTACCTGGTCGATATCGAGATACGCGACGTCTTCGTAAGAATGCCAGACTTCCTCCCAGCCTCCAGCGAGGTCGGGTCGGTCAAGCACGTCCACGAGCGTCCGCTCCAGGCTGGTAACGCGAACTGGCAATCCGGCCCGCTCCGCAGATTCCACTCCAAAGTCTACGTGATTGGACCGCACGAGCGCGCGCGGCGGATTGACGGCCCGAAACGTGTTCCCCTGGAACCGCAAGAGCATAACGTGTGGTTGACGCGTCACGAACGTGTACTGCGTTCGTACCGTGTACGCTCTCCCGTGGAAAGCCAGCGCCGCATGATGCGAGATAGCGGCGTCATCGGTGAGGCGAGCGGCGATTTGAAACGGATCCACAGGATACTTGGGAGGAACCGCGCCCGCTGGGATTGATGCATACAGCCCCCGACGGACACGCCGAATATGCCCCTGTCGTTGATGGTGAGCTAGGAGCTGTTGTCGAGTGCCGATGTTCGCCGGTGCACCGTCCGACAAGAACGAATCCAGTTCGTGCACCGTAAAGACGGGATGGCCGGCAAAAAACACATCAAGCTTTGATGGCATATGCTGATTCCTACGGATACTTATACCTATATTATAAGTTTAAGTGGATTTTGTCAAGAATCTTTCTGGCTCTTACGACCGTCCGCAATGCTGCTTTGGTGCGGTCTACCTGCAGTATTCTGCATTCTGCATTACGAACCAGCCGTTGTCATGCTGGAGAATCTTTCAGGCGTGCGAGTAAGCGCCAGTCACGCTCAGACGATTGTCGATGCTGCTGGCAAGATTGCAGACCGCTGGTATGGTGCTCGTCGCGCTCTCGCATCGGGCAACGACGATTATCTACGCTCCTCAAAAGCGATTATTTTGTACCTGGAGGTGGATGGTGTACAGGCACCCATCATCGGTGGCTGGAAGGAGATGCGTATCGGCGTTAGCTTCGAAGTGGACACCAAAGGGAGGTTATTTGGGTGACACTCAAACATTCTCGGATGAACACTGGTATCCAATGGCCGATCATGCCGGAGTACGCAAGGCCAAGCTCGTCGTAGGTGCTCATTGGATTTGGAACCACGGGGATCTCAACTTCCCGACGGCCATTCAGATATTGGATTTCTGGCACGCGACAGACCGGCTGTGGAAGATAGCAAAGGCAGCATGGGATTCAGGCAGTGCGAAAGTCACTGCCTGGGTTCAGGCGGCCAAAACGGAAATGGAAGACAGTGACTTCGCGGCCGTCGTGAGCCGTTCGGCCGCCATCAAGCAGGAAGTGCCTGCCACAGCATCCATTGTCGACAAGACCGCGACATATTACCGCAACAACAAGGAGCGGATGGACTACAAGCGTTACAAGGCGATGGGGTTATATGTCGGAAGTGGAGCCGTGGAAAGCGCCTGCAAACAAGTCGTAACGCAGCGGCTCAAGGGCGCCGGTATGCGGTGGACGCGGGCAGCAGCACAAACAATTGCAAATCTTCGGTGCCATAGCCTGAGCAAGCAGTGGGAGGGCGTAACCGAACAGCGGAACACGCCAAGGCCAATATTCATGTGAATACGGCTAGTGCCACTCGTGGAATTTCCACGTGAGGCAATGCACGGTCTCACTGACGAACCGATCATAGGGTAAAATGAGACATTCTTCGATTGGAGGCCCATGTCATGCCAGATCCCAATTCAAGCCCGAACGAGGACGATGTCGAACTTGTCGACGGTCCCCAAGACGATGACCCGCAATTCGAAATGTCGGAGGACGAAGCGGAAAGTGCCGGCTTCGAGGATGTCGACGGCTACCTGCGCCACTCCATGGAGAAGGACGATTGACTGTCCTGGCAGTGTTGGCAGTTATTGATCGCAACAATGCGGTAGGGAGTCACGTGAACGCTGGCAAAGTCAAGATTACTAGTTCGTTTCGCTTATTAGCGCATGCCCGACGCTATAGAGAAGGCGACGTTGCCGCTCCTGACAGTTTCGATGCAGCAGTGGCGCATCTGTCTGAATCGTTTGATTGTTGCAATTGCTCCGTAGCGGTCGAGAGGGTCGCGCGGATGGCCACGCCTATGTATTGTTCGGCCAACAACAGTTATTGTCGACAATTTGCCTCACTGGTAAGACGATTTCGGGAAATCGTTGATGAGGACAATCCGGACGATGATGAGTTGGTTTCACTCTCGATCAAATTGGACTACATTTACAGCGGTTACGGATATCCCACGCGCGATAGATACGTATCGGATAAACTGCGCAAGGAAATATTCACGCGCGACAATCAAACTTGCAAACTTTGCGGTAAACCGGCGACAGAGATCGATCATATACGCGGCAATTCAAGTGATCCATCGAACTTACAAGCGGTGTGTAGGAACTGTAATATCAACAAACGGCCGGCGGCGCGCCCCGCCAGCCCTGAGGAGTTCGCTCGGATCCGGGTCATTCACCGGGAGTTGGTTAAGCGGTGCGGGTCGATTACGCCCATTAGGGCATGCGACGATGAAAGCCGATGGAAAAAAGTGTGGAATGCGGTGAATAAGGCCAGAAACGCAAGGCAGAGAAAAATCATGAACTGCCTGTCAAGGTTTAGGGATCTCTACGACTTAGAGACGAAGGGCGGGACGATTCGCACGGAGCTAAGCGATCTTCTCAAACAAGAAATTGACAAGCTAGTCAATGGATAGGGGCCGCACATTATTCGCGCGCCCCTGTATATACCGTGATGACAGTATTCATATGAATGCGGCTAGTGCCACTCCTGGAATTTCCACCCCAACGGCGTTGACACCAGCGACTGCTGGTGCCCAACAGGTATACTTATACGTCATTCCTGACGGACGGGTCACCATGTGCGCTGCATGTCAATCCCTGTAGAACGGTGGTCAATGCTATGGACGAGAATTGGTATCTTGAAAATGTCGAAATCCGCGGGGGCTTTCTTAATGAGCTTGATCTGCGTCTTGCCCGTGGTTTGACCTGCATTATTGGACCCCGAGGAAGCGGTAAGTCCACGTTAGCCGAGGCCATCCGGTTTGGTGTCGGCGGCCTGGCAAATGCCTCAAAGCCACGAACGGACATATTCAAAGGGAATCTGAGTAAATCCATAGTTACGATTACTGCAAAAATGGCTGCGGATGGACAGACCTATGTAATCCGACGAGAAGGCCGGGACAATGCGATACTCACTACTAGCGACGGGCGCGCGCTTTCGTCGATCGATCTTGACAGAGGCACCTTCCTGCCTCTCGACGGGTACTCGTCATTCGAAATAGAGGAGATCGCCGAAGAACGACTTGGCGGCAAACGGCGGAGCTTGTTTGATGAACTCCAGCCTGACGCAATGCAAGCTGCTAGCGATCGTCTTGCTGAGGCTCGCCGAGCATTGGAAGCCAACGCCGACCAGGTTCGAGCGGCACGTCGTCAGGTTCAGTCGGCAAACGAACAGATGCAAGCCCTTGCTGGCGCTCCGGACCGGCTCGCTCGACTGACACCAGTCTCGGGTGCCGCGGAGGACACAGCCACCCTCCAACTCGCTGCTCGACAGGATCAGCTTAACAAGCAAGAGACGTCGGCTGTAGCCGGGTTGAAGACCTCGTTGCGCTATCTGTCGACCGAAACACAGCAACTGTCGCGCACGTTCGGGGATAGGCTCGGACAACGAGTTACCAACGGCTCTTCGTCTAATACCGACGTTACGACCGACATCGACCGACTCGTAGGGAACTTGCTGACGGCGGCAACGACGGCCCTGTCCACTTTGGCCTTAAGCGCGGAACGTACTTTGGGCGAGTTGGACCCGCTGGAGAAACGTCTGGCTGAAGCGCACTTGCAGCAGGATGCCTGTTACGCTGGCTTGCGCGAGAAGAACCAGGTGGTTGGCCAGGCCGTCCGCGAGCGTACCGAGGCCGAAGAAGGCGTTAGGCGGCTTGAACAGCTTCGACAGGAACTGGCGACCGCCAAGAGCCAAGAGTCAGCGGCACTAGAAAGCAGAAAAGGGCTACGTAGCCGGTACGTGCAATTGCGTGACGTAATCTCAGGGCTGCGTGACCAGACGGCCAAGCGGCTCGTCGATGAAGCTGGCGAGAATGTGCGCATAAAGGTCTGGAGGAACGCCGATAAGCTCGAATACCAGCAGGAGATTAGCCAGCGACTGCACGGTGCCAGCGTTCGAAATCACGACAGCATCGTGGACGCCGTGACGCGCCTTCGTCCCGATGAACTGGCACAGCTCCTAACGCTCAAGGACCAAGCGGAGTTTGAGTCGATCTGCCAGCTCGGCGGAGACCGGTCGTCGAGGGTATTCGAAGCGCTGAGGAGTTCCATCGATCCACTCGCGCTCGAAGTACTTCAGCTCGACGACAGCATTTCCATCGAGCTAAACGTCGGATCAGGTGATCGACCAGTCTTCAAGGATGCGTCCGACTTGTCTCGCGGGCAAAAATGCACCGCGCTGCTTCCGCTCCTGCTGGCGCGACGGAACTCGCCACTTATCATCGATCAGCCGGAAGATAATCTCGACAATCACTTCATATTTCGCACAGTCGTCGAAAGCGTTCAGAGACTGAAGACGCAAAGGCAGATGGTGTTCATCACGCATAACGCCAATATCCCCGTTCTTGCCGAAGCAGATCTGATCGTTGTCATGGGGTCAGACGGCAAAGTCGGATACATTGAGAAACAGGGCACTGTGGACAATTGCCGGACGGAGATTATTGACCTTCTGGAAGGCGGCAGGGAAGCGTTTGATAAGCGCAGGGAACGATATGCCCGGTGACGAAGAGACTGCGTTAGAAATCTATGAGGAACTTCGGCAACTGGCTTTTTCCGACCCGCTCGAAGCCAAGCGCCGCTTGGTTGAGCTCGTCGACCAACAGAACCCTGTTCTTGATAATGTCCTCGCCGCGGCGGGAGAGGCCGGAGACGGTCGGATTCGACAGATCTTTGCTCGTGCCGTTCAGCGGAGGGGTGACAAGGTTCGGTTCGTCGAAGTACTCACGGCGTGGACACATGTAGAAACCGACGAGTTTGCGCTCGCGGCAATCAACGATGCACTCGTCGGAACCGTTCCGAAACGTAATGGATCACGACCAAACCGAGAGACGGCAGATTACGCGCAGACGTTCAAGTATCTTTCCAGCCGCTTGCGGCATCGCGTCTTAAACATACTTCCCATCACTGAAATCTCGGTCGATGCGCTTCGACAGGAAATACTTGAGATTGGTGGCGACGAGCTTGTTCTCCGCGTCTTGCCGCAATTGGATGATTTTCGCGTGCGCCTGCATCGATTAGATCGTGCGGTTAACTTTAGCGATGAGCAAGCGTACTTTGAGACGAGGAAACTCGTGCTACCAGACTGGTTTCGGGAATATCTACCCAAGTATCGCGATGCTCACGGTACGATCACGATACAGAGTTCCGTTCAGGGTACGAGCGATAAGATAGTCGTTTGCGCAAGCCAATACCTGTTCGAGATGGTGTTTTCAAATCTCTGGAACAACGCGCAGCAAGCTGTCATAGGGCCGTGTGAGATTACCATGTATTGCAGGCCACGTCCGTCAAACGTGATGGTTGAGCTGGTCGATAACGGTATAGGCTTTAGACCGGAAGACGTTGAACGCGCATTTGCGCTGCAGTATTCCACCAAAGGGGCGGGACACAGCGGCCGTGGCCACATGGAAGTCGCCGACGCGATGCGACGTCTTGGAGGTGCGGCGGAGATCCGTCCAGTCCCGCCTCAGGGTTCGTCAGGTAATTAATTGATCATTATACCATTGGATTGACGGGGCTACTTCATAATTCCACTCCCCGTGGAA
>JBKQWH010000386.1:0-27603 GCA_052139635.1 Capsulimonadaceae bacterium
GTCGCAATGACAAGAGGAACGCAGACAAACAGCTCAAAGGAGAGAGATCTTATGCAACGCTTTCTGGTAGGTCTTGACGTCGGATCGATGACGGTTAAAATCGTTGTCCGTTCCTCGCCTGCCGGAGAGATATTGTTCCGCGACTACCGCCGCCACGAAGGCCAGCAGGCGGCCACGGTGCTGAAAGTTCTGCATCAGGCGAAGCGCGGCCCTCCGCTCGTTGTCGGAAACTGCGTGCCCGCCCATCTCCTACCTCCTCACTACTATGTCCTCCTCTTCCTCGGGTACCCTGTAGCCATGCGAATTGGATTGGATGTCCGTACCCTTTCCGGACACTATACGGGCGACCGCACGTACTGGCGCGGGCTGGTGCAGGGGCTGGCCGTGGTCGATGTCGAGAACGAGTACTTCCTCTACACCCGTCGCCCGGTCGAGGGCGACTTGCCGGCGGTTGGACCGAACTTCACGTGGCGGGTCGTCCCGGCGCCGAGTAACGACGCTCTCTGGATGCAGCAGGCCTTCCCGAGTGCCGCGCGGAGGGACCGCATCGACGTCGCCCATACGCAATACAACACGCCCCTGTTCGGGATGTCCTGCCCCATCGTGACCACCGTCCACGATATCACGTTCGCGCTCTTTCCGGAACACTTCCTGCCACGGGACCGTTTTATCCTCAACCGGTTCGTACCCGACTCCATGCGGCGCGCGGCACGCGTGATCGCCGTCTCCGAAAGCACACGGCGGGATATCCTGCGCCGATACAAGCAACTTCCGCCGGAGAAGGTGGTGACAACCCTGCTTGCGCCGGATTCACAATTTACACCCCGCGAGCAGGAATCGGCCCGCCGCGAGGTGAACAGCAAATATGATTTGCGGGACCGGCCGTATATCCTTTCGGTCGGCGTGCTGCAGCCCCGCAAGAACCTGGCACTGCTGCTCGACGCCTACGCGCTGGTCCGTCTCGGACCGGCCAGACCATCGCACCGACTGGTAATTGTCGGCAAACGCGGCTGGAAAAACGAGGAGCTCGACTCGCAGTTGAAGGACCTGCCGCCGGAAGTTGTCGAAGGAATTACCTTCACCGGTTATGTGCCCGACCAGGACCTGCCGCTGCTGTATTCCGGCGCCGACCTGCTCTGCTATCCGTCCGTTTACGAGGGATTTGGCCTGCCGCCGCTCGAGGCCATGGCCTGTGGCTGTCCGGTGCTCTGCACACGCACGTCGTCGCTGCCCGAAGTGGTGGGTGACGCAGGCTTGCTGCTGCCGCCAAACGACTCTGACGCGTGGGCGAACGCCATCGACAAGCTGCTCGCCGAGCCATTGGTCCGCCGCCGCTGGGCCGACCGCGGGCTGGAGCGCGCCCGCGGCTTTCTCTGGGACAAAACCGCCCGCGCCACAATCGAGGTCTACCGGGCCGCGGCTTCCGGTTGAATCGCGCCGGCCCGCGTCAAACTCGACTCAACAACGTGCTTGACATCGGGTTTGCGCACTTTTGCAATGGATGGCCGCTTTACGACAATAGGCCTATGAGAGGATGCCGATGATACTGGATTCAAAACTAATCGAGATGCTGGCCTGCCCCGCCTGCAGCCTCCGCCCGCCCTTGCGCGTGAATGGGGACACTCTGGTCTGTGACTGCTGCCGCCGCGCGTACCGAATTCGCGACGGGATCCCTATCCTGCTGCCGGAAGAGGCGATCGAGTCCGCCGTGGAAGTGATGAAAGAGGAGGCAGGCGGATAACCCACGGGTATAATTCACCGAAGGCGGCCTGGCTCCGCCGGAATTTACGGCATGCGAACAGAGAAGGAGAAAGCCCTTGCAATTGACACAATCCAGCCAAATCAAGATATCCCTGATCCACGGCCCCAACCTGAACCTGCTCGGCATACGTGACCCGGATATGTATGGCAAGGACGACTTTCAAACCGTCAACAAGAAGATCGAGCAGCACGCGAAGGCCATCGGTGTCGAGGTCAAAATTCAACAGTCAAATATCGAGGGCGAGCTTATCAACTTCATCCAGGATGCCATTTCGTGGGCCGACGCCATTGTCATCAATCCGGGCGCCTTCACTCACTATTCGTACGCGGTGCGCGACGCGATCGCCGATTCCCGGCTTCCCACCATCGAGGTGCACCTGACCAACGTCCACGCCCGCGAGGAATTTCGGCGCCATTCGGTGATCTCGCCGGTCTCCACCGGCCAGATCGTCGGATTTGGACCACGGTCGTACATGCTGGCCCTCGACGCGGCCAAGAACCTGATCGAAGAGAGCCACCGCTGATGATGCCGTCTTCCTCCCGACTGGAACGCACCCGGGCGGCCGTGACCAAAGCCGGTCTCGATGCGCTGCTCATCACCGACATCGTCAACACATCCTATATTACGGGATTCACCGGGTCGACCGCCTCCGCACTTGTTGGACCGAACGTCGCGATCGTCATTGTTGACACACGCTACACCCTGCGTGCCCGCGCGGAGTGCGCCGGCTTCGAAGTTCTCACGTTGAACCGGTCTGTCTCACACACTGAAGCGCTCAAGGAACTGCTGGCGCCGGTCCCGAACCTCCGCAAGGTGGGTTTTGAGAAAACCCACACTACCGTCGATTTCTGGGAGAAACTGAGGTGTGACCTGCCCGGCATCGAGTGGGTCGGGACTGAAAAAATCGTCGAGGGACTGCGGGCCATCAAGGACGACGCCGAGGTCGAGACCATTCGCCGCGCGATTGACGTGGCCGAGGAAGCCTTCACGGCAGCCAAACCCTATCTTCTTCCGGGGATCTCGGAGCGCGACTTCGCCGTCGAGATCGACTTCGCGATGCGCCGCCGCGGGGCCGATGCCCCCGCGTTCGAGACGATCGTCGCCTCCGGCCCCAACGCCGCCTATCCCCATCACAGCCCGGGCAAACGCGTGATACAGCCGGGAGACTGGGTGATTGTGGACTGGGGCGCCACCGTCGACGGATACCATTCCGACCTGACTCGCACGTTCCTGATTGGCCCGAAGTCGGCTGGCCCGGTTGACGCGGACCGGCGGTACGACATCGTTCGCGGCGCCCAGCAGGCGGCGATCGATGCCATCGCCCCCGGCAAGAACGGTAAGGAAATCGACGCCGTCGCGCGGGACTTCCTCGCCGCCGCGGGCCTTGCCGACTCCTTCCGCCACTCGCTCGGTCACGACCTGGGCCGCCTCGTACACGACGGCCCCGGGCTCTCCGTCCGCGCCGCCGAAAACATCCTCCAGCCCGGCATGGTCCTGACGGTCGAGCCCGGCATCTACATCGAGGACTGGGGCGGCATCCGGATCGAGGAAGACGTCGTCGTCACCCAGACCGGCTGCGAAGTCCTGACCCACCTGTCTAACGGGTTCGAGATACTGGGATAGCCTGCGGACTGGGTGTGCCATAGGAATGCAGCGTAATATACTGCCTCAACACGATATGAAACCTGCAGTCGGCTGTGATGTTCTACTCTTTTTCGCGACACCGAGTGAAGAGGACGCTCTCAAGATCGCCGCGCAAGAACTGGCGATACCGTTCAGGCTCCAGCGACACGATGTTGTCGGAAAGTACTGTCGGCTTGGAATGCTTGGAAACCTCGACGTCGTGGCAGTCAAAACTGAAATCGGGCCGCTTCGATTTGGGGGATCGGCTTCGCGCGGAATCATCGCACAGAGTTTCACCGGCGCAACAGCGATCATCCAGATTGGGATGGCGTTCGGCACAGATCCGGAAACGCAGAGGATTGGCGATATTCTGGTGTCAACAGAGGTCATTCCTTATGATTCACGCACGGTCGCTTCGGACACGGATGGAACACGGCCGTACATCGTGGACTACTCCGGGGCTGGACGTTATCGGGCTAAAGAGAGAGTATGATAAAGGTGTTCCAAAGTGAGGCGGAAAGAACGCAGGACTTTCACGTATCCTTCGGCGCTATTCTGTCGGGAGGTGCGCGAATTCACAGCGCAGCCTACCGGGACGAATTGGTCTCGGGCGCGCCGGCCGGGGGCGAGCCCATAATCGGCGGGGAGATGGAGGGTGTCGGGCTCCTGTCTGTGTCGCCTGCCGACATACCGATTTGGATCGTCGTCAAGGGAATTTCGGACTTCGCGGACGAACGACGCGATGCCGTGATCACGCGAACGCGCCCGATTGCCTGCGGCAACGCTGCCCGATTTGTCCTGAGCGCGTTGATCGCAGGGAGCCATATGTAACGAGTGACGGAGGCACGCCATGGTTGAACTAGAGAGCTACTTCGATTCGACAGAAATGCAGGTCGCCCACCCGTTTCTTAAGAAACTGGATGTTTACCTCTCGGAACATGCCGGAGCAACGGCGTCAGTCAAGGTGGAACGTGAACGCCAGGGGTTATCGTACGCCGCTGCGAAGTTGGCGGTTCTCGCACGGTCAGAGGACGGAACTTTACGCAAGCGGATTTCAGGTTGGTGGGACAACGAGCTCAACCAGGAATTGGTGCGGCGCGGATACAAAGCGGTCGATCACGACAACGAGACACTGCGTTTGATGCTCTCGTTACGTGCGAGTCTCCAGCGGGTCGAAGTGCGGTACGGCGACGGCATCTTCAATTCCGTGGTAGTCGCCTATGTCTTGTCCAGCCCTTTTGCCCGGCTACCGCGTGTCGCCGGCGTCCTGTCCGGCATCCGCCGGGCGCCTCCACGCGACACCGAAGCGTATCGTGAATGTTCGGACATGATCGACGCGATTATCCGGTCGAAAGGTCACGACCTGAGATTTTGCCTTGGCTATGATCTTGAGCCTTGCGAGGAGATTCTGTCCGGCGCTATCGCCCAGTACCTGGACGAGCGCTTCTCCGTGTCAAACCGTAAGCTCCTCGGTTGGGCTTAGCGCTACATTTATCGGTTCGAGCTACAGCACCGACTCTAACCTTGGATTTACCGATAATTGGCATGCCAGACCCTGAGTACCCGAACGTCATTACCTACTCATACTGCGGGTCGCTTGAGTTCCAGGATTTTGCAGGGATCGGGCCCAACATGTCCGAGCTCGCGGTAGTAACAACGTGGGAGAACGAGCTCGACATTGGATATGCTGGCAGCGGCGTTGTGGCGCAAGCGATCCAAAATGCGACCGACAAAGCCGTGAACCAGTTTATAAACGAGTATCTGGCGGCAAACCCTGTTACAAAATAGCGCTTTAGTGATGTCGGGCTACACGCTTGGGCGACTCTTGTGGAACGTTGGAACGGGCAGGTACGACCGCCTGTCCTTGAACATCGTAAGGATAACGCCCGAAACGCACAAAGGAGACGGCCCCTGACACATGTTATGCCAGGCGCCGTCTCCTCCCATTGCCTTCGGGTGCTGTTCACGATAATCAGGGACGGCAGTTGCGTTCCCTCATTGTGGTGAACCTGTCCCGAATCAGCGATAGTTGTTCTCGTGCGTGTACGCGCGTTCGACAATGTTCTTCACGGACATCAACGCCGTCGAAAGATCGTTGCCGATCGCAGTGTCAACCGGCTTCGCCGCCTGCGGGTGAGGTCGGAATGACAGGTGCACGGTCACTTCGCTGAGTCCGTCCAACTCCTCAATTTCCAGCCAGCCCGAATAGTTGTTATTCATGCCGGCGCTCCACTCCATCATATATTCGGTGGGATCGACCCGAAACCAGCCATCCGCGTGGAATGGTGGGCAACCGGCTCCAACGTCCGCACGGGTGCGCTCACAATCCATGATCTCCGCACGCGCAGTCGTCGGAAGATACTTGGGTAGGTTGTTGAGGTTCGACACGAACGCGAACACCTCGTCCGGAGGCGCCTCTATCATGATCGACCGCTCGTATTCAGGCATTAAACTGGGTCCTTTCTAAACGGGGCGATTCGTGCCGGCAACCGCCCGGAGGCCATGCGCAGGGTGTTTTGGGGCTGGCAGGGCAGATACAGTATCCCCATTTAGACGTCCAATGGACCGGATTTGTTCCGCCCGCGGCGACGAATTTTGCAAACGTAGGCGTCATTTCATATTACATATGACTGCCTGCTTTGCCGCGAATCCTGGCCTATCTCCGAGGTTACCAGCCGGCGCTTAACACTTTTGTCACAGGTGTGTAGTATGCTGTTAATGTCGGCGGAACGGAGCCAAACATGACAACGGTGTTGATTGTGGAGGACGAGCGCGATCTGGCCGCGCTGATCGCGAGGCATGTCGATGCGGCCGGGTATACCGCCGTTATCGCCGGTGACGGAAACCGCGCGCTGGCCCTGGCGGAAGAGCGCAACCCCGATCTGGTCGTTCTGGACTGGATGCTGCCCGGCCTCGACGGCATCTCCGTTTGTCGCCGCCTTCGCAAACGGTCGATCGTGCCGATCGTCATGCTAACGGCGAAGACCGACGAATCCGACCGTGTCCTCGGCCTCGAGGCCGGCGCGGACGATTATGTGACCAAGCCCTTCAGCATCCGCGAGCTGCTAGCACGAATCCACGCGCTGCTGCGGCGAGTCGAGCTCATGCGCACGGTGGAAACCGGCGACGACCACCGGATTGTGCGCGGGCCGCTGACGATCGATACGGTGGCCCGACAGGTCACGCTCGACAACGAGCCCATCGACCTCACCGTCAAGGAATACGACCTGGTCACGCTGCTCGCGGAGCATCCGGGCCGCACCTTCAGCCGCGCGTACCTCCTGGAACGGATCTGGGGAATCGACTACGAGGGCACCGACCGGGCGGTGGACACGCATTTCGTGCGCCTGCGCCGCAAGCTCGGCGAGTTCGGCGCCCGAATTGTAACTGTCTGGGGCGTCGGCTACCGGCTGGAGCATTAGCGTCATGGCATTGGCAGGCGGATACTCCGACTCGACTACCACAGCACGCACCGGGTTCTGGCGCTCGCTGGCCGAGTGCATCATCGTCTGCAATGCCGTCACGCTGTCCCCGTATCTACTCCGCTTTCCATCGCCGTGGCGGGAGATTATCTCGCTGGTTGGACTGACGGTCTACTTTTTCGCCGCGTGGCGGCTCGAGCCGGGCCGTGGCGACCGTGTCCAGCGCCTCCTGCGCTTGCTGACCTGGCTGACCCTGCTCGGGCTGGTCGATGGCATCGCCGCCTACTTGCTATGGAGATTCGACCCGCCCACCGGCACGGTCTACGGCCTGAACGCCCGCGCCCTCGGCCACGTCTCGCTTGTCTCGCGGATCGCTGGAAGCCTGCAAACCGTGTACGGCCTGGCGCTGCCCGCTCGGCTTCTACTTGCCCTGGGAGCAGAAGGCAAGGTCCACCTGCGTTCGCAAATGACGTTCGCCTTCCTCTTCATCGGCTTCCTGACCGTTGTCATTACGCCGCTCGTCGCGAACATCTACGTGGTCGCGGTCAGCCTGTCGAGCACGCCGCCGCTGATCGCGCCAGGCGACGCAGCCGGGAGGGCGGCCCGCGCGATTCGTCCGCTTGTGCTCGACGGCAGCCCGACGCCGGTCCTCCATGCCGCACTGGCGCACATTGTCGACGGAACGTTCCGCCTCCCGCTTCCTCCGGGCAGTCACGCCGATGCCGCCGAGAGCCGATTCTCCTTTGCCGGGGTGAACACGATGACGCTCCTGCGCCCCGACGGCACTGTGCTCGCCAGCATCGGCGTCGATGCACCTCGACAGGGAGTGCGTCTCAGTTCCGATCTGGCAGGCCGCTACGCGGGCCTTCTCGACAAGGCGCGAGCCAACGGCGTGGCCGAGGCCCGCAGTTTCGAGGGCCCCCTGGCCGACAGCGCCGCCGCGGTGATCCCGGACAACTTGCAGCATCCGGCCGCATATCTGCTGGTCAACAGCAACGTCACGCCCATCACTCAGGAGGCCGCCGTCATCAACCGCATGGCGGTCGTGGTCACATTGGCCGCGGTGACCATGGTGCCGCTGCTGCTGCTGGTCGCCCTGGCAGTTCTGGCAGTCGCCGGCGGGGGCGGATACCTGTTTGCGCGGCGGATCATGCGGCCGGTCGAGCGGCTCGCGGCCGGCACGGAGAGCCTGGCGTCGGGCCGGTTCTCCGAGCCTCTGCCCGTGGAGTCACGCGATGAAGTCGGCACCCTGACCGAGGCCTTCAACCGGATGGCAGTCGCCCTCCGGGAGCGCGAGGGCGCCCTGGAGCGGGAGAGGGACCGGGCTGAGCGAGCGCTCGCCGCAAACCGCCGTCTGGTCGCGGATATCTCCCATGAGCTGCGCACGCCGCTCGCGACACTGCGCGGATACCTGGAGTCGCTGCAGGAAGAACACGGCGACTCGCTCGCCTCCGGCGATCTCGCCGTGATGGAACGTGAGACGGAGAGGTTGACCGTCCTGATCGAGGACCTCTTCACCATTACGCGCAGCGAAGCCAAGCAGCTCCCGCTGAACATTACCGAGGTGGACGCCGGCCGGCTCGCCGCGCATATTGTCGACACGATTGGCCCGCTCGCGCGCCGTGAGCGGCAGATCGAGGTGGTCAGCACCATCCCCGCCGGACTTCCGCCGGTTCAGGCCGATGCCGGACGGCTCGAGCAGGTGCTCCTCAACCTGGTCCAAAACGCCCTGCGCCACACCCAGCCCGGTGGAATTGTCGCGTTCGAGGCGTCGCACTGTCCTCCGGCGGACGGCGACTTGGCGGCCGTAGCGCTCGTCGTCGCCGACACCGGCGTGGGGATCGATCCGGCCGACCTCCCGAATGTGTTCGATCGATTCTATCGCGGCGACCCCTCCCGCGCCCGGGAAACCGGCGGGGCAGGCCTTGGCCTCGCCGTCGTCAAAGGCCTCGTCGAGGCCATGGGCGGCTCCGTCGACGTCGACAGCGTCCCCGGCCGCGGCACCCGCTTCCGCGTCACGCTTCCAGCGGCGATGTAGGCAAAGTTGGGGGTCACGCCAGCTACGGATAGGCACTGATCGCCGACGCCGACCAGCCGATGAACGGGGCTTCAAATTGTCTTTCTGAAACCGGCCCCTCGCCGTCGAGGTGGCGTGCAACGCGAATTCAAAAACTTATCCGAAACCCGCCGCGGAAGGCTATTGGAGGTTCCGGCGTGGCGGGGTATACTTGCCGGTGGATCGGTTCCCGAGGATGGAGCCGGACACGGAGGGCGAGGAGAGTAACATGTTAAACGCAGGGGTTGAACGTGCGGGACGGGTGACCTTTAAGGGCAACCCGATGACCTTGATTGGTCCGGAACTGAAGGTGGGCGAGACGGCGCCGGACTTTCACCTGACCGATTCCGACCTCGGAACGGTCACGTGGGCCGATGCAAGTGCGAAGGGCACCCGGGCAGTTCTGATGATCATGATCCCCTCGATCGACACCAGCGTCTGCTCCCTCGAGATAAGCAAGTTCAATAAGCACGTCGCCACCCTGCCCCAGGACAGGATCAAGGTCGTCGTCGTGAGCGCCGACACTCCGTTTGCCCAAAAGCGCTGGGTGACCAAGGAGCAGGCGTACAACTTGCAAATGCTCTCCGACCACAGGTGCAAGGAGCTGGCCGGCGCCTACGGTGTCCTCATGAAGGAACTCGGCTTGCTGGCCCGCGCCGTTTACCTCATCGACCGAACCCGCATCATTCAATACATCGAAACTGTTGCGGAGGTCGCCACAGAACCCGATTACGATGCGGCCATGCGTGCCGCGCGCGAGTTGCTCGCGCAGTAACGCCGGGGTTAAGTGTCTCCCTTCGGAACCAGAGGGCAGTCCTGCAGCTTGCCGCAGGCCGCCTGTTCCGTGCCGCAACTGCGGTATAATGGTCCCAATGAGGCGGCTTTTTCGTTACCCGAAATCGTCGCCTCCCTGCATTTCACGCTCAAGTTTTCATGTGACACGCGCCCGATCGGATTCATGATCCGATTCGCGCCGATCTCTGCCGAGGCAACCGTGAGCAGTCATCCATCACCGGACGATCACCAGCCCGAACAACAGCTCGAACTTGGCGAGGACGACCGGACAATCGCGTTGCGACGGGCCTGGGACCGCGTACTGCGCTCCCTGGCCGCCACGCTCACGCAGCGAAACGTGGACAACTTTCTGCGCCCACTCACGCCGCTCTCCTACGACGGCGAAACTGTTGTGCTGGGAGCGCCCTCTGCGTTCGCCCGCGAGTGGGTCGAGAAGAAGTACGCGCACACGATTCACGAGGCGCTCGAGCACCTTCTCGAGGGCACGCGCAAGGCCGGCGTCACGCGAATACAGATTCGCTTCGTCCTGTCGAAGCCCGAGATGAAGCCGGTCCTGGGCGAGCAACCGCTTGCGCTGCGGGTGGCGGTCTCCCCCGATCCGGCGGTGAGCACCGAGAGCCTCGAGCGAAGAGCGCTTCGCGGCGCCATCGATCCCAAGAACCCGTTCTTTGTCGAGCTCAGCCGGACGCCGCTCAATGAGAAGTATACGTTCGAGAACTTTGTGGTCGGCAAGTCTAACCGGCTTGCAGAAGCGGGAGCCCGCGCGGTGGCCAAATCTCCCGGTTGTGTCTACAACCCGCTGTTCCTCTACGGCAGCCCCGGCCTGGGTAAAACGCACCTGATGCACGCAATCGGCCACGAGCTGCGGCGCAACGTCCCCGGCCTCGTTGTCGCGTGCATTAGCGGCGAGATGTTCACAAACCATTACGTCGCCTCTCTTCGCGACAAGCGCAGTGAAGAGTTCCGGCGGGCGTACCGGAACGTCGACGTCTGGCTGGTCGACGATATCCAGACGATCGCATCCATGGTGCAGACGAAAGAGGAGTTCTTCCACACATTCAACACCCTGCACCAGATGAGCAAGCAGATCGTCATTACGAGCGACCGATCTCCGCGCGAGCTGCGGGCGATGGACGAACGGCTGCGCTCCCGGTTCGAATGCGGCCTGACCGCCGACATTTCCCCTCCGGAGCTGGAAATGCGGACCAAAATTCTGGAGCAGAAGGCCAGTCGCGAGAATCTGCGCATCCCAAGCGACGTCATCGCCTACATGGCGAACCTGATCCAGAGCAACATCCGCGCCCTCGAGGGCGCGCTGATCAAGCTCATCGCCTACGCGTCGCTCGTCAAGAGCCCGATAACCAAGCAGCTCGCCAGCGATGTCCTCAGCAGCTACTTCCTCGACCGACTGCCCGGCCAAACCGGAAGCCAGGTCGGTGCCGCGGGCGCGGCGGCAGACATGGTCATCGATGCGGTCGCGGTTCAGCTCGGGATCGACCGCGAGTTGATCGTAAACCCCGGGTGCCGCCGCAAAGACGTCACATTTGCCCGCCAGACCGCCATGTACCTGTGCCGCGAAATGAGCCGCAGCTCCATGTCCACCCTGGCCGAGACGTTTGGCTGCAAGAACCACACCGCCATCGCACACGCCCACACGCGAATGCGCGAAGCCATCGACGCCGACCCAAAACTCCTTGGGATTGTCGCCGGAATCCGCAAGGTCATCGAGTACTCCCAGTAGCTCGGGTTGCTCCACCATTCAACCAGACAAGCTGTTGGCATGTTTTGTGCGGCAGCAGGTGCGAACGCACGACTTCACGCCTGTGCGGAAGTACGCGTGAGAATCTAACAGCAGGAGCGGGGCCCTGGCAAATCCACGAACACGCGGGCCTGCCGCGCGGCGTGGAAAGGGCGATAACCGGTGGTCGACGAAGCAACGTTCGATGGTCGTCTGGCTGTAACCGGCCACCCATTGTTTTTACGTCGGCATAGAATCCTGTTCGAGGCGCTTGCAACCCGTTGCAGGGCCGTGGATCTCCTGGCGACCGGCGATATATACGACAAAACTGCCGGAGGATTTGCGAAGAAAGTCCTCTGCAAATTAACGACTCCCGCTCGACCGGCGGAACTCTGGCATAGCCGGCTGGACAAGACATCCGCCGCTTTTCTCGCCAAAACACGGCAAACTGAGCGAAAGATCCACCGTCTCGTTGATCGACCGGACTTTATATTGAACATCTTCTCCCTGTTCTGCCCGTCCGTATCGGGAGGGGGTCCGCCATATGGAATGTTCCTGGATTATACAACCGCTTTGGCCGAGCGAGCATGGCCCCCCTGGACGCCATTTCGAAACCAGGCCGACCGTAAGAAGTGGTACGACTGTGAGACGTCAGCGTACCAAAACGCCAAATATCTGTTTCCAATGTCGGAAGTCGTCCGGCGGTCTCTGCGCGACGATTACCACGTAGATGACAGTAACATCTCGGTTGTGGGAAGCGCCGGCGATTATCGAATTCCGTTCGACGGGGCCAGGGAACCGGGCGGGCATCGCTTACTGTTTAGTGGGACGGCATGGGAGCGGAAAGGCGGCGACCTGGTGTTAGCCGCGTTCGCGGACATCCACCGGCGGGTTCCGGACGCGACCCTGACGATTGTCGGACGCAAGCTCGGGAGTGACCCACCGGGAGTGACGAGTCTTGGATATGTTCGGGACCGCGACCAGATGCGGCGGTTGTTCATGCAGGCCGACGTACTTATGGCGCCGGCCCGTTGCGACCCGTTTCCAACCTTCGCACTCGAAGCGCTGAATTACGGTGTGCCACTGGTGGTATCACCCCGAGACGGGATGCCGGAGTTGGTAGATTACGGCGGCTGTGGGGTGGTGCTGCCGGAACTTACGGCCCAATGCCTTGCTCACGAGGGTGCCAATCTGCTGTGTGATGAAGACCGGAAACGGCGGCTTTCGGAGGCAGCGCGTGCAAAAGTGAAATCTCAATGGAATTGGGACGTCGTTGCCGACAATATTTGCCGCATAATAAGAGAGGGATAGCGAACGTGATCCGGAACTGAAATATGTCGCGCTTAGCCCGACCGATACACGGGTATCTGAAATAACGAGCCCGGATACTCGGACTACCGAAGGACGAACGAAAGCCGGGAGCATTCGAAAGTGCTGCCCGTAAGATATCATTTGAGCCAGCCCGCTCGATGGCGGAAAATAACTTGAGAAAAACGTACGTCGTTTCTTCATCTGATGACTTTCAACAATCCGGGTTAGGCGCACTCGTGGCATTGCCCAATGGCGGCAGGCGCGGTGACCCGACCGAATATGAGCTTTAGCACGAACAAGAGACGGCGCATTGCCCTGCACATGCACAGCCTGGAAGGGGGAGGCGCTGAGCGCGTAATGGTGAACCTTGCGCGGGCGCTGGTCTCGTACGATCAGTTCGACATCGACCTGGTAGTAGCCCGGGCGGAGGGCCCGTATCTGCCGCTTGTACCTCCCGAAGTTCGCGTGATTGACCTGAAAGTTAACCACGCCCTGCAGGGAGTGCCCGGCCTGGCCCGCTACTTCCGGACAGAACGGCCCGACTCAGTGCTTTCGTCGATGGAACGATCGAACCTGGCCGCTATTTGGGCGCGCCGGCGCAGCGGAATCGTCACCAGGCTTGTTATCAGTGTGCATAACACGCTCTCGGTCCATTCTCGCGAAGCCACCCATTTCAAAGAGCGGATTGTGCCGATCGTGGCGCGTCGTGCGTATCGAGATGCGAACACAATAGTCACAGTCTCGGCCGATGCCGCCGAGGACCTCTGCCGCTTCCTCCGCCTGGACCGCGAGCGCGTCGTCGTCATTTACAACCCGGTGGTATCCGATGCTCTTCTCGAATCCGCCGGATGCCCGACCGACCATCCGTGGTTTGCGGATAACCAGCCTCCCGTCGTGCTCTCCGTGGGGCGCCTTACACCACAGAAAGACTTCCCGCATTTGCTGCGAGCGTTCGCCCGTGCTCGTCAGCAGAGGCAGATGCGACTGCTCATTCTTGGCGAGGGCGCGGAACTGGGACGCCTCGAGGCGCTCGCCCGCGATCTCGGGATCAGTGGCGACGTGCAGTTTCCGGGCTTCCTCGACAACCCTTACCGCTTCATGTCCCGTTGCGCCGTCTTCGCCTTATCCTCGCAATGGGAAGGGTTGCCCACCGTGCTCATTGAGGCACTGGCGTGCGGCGCTCCCGTGGTTTCGACCGACTGTCCAAGCGGACCCCGAGAGATCCTCGACGGCGGCCGCTACGGTGGCCTGGTCCCAATGAACGACGTCGAATCGCTGAGCGCCTCGATTCTTCGGGCAGTCGAAGGCGGGATCAAGCCGGCCCCGCAAGAGGCATGGTCACGCTTCCGGATCGACCACGCGGCCCGCCAGTACCTGTGCGCGCTCTTCCCGGACATGCCGGCGGAGGTGATCGCACAACGATGAACCTCGCGCCTTATTACGCGTCCCTCTGTTTAATCGCGGCGATCCCGGGCCTTTGCTTTACGCTGGATGACGGCATCCTGGGCTCAATTAATCGCGTCATTGGCGTTGCGTGCTTCGCTGTCTGGGGTATCTTCGTCGTGTCGACCGGCCGGATGCGCCGTCTGACCTGGTTCCACGTCTTCACCGCGGCCTACACCGTTTGGTACGCGATCAGCCTGTGGTGGAGCGTCGACCCGCGCCTGACCGAGTTTCGGATGACCCTCCTTCAGTCGCTCGCCCTGGTGGTGATGCTCTGGGACATTTACCGCACAAGAGAGAAGTTCGAGGCGGGATTGCAGGCACTTGTCCTCGGGGCCTGGGCATCTGTTGCCGGCACAGTCGTTGCCTTTGTCCAGGGAAACTCCGCAAAGCAGTGGGAGAAGCGCTTCAGCGGCAGCGGTTATGATCCGAATGACCTGGCCCTGCTGGCGGGTATCGTTATTCCGGTTGCCGTGTACCTGGCAATCAACAAGCAGAATTCGCACCCACTTGTGCGGCTGAGCAACTATCTCTACCCATTCGGCGCGGTGGCCGTGATCATTCTCACCGGCTCACGCGGCGGACTGATGGCGGCCGTTCCGGCATTTCTCCTCTGCGCCGCGCGCTTTCGGATTGTTCCGGCGAAGTGGAAGGCCGTGCTGGCTGCAGTCATTGCCGGGGCTGCTTTCATGGTTTCGCATGTCGACATCGGGCAGCAGACCGCTCGTCTTTCGACCGCCGTCGACTCGATGACCAACGACCACCTGACCGGTCGAGCCGATGTCTGGCGCGGCGGATGGACTGCATACCAGAAACATCCGCTTCTGGGGGTCGGCGGCGGCGCGTTTCCAACCGCTGCGTTCGCCTATTCCGGGGAATATGAAGAGCCCAAACTGGTGGCACATAACACGTACCTGTCCGTGCTGGTGGAACTGGGCCCGATCGGAGTCATTCTCTTCGGGATGATTATTATCGTCATTTTCGCCGCACTGGCACGCCTCCCGTCGATGGAACGCAACACGTGGATAACGGCGATGCTCGTCTGGATGGTCGGCGTTTCGGCCCTGAGTTGGGACTTCCGGTCACAAACATGGCTGATCTTCATCCTCGTCTACTGCGGTGCGAACCTGGGACGGTCCGATACCGTGCCCGCGAAGCGAAATGCTCCCGCAGCGACCACAGGGTCTTCTCAAGTCGTTCCAAGGCGTACCGGCTCAATGCTCGAACAGGAGGCGACGCCATGAACGAAACCCTGCGGACGTCTGCCCGGAATGCACTCGTGTCCCAACCACCCGCCGTTGCGGTTGATGGCAACCCTCTGCGGCTACTGCTGATCGGTCAGGATCCTTCTCTTCCCGGCGGAATGGCCAAGTGCGTCGGGGGGCTGCTCGAGTACCTCCACACTCGCCGTGATGTCGACGTCTCCTTCCTCAACGAGACAACCGTGAAGGGCAGGGAGGGAATGACAAGCGCGAACCAGTGGACGGCCGTCCGGGAGAGCGCCTTACTGGTGAACGCATTCCGTCACGAGATACGCCGCTTCCGGCCGCATGTGATCCATCTCAACGTCGCCCACGGTCTCTCGATGATGGAAAAGGCGCTGCTTGCTCGTCTCGCTGCGGGATACGGAATACCGGCGATCCTTCACGTGCACAGCGCGAGCTTCGACACGGACCTGGCAACGCTCGGCAGACCGCGTCGACTCTGGCTCGGGGGGGCGATGACAGCCGGCAAGAACCGCACGGTCGTGCTCTCGGATCGCCTTCTGACCCTGCTGAAATCCGTCTTTTCGAATGCCAAAGCGTCCGTCGTTGTGAACTCGGTGACACTGATCGATCCGCCGCCATCTCACTCCACGGGGCCGCTTGTTGTGGGCTTTATCGGATTCATGGACGGGAGAAAAGGCGAGACGACTCTGATAGACGCGCTCTCCGCATGCCGCAACGACAGCATCCGCGCGATCCTGGCTGGCGATGGACCCGCCAGACGACACGCCGAGGACCGCGCGGCAGCACTCGAATTGACGGAGCGCGCGACATTCATAGGCCTGGTGGACGGCGCTAGTAAGGATCGGTTCTTTCGGGATGTCGACGTGCTTTGCCTACCTTCGCAGGCAGAAAACCTTCCGGTTGCCCTGCTCGAGGGGATGTCCTACGGGCGGCCGGTGGTTGCCACGCCGGTGGGTGGAGTCCCGGATCTGGTTCAGGATCGAGCTAACGGCCGCCTCGTCCCGCCTGGACAACCCCGGGCGCTGGCGGCCGTCCTCGACGAACTTGCAGATGACCGAACGACGCTACATCGGATGGGCTCGGCCGCATGGCAAACCATCGCAACCGGGTATACATGGGACGTCAACGGTCCCCGTATTGTGGAACTCTACCGGTCCTGCGCCGAGTCTGTCCGGCCTGCCACGGCGCTGACGCATGCCGGCACTACGCAACCGGCATGCCTTCCGAAAGACTGAACGAATGACCGACCAACCGCAAAGCAGTCCGGTGCCGTATGCACCGCGGCAAAAACCGCAGGCCGATGTCACCGTGGTGGAGGCCATGGCCGCGATTCGACGGCGCAAGGGACTGATCGGACTGTTGATGGCGCTGTCCATCGGCGTGGGCATTCTCGTCAGTCATTTCACCCGCAAGCAATACTCGGCAACGGCAAAGCTGCTGGTTGTTCAGCACCCCGACAACTTTCCGGAGCAGACCGAACAGAATTACGCCGCGCCCACCGTTGAGAGCATGGAGACTCAACTCAGCTTGATCCAGAGCGACGAGATGTACCGTCGCGCGGTCCGATATGCGCAGGCCGTAGTGGGACCGGAGGCTGCACCCTTCAGCCCAACCATACTGCAATCTCACACCGTGATCAACAATCCGAAGGATTCGAGCATCATGGACGTCGTCGTATATGCGGAAAACCCGGATACTGCGGCCATGTACGCAAACGCGATGGCAAATGCCTTTGTGGAGTGGAAGCGGGACGTCGCCCGAGGACAGGTGAAGGCCATTGCCGACAGCTTACAGGCACAAACCGACCGTGCCCATGCGGACCTCTTGACCGCTGAAGCGCACGTCCAGACCTTCAAGCAAGCGCACAATATCGACGACCTCGCGGACCACGACCGAGCACTCGTCGACCAGTTGACCGCGCGCGAGCAGGAAGTCGCCGATCTGCAAAACGAGCTGAACGGCATCGATTCGCGCATCAGCGGCGAGGCCGGCCAACTGCGCGCGGCCAATCAGGCCGTTCGGACGGACGGCGCGTTCCGCAACGACTCGATGATCGAATCGATGCAGGAGCAACTCCAAACCCTGGAGACGCAGCGAGCCGACATCGCTTCCCGATTCCGGCCGGATTATCCGGGTGCGTTCACGGCAGTTGACGCGAGCATCAAGGACACTCAGGAGAGGCTGGCGCAGGCGGTATCGGGAGTACTCGATCGGAACAAGCCGTCTCTCGCTTCCCAGGCAACACTGTACTCGGACTTCGAGCAAACGCAGCTTAACCGCATGTACACGGCAGCCAAGTTGGCGGCGGCTCAGGACGTACTTCGTCAAACAGAAGTACAGCAGCAGGAAGCTCCGTCCCTGGATTCCGGACTGGCCAGACTGAGTCGAGAAGTCGACGTCGAGTCCCAGATATACACGTCCCTGCTCGGAAAGTTGACCGCAGCCCGGTTAGACCAGGACAGGATCGCTCCCGACGTACTTGTGACCGCCCCCGCGGCCCCTCCCCCGGAGGCGGCGTGGCCCAACACCAGGCTTAACATTGCGATGAGCCTGTTCCTCGGGTTCTTCCTGTCCCTGCTGGGAGTAGTTTACGCGGAACAGCGTGATTCCCGGCTGCACGACGCCGCCCAGATCGCCGCGGTACTGCCGGCCCCGGTCATTGGCGAAATACCCGCGCTTTCTCGCGAATTGGGGCAGGCCCTCGAGCGTGGAGATCAGGTTCCCGCGTTTGAACGCGCCTGCGAACTGGCCTGCGCCCGTTTATCACTGCTGGTGCAGGACGGTCGGCAGACGCGCATGGTCGGTCGACACGTCATCCTCGTTACCAGTGTCCTGCCGGGCGAAGGCAAGTCGGCCGTCGCAAGCCACTTCGCGCGCACTCTGGCGAACCTGGGAAAGCGAACACTGCTGATCCAGGCCGGCTACGATAGTGGTGATGCCGCGGTGGCGGCGGAGCCGGTCGAAGACAGCCTCTCCTCAGGACTGCTGCGCCTGAGTTCGCTTCCGGGGACCGGAATCAGCCCGATTTCGCAGACCGTGCGCATTCCGGGAATCCCTACCCTGTCTCTGCTTCCACTGCGAGAACTCGTGTCCCGCAGTTCGTCCAGCAGCATCATGCCGCATCTCAGCAGTGTCCTCGGCCGGCTTGGAAGCGATGTCGATGTTGTTGTCATCGACACACCGGCGTGCTCCGTGAGCGGCGACGCGTATTTCGCGGCCTCGTTCGCGGATTGTGTCGTGCTGGTCGTGCGAGTCGGGGCAACTCCGCAGGGTGAGACTCTCAGCGCTTGCGAGGCACTCGCGTCTTCCCGCCCATCGGCACTGGCTGTGGTCGCCAACCACGCGAGTATGCGCGTCGAGGCATCGCTGCGAACGGCGCGCCCGCGTGTGGCGGAGAAAATCGATCCCGACAAGACCGCCCGTCTGAGCATCGACGAGATGGCCGGCCCCGACACATTCGCGACGGGCTCACGCGTAAAGACGGAGCAATTACACCGATCCGACTTACACCCGAACGGCGCGTGGAAGCCGGTCTCGGCCGAATCGTCGAGTAAAAAGGGGACCCGGCATTAGGCCCTCAGGGCCAGGACAGCATAAATGTTGTACGAAGTTGAACCGGACAACGACAAGACCTCGCGTGGAGGAAATGGCCTCTTGCGAGGCAGTATCTCACGGGCGCTCCGCGTGGTCGCGGGCGAGGCGCCGGGCACAACGATTGCGTTGATTGTGGCGAGGGGTTCGGTCCGTGCCCTCTGTCTCGCCCCTACGATTCTAGACAATTATCACCAACGCAGCGGTTTACTTTAATAAAGCGTAAATCAGGCATGGTACCGATGATCTCACTCACATATCCGCGATTCGCGCTGGCCCTTGCGCTTGCGGCCGGGCTGTCGGTACTGCCGATTCGGTGCCAGGCCGCCCCGGAATCCGGCGGCCCTCCTGCAAGCTCGCCGGCGCCTGCCGCCATTCCAACCGCCGGCGTCTATCCGGTCGGCCCTGGCGACACGCTCGACATCAGCGTGATCAATTTTACGGATCTGAACGCCAAGGTCAGCGTCCTACCCGACGGAACAATTTCGCTGCCGCTGATCGGCGCGGTGAACGTCGGGGGATCCAGCACCGATGAAATCGCGAGAATACTGACAAAGCGGTGGAATAAGTACGTTGTCGATCCGGTCGTGTCGGTCTCCGTCTCCGAGAAGCATCCACAAAACTTCTATGTATACGGCCTGGTAGGGCGCCCCGGGCCGATCGAATACACGCCGGATTTGCGCCTGCTGGAGGGAATTGCCGAGGCCGGCGGGGTCGCCCCCGGCGGAGACCTCGCCAATGTCACAGTGACCCACCCGGACGGCCGGCGGGAAGTGCTTGACGTGAGCGACCCGGGCCAATCGAGCGGGACAACCGCCGATATCCCGCTTCAGCCGGGCGACCTCGTCTATGTCGCCGAAGCCGGGGAAGTCAGCGTGATCGGCGAAGTCGTGAAGCCGGGCGGATTCGATTACAAGCCCAAAATGACGTTGCTCGACGCAATCTCGATGGCGGAAGGCGTAAAGGACACAGCGGACCTGCAGAACACAACTCTCACGCACGCGGGAAAAACAGTGCACGTCGACCTTCTGGCGCTGCTTAAGCATGGCGACAAATCCGCTAACGTGCCCGTTTCGCCGGGTGATCAAATCAACGTTCCGGAAATCGGACGTATTTACGTCTTCGGTGAAGTCGGCAGGCCAGGGTTCTACCCTTACAAACAGGGGGATCGCCTGCTCGACGCCCTCGACAACGCGGGAGGGCCATCTTCGGATGCGGATGTCCGCAAGATCAGCTATGTCCATATCGATCCCACACGGACGGTGGCCGTAGTGCGAGCGATCAATCTTGATAACTACTTTAAGAAAGGTGACCTCACGACGAACTGCGAGTTACAGGCCGGAGATGCCGTTTTCGTCCCAAAGCGGCGCGATCCCACGAACCTGAGCAATCTGTGGGGAGTGCTACAGGGTGTCAGCCTCTTAACGAGCGTCGGGCGCATATTCTAAGCCGCGCAAGAATAGGTTCGTTATTCTCTTTAGCCCTATCCGGGCGAAGCCGGGACCAGGATAAATCGCGAAGCAATACATCTATTTGTCCGGAGGACAATCTCTTTGGCAGCCCACGGCATCGATATGCCCTCAAACAAATACAACCGCCCGCCCACGGATGCGGAAAGCTCCGGTCGTTTGAGCGTACAATCGCACGCAAACGAGTCCCGCTCCGGGACGATCAACACACCCCTCGACTTGCGGACGAACCTCTCCAGCCGGGACTGTGTGGTCAAGGCCTATGACGGCGGCGACCTGAGCGATTACGAGAAGACATGGCGCGAACTGCAGGCGACCGCATGCCGGCGGTCCCCGTTCTCCCGCTGGGAATGGCTCACGACATGGTGGATTCACTTCGGCAGCGACCTGCCCGGCACAGGTCGACCGGCGAGATTATTTGTCGTTCGAGTCGACGGGCCGTCCGGCGAGCCGCTGGGACTGCTCCCATTCTACACGCCGGAGCGTAGGCCGCAACCGCTCGCATACTGGGGGCTGCGCCCGGTCGGGTTTCTGGGCCGACGATACCAGGAAGTCACAGAGGAGCCGGTAACAGCCATTCGAGGCGGATATGAGCGCGTGGTACTGGAAGCTGCCGTGGATTATATGATCACACGCCGCCATAAGGCGTGGGACTTTATCCAGATCCAGGCGCAGCACGTTGAGGACGACTTGCTGCGTATGCCAAGTGTTCAGCAGCCCGCATTCTGGCGACAACTCCGTTTGCTGGAAAACACCCCGTGCTTCGACGTTGCTCTACCGACAACCTGGGAAGAACTCCGGGCCGGATTGACTCGCAGTATGAAGGATAACACATCGTACTATACGCGCTTGTTAACTCGGCGAAACCACATGTGGTCCGTCGAGCGTGTCACTGACCCGGCCGCAATGGCTGAAGCAACCACGACTCTGGTGAATCTGCACCGCCGGCGGGCGGCAGCCGATCGCGGAGTTAAGCACACCGACCACCTTCCCTCCCGCCGGCACAGGCTCTTCCTTCAGGACCTGACCACGCAATACTCGCGCGACGGAGAGGCCATTATGTACACGCTAAACATCGACGGCAAGCCGGCCGCGTCGCAACTGGTTCTTAGCGACGGAGACGCGCGGGTGCTCTACTATAGCGGATTTGACCCTGCATGGTATGCCTTCAGCCCGCTAACCATTCTTCAGGTGGAGATCTTCAAGGACGCCATCGCGTCCGGATACAAGACTCTCAACCTGCTTCGAATGGAGCACCAATGGAAAACTCGCTGGGGTGCGGTTCCAACCTCTATCTTCCAGCAGATGATCCTCATCCGCCTGTGGCCGACCGCCCTCCTCCGCACGGCTCTCTACTCCCGCGACAGAAGCTCACGCGACGAGCCGGAGACGACGTAGCAGCCGGGACCAAGCGAGCAACTAGGTACTGATGAAACCGGCCACTCCATCGCGTCAATTTGCAATTGTCGTTAATCTCCCAAAGCAGGGTGTCGTTCGTCGATCCAAATTCCGAAGAGGACGTAGCTGCTTGTGTAACCGTCAATTGATATCCGGAAAGGAACATGCGTTCCCAGTAAGCATGCGAAATGCTTGACAAACGGGTGGATGTCGTGTGATAATGTAAGCGGTTGTACTAGATTGAAAGGTAGCAGAGGCAAATGACGGATTATCCCACTTGGCAAAATCCACCCATTGTCCAAGCCATCTTAGAAATTCGCGCCGATGTTGACGCCTCGTGTGTCGGTGAGTTAAAGAACGTCGTCAGAGGCATTGAAGATCAATTCCCCCACTCAACCGAGGTTAAACAAGGAGAGTTCCAGCTCGCGTTCAACCCTGAAGCGGAGCCAGGCATCCACACGCCCCCGATATCCGTCATTGGATACAATCTAACTTCGCAAGACCAGCAAAGTGTCGTAGGCGCCTGGGTGCCGCAGTTTTCTTACAGTCAACTCAAGGCCTACTCAACGTGGGCGGAGTTTTCCACCCGCGCGCGAGACATGTATGATCGCTATATTTCGATAGCTAGGCCAACGAGCGTCACAAGGCTGGGGTTACGTTACATAAACCGGTTGGCGCTTCCATTGCCTGTCGATAATTTCAAGGACTACATTCTTACCGCACCAGATGTCGCGGAGGGCATTCCCCAAAGCCTCCTCCTTTACTTCATGCGGTTGGTGATTCCAGACCCTGACATCGACGCCATTGCGAACGTGTTGATGTCCTTAGAACCGCTGTCAGAAGAGTCAACACACGCAAATCTCGTGTTCGATATCGATGTCTCAAAGCAAGGTGGGTATCCGGCGACTAACTCGGAGGAAATGTGGCGAGATTTCGCCCAGCTTCGCGAGTTCAAGAATCGGATATTTTACAAGAGCTTAACAGAAAAGACGAAGGAGATGTTTCGATAATGGCGAAAACAGCTTCACCAACAATCGTCGCCGCTTATCAAAGTTTTCAACAGAGTGCGCCAAGACAAGTAGAAAACGAGCAGCTTCGCCACGCCATGGACGATGCGAAGCTGGACGCCCAAAGGAAGGAGATTGTAGCGCGCAGTGCTGTGAGCCGAGTATTCAGCAGCATAGAATCGATTCGCATGCAACCGCTGGAATACGATGATTTGGTCACCGTCGATGTACCCTATGAGACAGTTGCAAGGGCTAAGGATCTCATCATCAATGCTATAATTCGTGCCGAAGAGCTACAGATCACAGTACCAATGCCTTCCACATCGCCATCCCCATCCGGGGGCATACATCTCGTTTGGCGCATATCGGACAACTGGGTCACAATGTCAATCTATAGGCCATATGAAGATACGGTCTGCGTCACTAAGCTAGGCAAAGAAACACCGCACCGGGAATTGGTATCGGACACGGGCGCAATCAACCGCTTATTAGATATCTTAACGAGAGCCAATCGTAGTAAGAACAAGTAGCAGGGAGCGGCGTAGTAAATGCCTCCTGATGGCCATAACCGGGTGTTATACCGGCGTATCCGTCCGGAATTCTGGAACGAGCGGCACGTATCCATTCACGACACGGCATTTCAATTACGCCCCGGCGAGAGCGGGCTTTCGTTGTACGATAGCATGGTAGTTGAAAAACCGCGTAACGTGATACAGGCGCAAGTGGACCTCTGGAAAAATCAACTCAATCGCGATCACGAAGATACGCGAAGATACGCCACAAAGAAACTTAAACAATATGGTAGTACGGTGGAAGAGCTGATAGACAATGGGTGGGGTGTGGCGGAGATTCCATTTCAATCATTCCAGATCCCTGGCTTCACCATATCGGAAGCAGAGCCGGACGGGCATGTAAACGTATGCTCAACGCGCGAATTATTCGAAACCTACGCACTAGACTTTATGTTGGCTGCCAGAATATGTACCCGCCAAGAGTGCGCAGATTGAAGCGGCTTACTAATGTAAAGTTCGACATCTCCGGACCGTCCTGGCCGGATTCCTTGTAGATAAACTCGCTGCGAATCCACACCCCGAGGCCAAAATGTAGCGTGGAAAGCTCGTCCCACTGTGAACTTCGAATCTGATCGAGATTTCTCCGCGGCGCGCGGGGCGCGAAAGCGCGACTGCACCCGGCGTCGTCACGCGAGATGGGATCCGATGGCCATCCACATGGCGGCGGCGAACGAGTCCAGGCGGGTAAAAGAGGCGTCTTCGTTCTTCAGGCCGGGAGGCGCAAGTTGACAGAAGCGCAAAAAATAAATGTGCTGCGGCCGCTGGCCGGTCAAGTCGCGCCAGATCATGTTTTCGCGAACCCGAGCGTACTCGTTGTTGATTCTGCCTGCGGTCGAGTAGAAATACACAACGTTGTAGGCGGTCTTGTCCGGAGCGGTAATGCGATACGCGCGGGCGTTGACGTGGGTTCCGGGAAGAGTCACAACGCGATCGTTCGTGATGCTATAGCCGGCCAAACAAAACCGAGGGTCGTGCATCGAGTTCATGTCCATTCCGCCGATCAGCACGAAGTCCACGGAATCTGATCCCGGGCCATAGCTGCGGGCGATAATCTCACCCGTCGAGAGCGTGTTTCTCACCACGGCGCCGACATCGTAATCCGTTGCGTTCCCATAGGGCGATATCGCTCGAGGAACACAATCCGCATTGATCCAATGAAACTTTGGGGCCGGTTCCCTGGGCCATAGTAACGCAAGGGACGCAGCCAGACCGTAGGTCAGCGCTAAAACAGTCGCCACCCGGCTAAAGTTCGACATCCGAACCCTTTCGCCATTAGCAGAAACGCAATGGGAGCCAGCCAGAGCGTCAGGATGCCGCTCCAGTCGTGGAACGAATGGGCCGCGGACGCCCCCACGCATTCTCCCACGGCGCCAATGGATGCGATCCGAACCGCATTAATGAATAAGCTCAGAGGGACGCTAAACGCAAAGATAAGGGCTCGCTTCCAGAACACGCCATCCACAAGATAAGCGAACGCTGCTCCAAGTGCAGTCATGCTCAGCAGCAGCTTGAACCCGGAGCAGGGTGCATCGATCGCCATCTCGTAATGCCTCAAAATGATGACGTTACTAAAGTGCTGCGCGTGCAGGGAAGTGATATTGAGCAGCCGCGTGGCCACATCGGTGGAAAGCGCCTGCAAGAACTGTGTGCCGTCGGTCAGCAGAATGCCGGGCAATGGGGCCATCGAGGCGATATATGCAAGCGGAAAGGCGACTGTCCGCACGAAGTCGGTCCCGCAAGCCAGCCAGACACTACTCCAGATCACCAGCAGGAGCCCAATCGAGCCGAGTGAATCGGATTCCTCACGAGTCGCGAATATAAGTAGCAGAAGCGATGGCGCCAGCACGGCGGCCATCGCGAACGTTGGGCGGAGAGTAATGGTGCGTAGCGACTCGCGCTTATGCCAGAACATCAAGCCGATGAGACACGGCAGCATGGGAGCGTGGGAATAGTAGGAATTTGCCCGCGTATAATCGGCGACCCATTGCAATAGTACCGGCCAAACCAGATACACGAAAGCCACTGCGGCAACGATCACGGCCGTGATTTCACGCCAGGTGAACGATCGGACAGACGGTCTTTCGAGTGCCGTAGACATTTAATATCCCATCTGCCCCGCCTTGTCACCCAACTGCCACACAATAAAACGAGGCAAACACCATCCCCATTGTTATGATTCATCCTGGCAGGCGAGGGGCCGGCCAGGATGAATCATATCCTAAAATCAAGCTGGATGCGATGCGCGTGCTAACCCGCATTATTCATGCCCTATCGTGGGACAGGCGTCCCAGCCTGTCATCTGAGATGTTCGTGAATAATCCGCGTTAACACTCTTGAGTATCCCGTGGCCGGTTAACACGAACCCATGCGACCCATGCGGAAATTCCAAGGAGGCAGAGCATGCTCGCTACGGCGCCGCTCGGTTCCGGCACCAGGGGAACCGAAGACCCGCCGCCGGACGACGATTCGTGAAAATCATGCGCGAATGCCAGTGGGGCGGCCCCCAGTGCCCACCATGCGCTGGGAAGGCTAATGACGTGCGGGATAGCTCCCGCCGGATTGACCAGCGCCGGCACAGATGGCTGGTACACAGGCTTATCAACCTCCGACGGCACGATAGTATCCTCTTCGGACGGAAGTATGATATCCTCCTTGTCCACCGGGGTCAGGGTCTGGACACTGGGCGATACCTTGACCACGGGCACTTCGTGCACTTCGACGGCCGGCAGAAACCGTGACAGCGGGTTGCCGCAAAGCCACTTCAGAACCGGTTGACCGTTTCGTAGCGCAAAGACCTTTGTTCCACGCCGGAACGTTTGCTTTGTCGGGTAGACCGTTCCATCCGGATGTGCGCAGTAACACGTGTAGGTTTGCGTTTCCGGTACGTAGCTCGCAATAAGATTAGCGCGCATATACTGGATAACGCGGTTTTCCGGCACGCGGAAAGTCTGGGAGTAAATGTGCCGTATGTGCGCGCTGCTTTGAACCGCCGCAACCAGCTCATCCACGCTGTAGACCTTGAACTGCAAGTACGAATCCGGCGGTGTGCGACGATTGTGAGCTGCGGCCGAAGGCGCGGATTTCGTCTGCGACCGCACCGTGGCGGCGGCGGACGGGCTCGGGACAAGCGCGCACGAGGCGCCAATCGCAAGCGAGAGAATACTATTTCCAATCACACGACGAACGCGTGGGATATCCATTTGTTCAGTTACTCCCTGGATCAGCGATGACGAGATCCACATGCTGGGACGGCGAAACGAGGCCAGCTTTGTCGATGCCCCATATCCAGAGTGTGACCGATCCCGGCCGCAAGCCGGGTTGCTGATCCGTACGCCCCTGGATGCGTACACGATCGTATCGGAGCGAAAGTGGTGAAGACGCGACGGCGATCGTTTGCCCGTCGCGAACGAGGCGGTACGCGAACTTTACGGCCGTGCCGCCCGGTGGTAGTGCGAAAGAGAACGTCGAAGGCGACGAGAGCGTCACCGGACTATTGCCCGCAGCGATCTGCCTGTCGATGTCCGCGTCCGAGCAGTGAATGGCGACTGCGGCCGATGTATCTTCGGCAACACCCGACAAAAAGCTCGGCGGCGAGGCGGAGTCGTTGGCATCGCTTACGCTTTGCATGGAACTCGGCGGTATGTCTGCGGCATTCGTGGCGGCGGCTTGCGGCGGCGAGTCGTCCGACACATAAAACGTCATCGTTTTCGTATTGGATCTTGCCGGGCTTCCGGTCTCCTGAGCCCATACCTCAACCATGTGATAACCGGACTTCAATGCCGTCGTGTCAATAGTAGTAACCCAGGGCGCCGAGACAAGCGTGGCAATTGCCGCATTGTCCAGGCGAACGACGATCTTCTTTAACTCCCCGCCGCCGGTCGTCACAAACACGGTGAGGTTCATCCGGCTGCCGCGCGAAACTGGCAGGTCGGGCGTCCAATAAGCAAGCCCCTTGGGCGTGGCGTAGGTGACGGGAGTCTGACCGTCCGATTTCGCCACAGTCGTCGCGATCGAGATTCCCGGCGTGAAGCTAACTCGACTGCTGGCCAGCGCAGGGCTCCGCGCCAGCCCCATAACCAGCGCCAGAAAGGCTGTTGACGCTATTTGTAGACTATATCGCTGTGAGCGTATGGCTCCCATATACTCGTGTTCCTCGGGCCTTCGTGCGTGATGCGCGATGAAATCGC
>JBKQWH010000387.1:0-28720 GCA_052139635.1 Capsulimonadaceae bacterium
GCGCGCTCCTCGCTCGGGTAAGAACGAATCCGTTCGTTTGTCGCGAATTGACATTCGGCCCGGGGAGTGGAGAATTCCCTCGATGAAGCAAACGCTGGCAGTAGCCGTGTTGGTCGCCGCACTTGCCGTGCTGTTCAAGCTGGCGTTCAAGCCGGCCGGCCCGGCGGATGCGCGAGATAAAGGCAACGCCGGCTTGGCAACGGGGTAACTCGCACCAAGGTCAGCCTCTTGCTCTTAGAGGAAGGTTTGCGCGAATCCGAATTCGCGCACATCGAATATCGTGACTCCGCCGCCGGTCGGCTGCCCTATATGAAGGAGTCCGGCTTGGCGGTTTGGGAAGTCGTTATGGTCGCCAAAGATCACGGGTTGAATGTTGAGCAAACGGCCAGTTATTTTCAGCGCCCCGCCGAATGGACACAAGCCGCCCTCAATTACTACGCCGCTTACCGCGATGAAATCGACCAGGCCATAGCCGACAACCAAATAGGATTCGAAACAATGCGCCAGCTTTTGCCGGGCATGCGTCTGTTTGAAACGCCGGCGGCCTAAATGTTGTCTCTGCTTCTGGACGAGAATATATCGCCGGTGATCGCCGGCCAGATCGCCGCCAAGCGGCCTGATGTGCTTGTGATTGCCCTTAGCCAATGGCAGGCCGGTCGACTCCTGTCGGAGCCGGATGAGCGGATATTGACCGAGGCCGCCGCCGAAGGGCGAACACTCGTGACCTACGACCGGAAGACGATCGTGCCGCTTCTCGTCCGGTTGACGCAGGCCGGCAAATCCCATGCCGGCGTCGTTTTTGTCGATCACCACTCTATTCCGTCCAACGATTTCGGCCAGCTCGTACGATCGCTGATTGCTCTATGGGATGCCAGCCACGCGGATACCTGGACAAACCGCGTCGAATACTTGCGGGCCGTGCTGGTAAATTGAATGGGAATCCCTGCATGACAGAGTTACAAATCATCCCGGCCGGCGATCGAAATCTACCGTGTGTTGCCTGTGTCGGTCGGCAGTTCGATCTTCAGGAAACCGACCCTGCCCGCGGTATCGCCAAAGGCGACGAGGCCGTCGGGGCCGGCGGCGCACGAACGGACGTCCGTATCTGCACGGAATGCCGTGAGTCTGTCCCCCGTATCCACGTTCCAAACCTGAAGCGCCTTGTCGGCCGAGCAGGAGATCGCACGGTGGCCGTCCGGAAGGATCGCGATCACGTTCACCCAGCCGGCGTGACCTTCGAGGAGCCGAATCAGGCGGCCCGTCTTGAGTTCCCAAACCTTGATCGTTGTGTCGCTGGAACCCGAGACCAGATGACGGCCGTCCGGCAGGATCGCAACTGCGTTCACCGGATCACGGTGCCCGTCGAGCGTGCAGAGCATGCGTCCGGTCTCGATACCCCAAATCCGGACGGTCGTATCGTTCGAGCCGGAAACGATATAGTGGCCGTCGGGAGAGACGGCGGCGGCACGGACCGCGGATTTGTGACCGCGATACGTCCGGAGCATTCGGCCGGTTGCCGAATCCCAGAGCCGCATGGAGGCGTCCGCCGATCCGGATACCAGATGGCGGCCATCGGGCAGGATCGCGACAGCATTCACCCAATTGGTGTGCCCTTCCAGAATTCGGATCGTGCGACCGGTCTCAAAGTTCCAAATACGCAGCGTGGAGTCGTTCGATGCGGAGACAATCAGGCGGCCGGGCAGAATCGCCACCGCCTTGACCGCCGCCGTATGCCCTTCGAGGACGCGTACGACTCGACCGGTTTCCACGTCCCAGATCCGGACGGTCGAGTCCCTCGATCCGGATACCACATGACGGCCGTCCGGCATGATGGCGACCGAGTCGACCCAATCGGAATGTCCGTCCGGCGTGCGGAATGTGCCGCCGACCTTCACGTCCCACACACGCAGCGTCTCGTCGTTCGATCCGGAGACAACATGGTGCCCGTCCGGCGAGACCGCAACTGCGTTTACCGAACCGGTATGTCCTTCGAGCGCGCGAAGCATTTTGCCGGTTGCAACGTCCCAAATCCGCAGCATCTTGCTGCTCGAACCGGACACAACACTGCGTCCATCCGGCGAAATCGCCACTGCCGATGCCTCTCCCGGCTGCTCTTCCAGCGTCTGCAGCACATCGCCCGTGTCGAAATTCCGAAACCGCAGCAACCCGTTGTACGAGCCGGTCACCAGTAAGCGGCCGTCCATCGATATGGCTACTGCATTCACCCAATCGGCATGTCCGTCGATATTCCGAACGTTCTGGCCGGTCTCGACATCCCAGACCCGCAGGGTGCGGTCGCGTGAGCCGGAGACCACCTGGAGGCCATCGGGCGAAACGGCAAGCGCACTGACAGAATCGGCATGCCCGGAGAGGACTCGAATGGTTTGTCCGGTCTCGACATCCCAGACCCGCAGTGTCCGGTCCCGAGACCCGGAGATCACACGGCGGCCATCCGGGGCGACCGCCACCGCGCTCACCCAGTCCGCGTGGCCATCGAGGGTTCGGAACGACTCGCCGGTGGCGACATCCCAGAGCCGCAGTGACCGGTCGCGCGAGCCGGAGACTGCCCAGCGGCCGTCGGGCGAAATGGCAACCGCGCGAACCCAGGCCGTATGCCCCTCAAAGGTGCGAATGAGCGTGCTCGTGGTGAAATCCCAGAGCCGAAGCGTCCGGTCGTGCGAGGCGGAAAGGATGGTGCGGCCGTCCGGAGAAAATGCCACTGCGCTAATCGCGTCTGCGTGACCCTTCAGGACAATGATCTCCGGGCCGCCGGCGTCCGCGAAATAGGGATGAATACAGCGCAACCACGGAGGCTCCGTCTCGGCACAAACGTCGTCAAGAAACGCCCGAATGGCCGGGTCGGAGCTGTGCGACAATCGCCCGCCGGTCAACTGCGACGGCAACTGCGCCGGGTCGGCGGCAATGACATGGCTGCTCAAACGGAGGGCCGCCTGAAGAGCGGTCAGTGCGGGTTCGCGCCGAGGGGCCAGGTCGAAATCGGCCACAAGTTCACGCACCAGGCCGCGCTCGACCTTTGCACGCACCCAGTCGTAGGAGAGGAGGAGGGCACGCAGTTGCTCAAACCGGCCCGCGTCCTTGAGCTGTCGTGGCAGATCGCGGATGCCGTCATCGTCACAGTTGCGCCATGTGCCGCCCTGTTGTGCCGCATGAAAGTAAGCAGTTATCTGATCAGCACTCACGAGCAATCCGTTCCTCCGTTGCCGAATACGGTGAGGACCTGGTCCATGCGTTCAAAGACAACAAGGCCGCCATCCGTGCCTTTCCCGTGAGTAGCTTCCCCCGGTATGCTGTGATTGTACCCTCCAGCGACCGGATCTTCACGACCCGCGAATTCCCGCGAGACAATCTGTCATTCGAAGTGAGAAGTTGTAACCACCAAAGGACGGAAATCGGTTATTTGGGCCGGCGTCGAACGAGTCCATATCGAGACACGACGAGACGCGCGGTCGATTTGTTGGGACCCGGCACTAGACGCCACGACGCGTAATTCTACGCGGCCCGAACGTCCGGCCACGAATTCCCGGTTTTTTCGGGCAAATTTCGGCAAGTTCGCACATGCTGGAAGGAGGAATCTTCCACTCCGGCCTAGAAACATGTATCATTATGGAGATTCTGCTGTTGGGTACGTCAGCCGCCGAGGCGTGGCCCGCACCATTCTGCCGTTGCGAGGCCTGTGCAGTCGCCCGGCGGCAGGGCGGCCGCGACATTCGATCGCGAAGTGGAGCGCTGATCGACGGGGTTGTCAAAATTGACTTCGGACCGGACACGTTCGCGCAGATGCAGCACTACGGGCTTGACCTGTGGGCGGTTAGCACACTTGCAATAACGCACGCACACAACGACCACTTCACACCTGCGGAACTGCAGTACCGTAAATCCGGTTTCGTGGCCGGCGAGCCACCGGTCCCGCTGGATATTTACGCCAATCCGGAAGTGACCGAAGCGCTGGAGTTGATGTATCCGGAACCGGACCAAATCCGCGTTCGGCTGCATGCGCCGCTGGCGGCGGGTCAGACCGTAACGACACCGGATGGCACCGATATTTTGCCGCTCCCCGCCCGTCATTCTCCGGGCGCCCTGTTGTTGCGAATATCCCGCGGAGGCCGCCATTTGTTTTATGGGCACGACACAGGCGATCTGCTCGACGAGACCATTGAGGCCCTCGCCGGCGTCCCCCTCGATATGGCGCTGCTGGACTGCACTTACGGCGCAACACAACACGAGTGGATTGGCCACATGGGCCTGGAGGCGATTGTGTCATCCGTTGAGCGGCTGCGGGCAGCCGGCGCCGTTACGGAGAACACCTTGCTGATGGCGACGCATATCTCGCATAACAGCGGCCTGTTGCACGAGGATTTGTCGAGCCGGCTCGCACCGCACGGCGTTCAGTTAGCTTACGACGGCATGAGCTGCATCGTATAGCCGCGGATAACAAGGAAGTGGGAGATAGAAGTTAGGAAATAGCAGGAAACTACGTCGCTCCGACTATTTTCTATCCCCTGTTTTCTCTGTTCTTGAATGAGATCGTTATACATTATTTCAAATGAGGGAGCATCACATTGGCCCAGGTCATACTTAACAAAGTCACAAAACAATATGCTGGCAAGGACAAGGTACTCGCCGTCGACAAATTGTCCCTGGACATTCAGGACCGTGAGTTCATGGTTCTCGTCGGACCGTCCGGTTGCGGCAAAACCACCGCCCTGCGCATGATCGCAGGGCTCGAGGAGATCACCGAAGGGCAGATCACCATCGGGGCGCGCATAGTCAACGACGTCGCGCCGAAAGACCGAGACATCGCGATGGTCTTCCAAAGCTATGCGCTTTACCCGCACATGTCGGTGTATCAGAACATGGCATTCGGCCTCGAACTGCGCAAGGTTCCGAAGGCCGACATTCAGCGGCGTGTCCGCGAGGCGGCCGAGCTGCTCGGCATCACCGACTACCTGGAGCGCAAGCCCAAGGAACTCTCCGGTGGACAGCGCCAGCGCGTTGCCCTTGGACGTGCCATTGTCCGTGAGCCACAGGTATTCCTGATGGACGAGCCGCTGTCAAACCTCGACGCCAAGCTGCGCGTTCAAACCCGCGCCGAGATCATCAAGCTGCACCGGCGGCTCGGGATCACGACGGTCTATGTCACCCACGACCAGGTCGAGGCGATGACGATGGGCAACCGGATCGCGGTCATGAACCACGGCGTGTTGCAGCAGGTCGACACGCCGATGAACATCTACAATCACCCGGTCAACAAGTTTGTCGCAGGCTTCATCGGAACCCCGTCGATGAACTTCATCGACGGCACGCTCCGTAAGCAGAACGGCGGCTTCATCGTCGATGCCGGCGCCTTCAAGGTCTCCGCTCCGCCGAGCGACAATTTGACGGAGTACGTCGACAAGCCGGTGACATTCGGGGTACGCCCGAGCGATATTTTCGACAAGAACCTTCCCGGAACGCTCAAACCGGGTCCGGACAATACCGTACGAACCCAGGTGGAGATCACCGAACCGATGGGCGACATCGTGATGCTGAACCTGCTGGCGGGCAACATCCCGCTTGTCGCTACCCCCGACGGCGAGTCGCGCGCAAAGGTCGGCGAGGCCTTCGACGTTGTTTTCGATATCTCGAAAACGCACCTGTTCGACCCGAAGACCGAGAAAATGATCGTGTAACACGGACAGTTCGCAAGAGAGAAGATTACAAATGGGTGGAATTCGAATCCGATCGATGAATCAGGCGGGCTAATGTCCGTAGTGTTCGCCTGCATCGCACCGCATAGCGGCCATTTGCTGGTATCACCGCAACGGGATTCTCCGGTGCCGTCGACGCGGGCGGCGATGGAGGTTCTGCGCGAGGCTCTCCGCGCAGCAAAACCGGATGCCGTGGCGGTACTCACTCCGCACGGCGTCTACGTGCCGGGCCTTGTCACCGTGGCATCCGGCCGGGTTGGAGTTGGCGCCGTCGACGACCTGATCGTGCGTGCGGACCTCGATCCCGCCCTGTCCGAGGCGTGGTGCATCGAGGCGGCCGGCAGCGGGATCCCCGCCGTACTGGCCGCGACGGGCGACAAGGAGCCCTTTCCCCTCGATTGGGGGACGACCATTCCGCTGAGCCTCCTCGATCCGGAGGCTCAACTCCCCCTGGCCGTGGCCTGCCCCTGCCGGGGCTTGTCCCGGACCCAACTGATCGATCTCGGTGCGGCGCTTGCCATTGCGGCCGGGGACCTGGGGCGTCGAGTCGCGCTGATTGTCAGCGCCGACCAGGGCCACGGCCACGCGGCCGACGGACCCTACGGTTATACGCCGGCATCCATCGAGTTTGACCGTGCGATGACCGCCGCCGTGCAAGACGACACGCTCGAAGATCTTGTCACCTGGGACGAAGAGTGGATCACGTCCGGATTGCCCGATTCCTACTGGCAGACACTCGCCCTGATCGGCGTCCGCCGGATCGTCGACTTGCGCGCCCGGTTCCTCTCCTACGAGGTCGACCATTACTTCGGCCTGCTCTGCGCGGCATACGAAGAGCCTAACCAGGCAACCCGCTAACGCCCGGGCTCGTCCGACGTCAGCGGCGCGATGCTCACCTCCGACATTCGCGTGCCCGCGGCGCCGGTCCGGGTCACGAAGACAGGATTCCGTCCTTTCCGCGGTTATATCTTTCCTTCCTCTTTCCCGTGGCGCTTAACATTACGCCCGTCTGCGCTTCGCAATTTGCCGTCGAGCGGGTATTATGCACCGGTTGGGAGATCGGGTGCAGTATGATCCGTCCATTGCGACGTCTGCGGCGCTGGTGGCGCCGAACAGTGTGGTTCATGCTCCAGATCGGTCGGGACATCGGGTTGCCGGCATCGAGCAGCCGTCTCCCGCTCTGGCTGGCCGACAACGCCTTCCTGACACGTCAGAGGCGTCGATCCGTACGGGGGTCGTGGCTTTACATCTACTTCGGCCTCCTTCTCGGGCTTCTCGCGGCCGTCATGGTAGGCGGATTCGCGCTGGCACGCCACGCGGTTCCTTCAGGCCAGCCGATCCAGTACCCCCCGGCGATCCTGATCTTTACCCTCGTCTTCATACTGCACCTGGGCGCCGTCTACTATCGCGCGAACCTCTCGACGCACCATGTGCTTGGCGATGAAGTCGAGTCGCAGACCCTCGACGGCCTCCTGGGGATCCCGTGTACCCGCGGTGAGATGGCGCTGGCACTCACCCTGTCGGTTGCCGCGCGGCGCGCAATGCCGCATCTGACCGCCCTGCCCCTCTATGCGCTGCTGGTGGTGTTCGGTGGAGGAAGTTGGTCCGCGGTGCTGTTGCTCTACTTGATCATCTGGCTCGCCTGTCTGACGGTACCTCCGCTGATGCGGCCTCCCATGCAGCCCTCCCTGCGGTGGATGCAGACTCGGGCGATTCCCTGGCCGTTCCCCGCCAACACGATGGCCGGCGCCCCTTTTATGCTGACCTACATCGGGCTGATCGGGCTCGCGCGAATACCCGGGATACCTGTGATGGCGATGGCTATTCACTTTTTCAACCAGTTGGGGTTGAACAGCCCGTACGCGTTGATCATGGCCCTCCCCGCCTTACCGGAGGCGCTGACGGACTTTGCGTTCAGCCCGCTGCCGTTATTCCATCTGTGGGTTGCCCCGGTTGTCTGGATTCTCGCGATCGGATTTGTCACGCGCGCTTCCAATGTGCTCTACCTCGCCGGGATCTTGCCACCCGACGGTCCTCTGCCGCGCGAGCGCGGAGCACCGGCCCGGCGTGGCTCGACACTCGCGTCATGGGTGGGAATCGCCGCATTTACGGTCGCGATCGGAATCGCATGGCGCGCCTGGATGTACAGCGGCGATCTGGCGCGGTTGGTGCTTCCGGCCCGAACAACCACCGCCGAGGGTGTCGCCGGGCTGCTCCTGCTGATCGCCATGCCGCTGCCTGCAGCCATGTTCGCCCGCGTGCTGTCGATGGGCGCCCATGGCAAACCGGGTCCGCGGCGGCCTCTGTACCGCGTGCTCCACAGGGTCATGCGGCTGAGCCTGCGTGCCGCCGTGCCATTCGCCGCCCTCTTCTTCATTGCGTGCCTGCTGGGGGAAGTGTCCCCGTGGGCGGCGCCGGTCGGTCAGATAGCAGCGCGAATCGGCCTGGCGTGCGTCGTTTCACTGACGGCGGCAGTGGGGCTCAAACGGGCGGCAACAGCCCTGTTTCCTACCGCTTCCAATGCCGCCGGCACAGAGGCAGCAGGGGGGAGCGGCGACCTGGCGGCCGCAATAGTAGGTGGACTTACCGCGGCGCTGTTGCTGCTGCCCCTCGCATGTCTACTGATCCCGCCGGCATCGCTCCTCGCGGCAATCTCGCCGCTCTGGATCTGGATACAAACCGCTCCTTGCGCGACAGTGCCACTGTCGCTCTTCTCGGGGCAATACGGAATCGCAGTCCCGACATACGCCGAATCCGCCGCCGGCCCCATCGTCTTCGGAATTGCGGCGTATGTCCTGGGCACGGTGATCGACCGGCTCAGGGGGCATTTGCGTAACCCGGCGCAGAGCACGGGCGCGCCCAAACCGCTGCGGCGCTGGAGCGGGGCGGCGCCGGCCTGGATCGCACGACGAACCGACAATCCGGTGTTCCTGCGCGGAATTGTCGAGGGCGGTCTTGCCAATCCGTTCATGCTTGCGACTGTTGTTGTCGTTGTCGCCGTTGCCTTCCTCCTCGCGTGCCTGTGGATGGGGCCCAACATGGTTCCGGCACTGGTTGTCGTAACCGGCGTTGCGACCGATCTGGCGGCAACTTATCACCCGTTCGCACAATCGTGCATGGCGGCGGCCGATGTCATCACTGCCCTGCAGATCGTCGCGTTCATCCTGGCCGGGATAGCAGGCGCGGAACGAGCCCTGTTGCGCGATCGACAGCAGGGAAGCCTGGGAGCGCTGCTGTTAACTCCCCTGTCCGACAAGGGGATCTTCCTGGCGCGGATCGCCGGAAGAGCCGCCGGAAGCTTCTATCTTGCCGGAGTGGTCTTTGCCGTGTCGCTGATCCTCGCGTCGATCGCCGCGCCCCAACTGGGCGCCCTGCCCTGCTTGCGGGAGTGGGCCTGGCGTGAGTCCATCGCGGTGGCGATTCTGCTCGCGTCGATCGGAAGCGGCGCGGGCTTCGCGACGCTCGTATTGCGGTTTCGGTGGCTTGTGGGAGTTTCGGCCGCCCTGGCATTGCTGGGCACACTGTGCGTCGTGCTGGCCAACCTCATCGTTCAGGCCGTCGCCGATACGAGAACTCAGTCCCTGATCTCCCCTGCCATGCTGGGAGACCGCATCTGCGCAGAATGCCTCGTCGTAGGAATCGTTCTCGGCGTTTCCGGCATAGTTTTCGGGCACGCCTGGTTCTGCCGCATGCGCCGCCGCGACATCGAGTACGGCGACGGGCCGGCCTCTTGATCCGACCATCCGCCGGCCAGCAACCATGACGCGGGTATAATCGGCTTATGAGCAGCATCGTGGAAGATCCCGCCTACCTGGCCGGCCTTCAGTTTCGGGAACGCGCGGAATATGCCGGCGCCATCACCGCGTTTGAGACGGCCGTGGCCAAGTTTCCGGACGACGTGGAAGGGCTGTACCAACTCGGGATAACCTACCAGGAGCGGGCGGAGCGCTATATGCCGCCTTCGCTGCGAGAGAAGGAAAGCCGGTCGTCGATCGGCGATCTGGCGTCGTCACTGCTCGGGCTTGGAGTGCTGGCGGCCTCGCGTGTTATCGGACAGACCGCCTGGATCGTCCAGTATCGCGAGAACTTCCGCCAGTCTGTGCAATTCCTGTTGCGAGCCGCTGAAGCGGCGCCCGACGATCCCCGGCCGTATCATGCCATCGCGCTTTCCTACCGGTACCTGGGGCAGACCGCCGCGGCGGCCGACTCGGCCGCGAAGGCGGCCGCGCTGCAGCCGGCCGAGCCGGCTTACGTCGAGCGCGCCGCGGCGTTCGATGCCGCCGCGAGCCGCGCACAAGCTCAGGCCGGCGGCCGATACGCCAACACGGGGATGACCTGGAACGATGTCGTCCTCCCCGAGCGCACCAAGCGCGAGCTAAAGCAGATGCAACTCTTGCTCGAGAACCCCACACTATCGCGCGATCTCGGGATCGAGCCACCGACGGGGCTGCTCCTGTACGGCCAGCCCGGCACCGGCAAGACAACCATCGCCCGGGTGCTCGCCAGCGAGTCACACTGTCACTTCCTGGCGACCAGTCCCGCCGAGATCAACTCGATGTGGCTCGGCGAGAGCGAGAAAGCGGTGAAGCGGCTGTTCGACGAGGCGCGGGCAAAGGCGCCGGCGATCATTTTCCTCGACGAGATCGACGCCCTGCTGCCGTCGAGGACTGGCGGAATCAACCAGTATAGCGACAAGGTGGTCAACCAGTTCCTGCACGAGATGGACGGCCTGACTCGCAATCGCAGGATCTTCGTCGTTGGGGCGACAAACCGGCGCGATATGCTCGATCCGGCCCTGCTTCGGGGCGGCCGCCTCTCCCGCGAGATCGAGATCCCCCTCCCCGACCTACCCGGCCGCCGCGCCCTGTTCGCACTCTCGACCGGTACCGCCAAAATGGCCGACGACGTCAGCCTCGACGATCTGGCAGTGCAGACGGAGGGCTATTCCGGCGCCAACATCAAGGCCCTCGTCAACGAAGCCGGCCTGCAGGCCCTGATCCGCCTCTCCGAAGCCGTCGGCGACGCCTCCGACACCCGCCGCGTCCTCACCCTCGACGACTTCCGAGAAGCCCTCACCAACCTGACGCCCCCCGCCCCCGAAGAGCCACAATCTCCCTGGCGCCTGTTCGGGCGAATGGGTTAGCTCGAAAGCGACCCACCCCATCTTCGGCATGAACTCAGGTCAGCGTGAGAACGCAAAAGGTGGCGACGAACGTGATATGCCGACTACTTACTTCACTACGGACTCGCGGGCTGTCATGGGACAGCACGGGCGCGGATCCGGTGATCCGCGCCCGTCGTAAAGCCACAACGATCGATAATACGCGTTACAGGTCCTTGTCATCGCCCAGGGCTTCAAGATCGTCGCCCAGGTCGATATCGACGTCGTCGTCGAGCCCATCGATGTCGACATCGTCCAGGTCCGTGTCCAAGTCGATTGTAGACCGAGTCTCGACGACCGGCTCATAACGTGTCAGGGTGCCGCGGGTGCCCTTCTTGGGGCACGAGGTACACGCGAAGTTGACCCTGGCCGTTACAAGCCAGCTAGGCACTCCCTTGAAGACGGTCCCACATTCGCTGCATCGTATCACTTCTGCCATTTGATAATCATGTCCCTCTCATCTACTCTCGGGGCGACTTCTCCGCCACCACCTTTACCATGCGGCCGGTCCCCTTGCTGTCGGGCCGGCGTCCCGTGGAAACACCGTCCACGTTCCGCCGGGACGCATCGGTATCATCCGCATCCTCGGGGACGGGGGGAGGAGTCACCAGTCCGTTGACAATCATCACCACACCCATGATGAGATAGTAATACGCCTCGGCGGAGTCGCGTTCTTGACCGGGATCAAATACAAACTGATTGCCTTTGACGACGCCGATCACACCGAGAACAATCAACACAGCACCGATCATTGTAAAGGTGCTCAGCCAGCGAGACCTCATCTTAGTCGTCCCTTACACTGTTAAACCGTGCCAGGCGCCCCGTCCCCATCTGAGAGCGGTGGGCCGAGACCAGCGGTAGGTATGTGCTAATCAACAACCCCGACCAGAACTTCGGCGCAATATCGCTGGATCCGGGCTGCCAGCATTGCGCCGATTTGACCGAGTGTTGTTGATGTACTCTGATCAAGTAGAAGTCAGGCTCGTGCGGTCGGTGGGCGTGTATAGCGACACTGTCCGTTATTATACACCATGCTGCGCCCTATCTTACGTCTACCGATCTCCAGGCGGTCAAAGTTCCATTCGGGAGTTCGACAATGACCGCGCCGTCGTCTCGCAGGTCTCGCTGGCTTCCCGTCTCGCCGCCGTGCCGAACCGGCGCCCGCGGGGCCATCCCATCTCTCCATGCCGCCGCGATCACGCCAAATCCATCCGTTCGATGGCGCGCTTCCCAGTGATGGAACCGCTCATGGACGACCTCGGCAACGGCATCGACGTCGTACTCCTCATCGCGCAGCAGCCGGAGTGAAGTCGGCGGCGTATCGAAGGTACCGGCCTCGTCGAACCGGAGCTGGTTGACGTTGACGCCGATTCCGACGACAGCGGCCCAGTCCGCAATCGAGCCCGGCCGGGCCTGCGCCCGCCCATGAGACGTCCATGCCGGTCGCACAACCTCGATGAGCACTCCGCTGACCTTAGCACCCTCCACCAGAATATCGTTCGGCCACTTAACAGCGGCGTCGACTCCCAGTGTGCGAAGCGCGTCGTTAATCGCAACAGCAGCCACGAACGCCAGACGCCAGCATTCGGCAAACGGATACGGAGGATAGTCCACAATCGACATCAGCAAGTTATCCCCGGCTGCCGCCCGCCATCGGCGGCCCCGGCGACCGCGCCCGGCCGTCTGCAGCCCGGCACTGACCGCGGCCATCGCGAGAGCCGGGGAGGAACTGTCGAGGATCCACGCACGAGCCATGTCGTTGGTGGACGTACATACGTTGTAACGGCGCCAGGCGGAGCCGTCCGGCATTCGAGATTCCAACACAGTCGTCATACGGTGAAGTCCAGCGAGATATCCATGGCAGGGGCCGAATGCGTGAGGGCGCCGACGCTGATGATATCGACACCGGTTGCGGCCACGGCGGCAACAGTCGCCTCGCTCATTCCACCCGAGGCCTCGGTCACGGCACGCCCACCGATTCGCTGGATGGCAATTCGAAGCTCGTCGACGGACATGTTGTCAAGCAGAAGCGTGTCGGCCCGTGCTTCGAGCCCCTCATCGATCTCCTCCGGACACGTTACCTCCACCTCGACACGCATTGTGTGCGGAGCCTGGGCCCGGGCCGCGAGAACGGCCGCCCGCACGCCGCCGGCGACGCGGATGTGGTTATCCTTGACGAGGATACTGTCATATAAGCCGAAGCGATGATTGAGGCCCCCGCCCACCCGCACGGAGTACTTCTCCAGGACACGCAGTCCGGGAGTCGTTTTGCGTGTGTCGACAATGCGCGCCTTCGAACCTGCCGTGAGCGCAACGAGGCGGCTGGTGATCGTGGCGACACCGGACATTCGCTGGATAAAATTGAGAGCCACACGCTCGGCCGACAACAGCGCGCGGGCATCGCCGCTCACGTGAGCGATTGCGGTCACGTCGCCCGTAACGACCGCGCCATCCTGCACGATGGACTCGAAGATGGCGTCCGGGTCGAGGAGCCGAAACGTCGCGGCGGCGACGCCGAGCCCGGCAATCACTCCCGCGCTCTTTGCGAGAAGCATGCCTCGAGCCGGGACTCCCGCCGGCACGCAAAGCGTTGTGGTGATGTCACCCGTGCCAATGTCCTCCGCGAGCGCTCGGCGGAGTATGTCTTCGTAGAGATAGAGGGGAAGCTCCATTTTTCACCAATAGCGACCTGCCACGGTCGCGCTATCTGCCATCAATGCATTTGAAACGGTCCGCCCGGCGTTTCCGGCACGAGGTCCGGCCGCGAGGAATCGAGGACAACCTCGTGCACCTCGAGCTTGTTCGGCGCGCTATAGGCATCGCGCGGCATCGTTCCGGATTTGGCGTGTCCCTGCATAAACTCGTCGGAGCGTATCCAGGCCTCGAAGTCGGCGCGCGAGTTCCAGAGTGTCTGAACGATATACGGATCGCCGTCGTTGACCGGCCGCAGGACCTGGTTGGCAATGAAGCCCTGCATCCGATCGACAAGCCCGGCGCGGTTGCGAAAGGCCTCCTCGAACTGCCCGGCATACTCCGGCTTGACGTAAATCCGATTGCAAACTGTTATCATGTTTCCTCAATCCCGCGCCGATGGCGTGTCGCTCGCCACTAACAACAGGCCGCTCGGGTCTTCCTGTTCCCGCGGCGTGGTATCGCGGCAAGGGTGTCACGCTCAACTTGAGCTTGTACCACAACATGATACCCGGCCGGCATGCATCGGCCGGAGGGTCTCCCCAAATCCACGCAGCAGAGGTTCCTATCGTCTGGAAGGTTAAAAGCTAACGAGTTCCGCAACCTCGACAACGTCCTGGCTCTTCTTGCTTAGAATATCGTTGGAGTCTGCAAATTCCGGCAGGTTGGCGTTGGCGTGCTGGTATTCCAGGCGCATGGTGACATTGGACGTCTCGCGGAATTCGCAGGTGGCCGTAGCTTCCCACACATGGAGATCCAGCGACGGGATACTCACGGCGCCGCCGGTGTATCCGTCGGTCTTAAACGTGCCGTTTGAGAACCGTACCGCGAAGTCGTTCCTCGGGTTCAGGATCTGCTTGTAGTAAAGAGCAGCGCCATCGTCTGTTGCCCTGGAAGAATCCGGGGTCGGGCTGCTGTCCGGTTTAGTCGTCGCGTAGGTATAGTCGAGACCAAGTACATGGCGTGCGTCGAGATTGCAGGTCAGGTCGGTGTCCGAAACGGTGACCGCGTTCCTTGTGGAATCATATCCTGCCGCGGGATCGAGATTGAACTTATTCTTGCCGAATCCGGCACTCTCGACGATGACCCAGCGACCCTTCGGGTCGGTCCAGGCGCCGCTTTCCACGACAGAGGCGGACCCATTGTCGTTTTGAACCCCGGCTTTTGACGTATTGTAGATAGCCTGAACGACGTAGCCGGTGAGTACGATACCGGCGTAGCTCGGCGTGTTAGCCCGGACGCCAAAGTGGTAAAACGGAACCATCTCGAACGGAATCGAGTGGGTCTCGTTGAAGTTCCCGTTGCTCTCGGTGACCTCGTATCCGATCGGCGAGTAGAACTTGCCGAAGTCGAGTTCTGCCCCGGTTGACCCGACCGACCACGTTCCATAGGCCTGAAGAATGTTCTTGAAGCGTCCTTCGCCGGTATCCCGCGCGGGACTTCCGGGAGCGCCGCTTGCATTGACGTCGGTGATGTCGCCTCCGCCCAGGGTCGTCTTGAAGCCAAGTCCGCCCAGCCTGGGAGCCTGGAAGATGTTGACCTCCGCGAGCGCCAGAGTGGGCGTGTTCTGACGGTCGTCGTAGGCGCGAACGATGGTGTTGCCCAGTGTCTCGGGTAGTGCAACCGGTGAGCCCTGCGGCGGAATTGAGGCGTTACGTTGCTCCGCGGCCAGCGCGGCTTCGTAGCGGCCGTCCACACGCGGATTGTTGAACTGAAACGCGTAGTAGCCGTCGAAGAAGGCCGAATACTGGACGCTATCGTTGGGCTGAGATGCCGCGGCTGCCGTGGGAGCCCCGGCAGGCGCGGTGGTTTGGGCGTACGCAGGAATGGTTATGGCAAGCGCGGCAAGCGCGAGCATCGTTGTCTTTGTCGGTGTGGTCAAGTTCCAATCCGCCCGGGTTCGTCGTATTCCGTCGCTCGACAACGTGGGAACGTCCTCATTGTTGGCGATTCACGATTGACAATACCCAAACCGAAGCGACAAATGCATTTGCCGCGTCACTGGAAGATGCGACACGTCGCGGTCGAGAGGCGAGTAAGGCTTCCGGCCGCCCGGGCGAGGATGCCCGGGCGGCGAAAAGACGGAGGGGGTTAGAAGCTGACGAGTTCGGCGACCTCGACAACGTCCTGACTCTTCTTGCTCAGGATATCGTTATCGTCGGCGAATTCGGGGTGATTGGCATTTGCATGCTGATACTCAAATCGTGTCGTGACGTTGGACGTCTCGTGGTACTCATAAGTGCCTGTAGCTTCCCAGGCGGTGAGGCTGGTGGAGGAAGTACTGTCGAAGCTGCTCTCCTTGAACGTGCCGTCCGAGTACCGAAGAGCGAAGTCGGTCTTGGGGGTCAGGATCTGCTTATAGTAGAGAGCCAGACCGGTGTCGGTGGCATCCGCGGAATCCGTTTGCGCGGCGGGCTCGCTTTTCGGAACGGTCGCCGCACTTGTGCCGTCGAATCCGATCGTATGGTTCGCGTCGATATTGTACGTCAGATCGAGGTCGCTCACGGCCACGCCGTTCTCGGTCGGGTCGTAACCCGCAAGCCCGAGGTTGTACTTGTTAAGGCCCACACCAAGGCTGTAGACGCCAACCCACTTACCCTTGGGGTCGGTCCACGTAATGTTTCCCACAAAGGACGGTGTATTCGTGTCGTTCTGAACTCCAGCTTCACTCGAGTTATAGACGGCTTGGACGACATAACCAGTCAAAACGAGACCGTTATAGCTTGGCGTGTAAGCCCGCACGCCAAAGTGGTAGAACGGGATCATCTCGAACGGGATCGAGTGAGTTTCGTTCATGTTCCCGTTACTCTCCGTCACCTCATAACCAATGGGCGTGTAGAACTTGCCGAAGTCGAGGCCGGCCCCACTCGAGCCAAACAACCAGGTGCCATAGGCCTGAAGAACGTTCTTAAAGCGCCCTTCACCGGTTTCCGGCGCGGGATTGCCGGGGGCTCCGGCCGCGTTCACGTCCGCAACGTCGCCGGCGCCAAGAGTGGTCTTGTATCCAATGCCGCCGGGCTTCGGAGTCTGGAAGATGTTGACCTCACCAAGCGCGAGAGTCGGGGCGTTCTGGCGGTCGTCATATGCACGGACGACTCCGTTGCCCAGTGTGCCAGGAACAGACGCTGGAGCGTAGGTTGTCCCCGGCTCACCCGTGTAGTACGTGCTGTCTGTCTTCGGATTGTTGAACTGATACGCATAGTATCCGTCGAAGAACGCGGTGTACTGAGTATTATAGTTCGGCGGCGGCGATGCGGGCGCGGCGGGCGCCGGCGCCGCGGGAGCCGCCGGGGCCGGAGCGGCAGTGGTCTGCGCAAACGCCGGTACAACCGCGGTAAGCAAAGCGGCGAGCGAGGCAGCGGCCGCAAGCGACCCTGCCTTAGTCAGTGTTGTCAAGTACAAATCCTCCCAGTTTAATCATTAGATGTTGCTCGTTTTATCTCGGCAACGGACACAACCCCAATTATTCACAATATTCAAAATAAGGAATCTGTTCCCGTCTCTCGCATATTGGTGAATAATGCCGGCTCATTCCCGGTCGTTCGCTACACACCGAGCTCACTGGCCATGATAATCGCTCGAGCGATTTCATGCGTCGGCTTTTGCAGCATCTGGCTCTTGATCTGGATGCGGTGGAACGCCTCGCGCTCCGTCAGGTTGTGCCGCTCCATGAGCAACGCCTTTGCGCGACCAACGATTTTGCGCGCCTCCATCTTTTCCTTCAGGTCCTCGATCTCCCGCTCCAGAACGCGCTTCTCGCGATACCTCCCAAGAGCAATCGTCAATGCCGGCATCATATCGTCCCGCCGGAACGGCTTGCGGACATAGGCCTGTACACCAGCATCGTTGGCCTGGAGAATCATGTCCTCGTCGGCATATCCCGTGAGGAGGATGACCGGCGCAATCTGATCCTGCCGGAGGAGACGGGCAGCTTCCAACCCATCCATGTGTGGCATCATGATGTCCATGATAACCAGATCCGGACGTAGCGAGCGCGACAGATCGACCGCCTGCTTGCCGTTCTCGGCCTCGCCAAGAACCTCGACACCGAGATCCTGCAGCGTGATGCGCAGATCCATACGAGTGATGGGCTCGTCCTCGGCTATCAGAACCTTCAAGTGCTCCATAAGAGGTCGACTCTGGTTTCCTAAGATTAACAGAAGGCAACCTCACACACAAAAAGAGGCCACCACGAATCCATGCTGTCTTTTGTAAAGACAGCATTGTCGGGTTGGCCTCTTTGGCTTGTACTTCGCGTGTGCCGCCGCACACGGCGCATATAAACGAATCCGTCGAGCGTTCCGACTCTGGAAGCGGGCAACTGCCCAACTTGATGCTCGACGATTATTCGATAGTATACTGATCGTCACTCGTTCTTGTCAAGCGTGTTCTCGACTTTTTTTGCATAATCGGGCGGCACATAGTGGTAAACGCAGGCGCCTGCGCAGTGGAACACCGCTTGAAAGCTGGGCGAACGGAAGTCGAACGGTTGAGCGGCTCCTCGAGTCCGGGCATCGGGAGTGACGATCCAATACGAGATTCCGGTCTGCTCGATCCGATTCGTACGGTCGATTTCCGGTGTATCCGCGCGCAAAATGGCATCCAAATTCCGTCGACGCTCGGCGAAGTCGGGCGTCTCCGACCAGTGCGCGTAGTACACAGCGCGACCAGTCAGCCCGGGTGTTAGGAGAGACAGAGTGAGGTCGTCGACATCGCGGCCTCGTTTGTCGCGGATCACACTGGGAACGGGTTGAACAACCGCACGTGCGGGGGTGTTGCGTTCCACCCAGGCCATAACGCGGGACTCGTCCATCGACAGTGCCGGGCGGAACATACCCTGCTGAACGCCGGTCCGGACGTCGCGAACGTCGCGCTGGAGATAGACAATACTTCCGATCGAGAGAAACGCAGCCAGCGCGATCTCCGGCCAGCGAAGTGAATCCCAGGAACCCGCAGGGAATACGCGCCGTAAAAGCTGCGCCGCTCCCACCGCAGCCAGCAGTGAGAGAGCGACATGCTCTCCCTGCAGCATCTTGCGCTGAAAATCGACCGGCAGGTAGCTCACCGCAACATTGACCACTGACCAGACGACGAGCAAGAATCTCGCCGGGATATGGGAACCTATCCCGGCTCGCTCAGGCTCGCCGCCCCCTAAAGGAAAGGGTGAAGAGGAGGCATCGGTCCGAGCCGCACCCCGTAGCGACGCCAGCACGAGACATGCTCCATAGACGGCCAACAGGAGCAGTCCCCCGTATCCGATCAGGATCGTGTGCAGCGGAAGTGACAGTGTGACAACATCGCGGCTCGCGAAGACTCGGTCCAGCCGGAGCGAGACGAGGATATAGAGCACGCCCGGACACGCCAGCAACACGGCGATCAGGTGGTTCCGCATCGACTGCTGCGGGCTCGCCCGCCATCCGGCCGCGAGGGGAGACATCGCATAGGCGGCCCAGATGGCCGCGACGGTGACGACGTCGTAGGCGTGCTCGGCCGCGAGCAGCGCTCCACATAGCCCGGCGCCGGCCGCGTACCGCGCATCACCGGTGAGGTCGGACTTCAGCAAGAGTGCCAGAATCGCGACCTGAAGCGCCAGCGACAGGCAGAAATGCGGATACGTATACAGCGAGAGGAACGTGAACGCCTCCGGCTGCCACATGTCAATGCTGAGCTGGTGCGGGCTGAGAAACCCGAGCAGCCATCCGAACCCCGAGGAGAAACAGAGGAAGAGAAAAGCCAGCCGCCGTTCGAGGGGATCGAGGAGCGCCATGCGCACGAACCGCCAGAGTACGGCCAGCAGAAGCGCCCCACAGAGCACTCGCCCAACATGATACGCGGCCGTGGGCGATATCTCTGTTGCGCGGCTGATTACACCGAGCACCCAGTAGACCGGATTGATCGGCATCCCGGGGCGCCCGCCTGCAAAGAGGTGCTGGTCGCGCCAGAATCCATCCCTCGCCTCACGTATCCAGGCCAAATACACCGCAAAGTCACTGACACTGGTGCCGGCCCAGAGATAGCGCCCCGACCGATGCGCCAGATAGCCGGCCATATAAGGCCACGACGCGAGCGCCAGAGCACAGAGGCTTACGAAGATTGCAAAGGCCCGCGTCGATGGGGGTGCGGAGTTGTCTGAACTGCGATTTCGTTGATTAACGGATTGCATGATATCTCGGACCAGACGCGAGTGATCCCGCGCTTGCCCCGATTCTCCGCATCAGCTCCCCAGAAGCAACACGCTATATCTCCTCAATGCTCACCTCGCCGCCGTCCTCCCTGTCCACGGACAATCGGTGATTATGAAGCAATTCGATGCCCAGGAGCGTTGTCTCGCCGCCGATGTACATCACCTTGACTGGAATGATTTTGCCGATTCAATATCATCGATGTCGATCCTTCTAGGCAAGCATCGACTCCGGGTCGATGCCGCGCTCGCGGCAGAAGGCGGCGTAGGCTTGCGGGGCGATTTCGCTGGGCTTGATCTCGCTGCGCCCGCCCCAGAAGACGTTGGTGTAGCTGACAGGAATGCCGACATCGGTCAGGTGCGCGTCGATGGCCGCCTTGTGGGCCAATACGAGGTCCTTGTCGGTACCGTGAGCCACCGCCATGATGCTGACGTTCCCGAACTCCGGTCCGCTCTCGCGCCAGTAGGCGTGGGTGAGGATATGGAATCGGCCGACCTGGCAGCCGGCTTCGAGCTCACGGCCAGGTGGGACGGCCCAGTGGAAGAGGCCATTATATCGGGTAACCCGGTCGTGGCCGGCAACCGGCTTAACATGCTCCAGGAACGTGGAGAAGCGGCCGATGACCTTGCGCTCGTTCAGAGAGCGAGCCACGCGGCAAAACTCGTCGACGGACAGGCCGGCCTCGGCCGCGCGCACTGCCCAGAGGTCGCGCCGGACTTCGTTTGGCTCAACCTCGCGCTTGAGGGAGACGAGCACCTGCCAATCGAGGTCGGAGAGGAGCACATTCTCGGTGCTGACGGCTTCGGCCGGGACATCGGCCTTGCTTCCCGGCTCGAGCGCGCGGCGTCGCATATGCCCGACGCCGAGCGCGAACAACTTCTTGGCCGGCATCAGCCGGTACTGGTCGGCCCCCACCTGTGCCTTGAGGAACTCCGCGTGCTTCTCGATGGAGTAGCCCTGCGGAACCTTGAGTGTGGTCCACAACCGGTAGTTGGAGCCCGGCGTGGCGCTGTCGGTCGAGCGAACAACGACATGGCCCGAAAAGGGGTCCTGGTCGAACATGAACTCGAAAGCGGCATCCAGGCGTTCCGGCGCGATCTGCCAGGCGATCAGGGCGCCCTCGGCAAGGCTCGTCGCCAGGAGCGTTTGACGGACACGCCGGACCGTGCCGGCCTCGAGCATGGCGCGGATACGCTGCAGGACAGTATCCACGTCCATGCCGCTCAGCTCGGCGATTTTGCCGAACGGGTCGGCCTCGAAACCCTGGATACTATCCTCCGAGACGGCAAGAATGGCGGCGTTCGTGGGATCGTCGACACTGGCAAGGCGGCTATCATCAACCGCGTTAATTAAGGTAGGCATGCCCCATTGTACCCGATGGAGAACACCGTAGCGGCGTGGGACCAACCCGACATAACCGCGGGCGCAAAACTTGCGGAAGACACGGAAAGTCAGGATTTAAGAAGTTTCACAACGTCCTTTCTTCTTCTCCTGGTTCCGGGTTTGCCGGGTCAGGGCATTAACGTGACGCGGCGGCCGCGAGGCCGGCTCGGGCCGTGGAATCGGCAGGTGCGATGGACAGCACGGCTTGGAACTGCGCCGCGGCATCGGTTCGGTCGTGTTGCATGAGGTAGACGGCGCCGAGGTTGTCGTGCAAAATGGCGATTCCCGGTGAAACCGTCAGGGCCTGGCGCCAGTTCGCGACGGCTGCGTCCAGTTTATGTTGCTGTACCAGGCTTGCTCCCAGATGATTGTAGGCAAGGATCAACTGGTCTTTAGCGCCGGGTAAGTGACGATCCAGGGCCAGACAGGCGGTGAACTGGTTGACCGCATCGGCAGGCCGGCCGGCCTCGATATCCACCTCGCCCAGGCTGTACCGCCAGCGAGCTTCGTGCGGCGAAACCGCAACTGCCTTCGTAACCGCGGCAATCGCGTCGTCGAAGCGGCCCTCCGCGGACAGGGCAGCACCCAGGTCGTTATAGGCCTCGTCGTAGTCCGGACGTGCTGCGATCGCACGGCGGAACCAGCGAATGGCCTCGTCGTCGTTCCCCATCTTATAATCGACCACGCCAATGTTGTAGGCGGACACCGCGCTGCGCGGGTTGACGTCGATCGTATGCCGGTACAGAGCTTGCCAGTCTCGATAGTCCGCCGCATGGCAGATTGTCAGCGCACCCAGAGAGACGAGGACGATCGAAGTGACCCCTACCGTCGGCCGGGGCGCCGATTCGACGCAAGCACGGAACACGGCGGCGACGGCAATGGCGACTCCGAAGAGCGCCACGTACATGTAGCGGTCGGAGACGGTCGAGTACATTTGAAACGCATTGGTCACCAGACCGAGCACGGGGAGGAGCGCCGCGCCAAAGACCACCGCGCCAAGGGCGATGCCCGGCTGCTGCTTCCGCACACGCCAGATGACCCACCCGACCGCAACCGGCACGAGCCATGTCGCGTAGGCCCAGTAGTGGGTCCGGGTCACGTAATCGGGCGTCCGGCCGTAGTCCGGCGCCAGCGCCCACGGCAGCACCAGCTTTTCCAGGTAGAACGCAAGCGCGTCGCCGGCCACGAACGGCCTCAGGACGATGGGGCTGTGAATCGGCACCTGCGCGATGTCGCGGACGGATGCGGTAAAGGCGGCCCACCCGATACTGAGCAGAAACCAGGGAGCCAGAGCGGCCAGCGCCTGCCGTATCGGGCGGCGCCCAAACCACCGGTCCAAGGCCAAAACGATCAACGGGATGGCAACGGCCATCGGATAGGTAAGCAGCGCCAGTACGAATGTCACCGTTGCCGCCGCGTACCAGGTGAACGGCCCGTACGGGGTGTTCGCTTCCTGGTCCTGCCCAGGTGTGGTGAATGCCTCGCTCAGAGAAGAGTCGGGTCGGGATGGATCGCGTGTGAGCTGGCTCGAAACGCGCGGCGAACCGTGCGCGAAGCGCAAGACCGGCTCCGACTTTACCCCCTCCGCCTCCGGACAGGGCTCCGCAAACCTCAGCCAGCACCCGATGGTCAGCAGCGTGAACAGACCGTTCAAGGCGGCATTCGCGCCCGTAATCCAGACAACCGATCCCACCTGCAGGGGATGGATGGCAAAGACAGCGGCCCCGGCAAACGCCGCCCAGGGCATCTTAACGAGGCGGACAAGTATGAAGTAGACAAGTCCGGCGTTGACGAGGTGCAAGACCAGCCCGGCTGCGTGGAAGATATGCGGATCCACCTGGTACGTGCCAAGGGCCGGATCGGTAACCGGCGAAGGCATTCCGGCAATGGCGGCCACAAGCCCCCAGTACGTAAAGATAAGCGGCCGGTACGTGTGCGTGAACGTGTGCGTCCAAAAGTAGCGTATGTCGATGGGCCCGGTTCCGTTGATGTGCGGATTACTGGTTATGTTGACAGGATCGTCCCAGCCGACAAACGTGTACCGGCACGAAGCAGCGAAGACCAGAACCGTTAAGGCCGTCAGGAGGGCGGGCGGCAGGTACGCAGCCGCGGACGTATTGGTGAGTCTCGCCCGGGCGACGCCGTTGTGCCCCGGGCCACGCAATGTCGAGCCCTTAGTCGTTTGTGCGATGTTCGTCCGCGTCCGCCCGCGACGTTGAGCCATATTCGCGTGCCTCAAGCCTGTCGGAATTACGATTCACATTAACGGTTAACGGTCATTGGAATTCTAGCACGTTTTGGAAAGGAAATGATCTCTTATTGGAGTCGGGGAATAGATGTTAACCTGAGACGTGATCCTCTGTTTGCTCGAGAACCCATCGCAACGTGATTTACCAGACAAAAGATCGATAGATTGGATCAAGCGTCGTCAAAAGGTTTTTGTGTTCTACCAACTCCCCGGGGACAAAGCGACCGAGGAGTTGGTGGTGAGTAGTTTGATGGTTACTGTGCGGGGGCCGCAGCCGTCACGAATGTGAAGGACTGTCCGACGTGCGCCTTGCCGTTGCCGCCGTTCATGAGAAGCCAGAACAGGCCGCCGGGGAAGAAGCACAGCACAATGCTGCCAACCCGGTTGTCACCGCCGCGGAAGTCCAACTCGTCGTGGCGGAGCGGAATCTGGGTGCCATCGGCCAGGACGACATGATCCGCCATGAAGGAGATCCGGCCGGGCTGTCCACAGCAACCCGCTTTGTGACTGTTCGACACCTTGCCGACCACGGCGCTACCCGCCGGGATGACCACCTGGCCGTTCACGGAGACGTCGGAGGTCGTCTTGAAATGGACTACGTCGCCCTCGTGCTGCACGCCAGAGAACAACTCATCCTGCAGTGTTACCGGAACCGAAGTGCCGGCCGGAACGTCCGCCTTCGCCATGGACGAGATGCCAGCCGTGAGGCACAACGCCGCTACAAAACCAATGATCTTTCCAACTAACTTCATGTCTTTCTCCCTTGTTTGATTTGTGATCGTGCTACTAAGATCGAGCGGTGAAATGCGCATGGATTTGCGCTACCGGCCGGCGCGGCCGGTACAAAGAAGGTCATGAGCCCATGCAACTTCACGTCGCTACGGCTGCGGCGGTTGAGAAACGCAACCCCATCCCCTGGTTGTTGCCCCGATTATGCCCTAACGTTAGAACGCGTACCCAAGATCGAAGCTCGTGCCGGCCATGCTGACACCGCCAAGATCGCCGGCATCCGCGTAGGCAATTTCCAGCTTAAAATGAGACTGGAACAAGATACCCCCAAGGATTTTAAAGCCAATATTGTCACTGGTCGACGTACCCTCGTCCACGTTTCCGTACTGGTCTGTCCCAAGGGAAACCCCGGCATTGGAATAGATCCCAAGACCTGCTCCGACATACGGCTGTACCGATTGGGTCGAGTCCTGGCTCAATACCTGCTTGACTCCAATCCCGAAGCCGACAGTCGCAACAGCGAATGAGGTAGGATTACCGTTCTCATCGGTTCCTGACACACCCTTGCTGTCGCCATCGAGGTAGACGAAAGTCTTGGTCGGGGACTTCGAGGCGAGGGTATAGTCAACGCCATAATGAAACCAGGAACCGCCAACGGCAGCGTTGACCAGGGAATCCGATGGATCAAACACTCCCAACCTGACGGTCCACGACCCGGCGGAAAGACTGTCATCCGCCTTGCATGCAGTCCCGCAGGGGAATAGAATAAACGCGACGCTAAGCGCCATAAGTGACTTACGAAACATATCGTGAGCAATCTCCTTCCGGCAGGACGTCGAACGCCCGCCTGTGAAACCGGGGTCAATTACCCCGCATGAAAAGCCGGCAGATGGACCAGCACTGCCACTGCGCGCGACCCGCGATCCAAATGGCTTCTTCTCCACACTCATACATGTATCGACCCTCCTCACTTTCAAGCAAATTCAAACAGGAGAGTTCAAGTAAGTGTGACCGGAGACCGAATTGAGGTCAGCGGATTGCCGACCCTCTCCCACCATCCTCTCGCGCTGCGACATGGGGCGCGGTCCGTAACCGTGACGACAGATGCTATTTCGCTCAAAATCCGTCATTTTCGATTGCCCCCTCATTCATCCGCGCGTTACAATGACGGTGTCATCGTCCCCGGCGGTCACGCCGCACATGCTGACCACACACGGGCGAACGACGCAACACGCGGCGCGTCGACTCCTGGCTGAGGGCGTAATGTCCACCCCCGTCGCTTCGCTCCAGCGCGGACTCTAGCCCGATCTGCGGGCTATGGTATGGTTAGACGCCAGGGCAACCGCCATTTTGCGCTCACATACCGGCAACCGGAAAATTTAGGTGAAAGCGGATGAAGGCCAGCAACCGACGAAATGGGACATGAACAGCAACTGAAGCAGATAGTCCATCCATCATCGGAGCACAATCTATCACGGTAGCTTTATAATATCACGGTGTAATAAATGTGTCAAGGGGTCTCTGTATTATTTTACCTCCTGATATGCGATGGATCTCTTATGTAAATCGGGTGATCCATCAGGCCGGTGCTGTATTGTATCCTCAATCCCCATCTGTAGATAACGGCAGTCCACTCGCCGATCGGGGCGAACGGCAAATCGATCCGCCGTTCGTCACCCTCGATAGCCGACTGAAAAAACAACGCCCGCAAGGTTATTATCCTGTCCGTGCACATTTACGGAGCCAGGGGCCTCGTATCCAAGGCTAATATCTAATCCATGGTTGTAGACCACGCCGGCTCGCAGTTTGAGTCCAAGATCGAACGCGGCTCCGCCGTCCATCTTGTTGGTCCCGTTCTGCTGAAACTCGTTTTGGGTTTGGACCGGCCAGGCGCTTGCGACCGCGGCTGCGAACGGTTACGCGATTCCGTCTGCGTCTCTTTGTTCGGCACCTTCGAAAGTACTATGGGTCGGTCTGACTTTCCATGCCGGACATCATTTACTTGACATTAAGGCAAAAATATTCCAGAATTGGAATAATGATCGCGGATGTCATAAAACCGCTTGTTTGGATTTCGTCGAGCAAAAGAGATCTCTTGGAATTCCCATCGGCGACGATACGGGACGTAGGCCACGCGCTCTATCTGGCACAATGTGGAGAGAAACCACCCAATGCTAAACCCCTCAAGGGATTCGGTGGTGCGAGCGTACTGGAAATTGTCCTGAGCGAGGACAGGGTGGCTTACCGTGCCGTCTACACCGTCCGCTTTGAAGACGCAGTTTATGTGCTTCATTGCTTCGAAAAGAAGTCGAAATCTGGCATAGCGACGGCACAGAAGGATATCGATCTGATCGAGAACAGGTTAGCAGCCGCAGAAGAGGAGCATAGGCAATGGCAACGACAACAGAGCAGGTCATGATTGAACGAGGAAGCGACAATGTCTTTGCCGACCTGGGGCTTCCCGACGCGGACGAGCTGCTGGCAAAGTCCAAGCTGGTTCGCGCGATCAGTGCAGCAATTAAAGAACGTAAGATAACACAAAAAGAGTTAGCGAGATTGACTGGGATTGACCAGTCGAAAATCTCCCAACTTCTGAATGGGAAAATCAGCGGCTTCTCTTCGGACCGCCTGATGCATATCTTGACCAAGCTCGATCAGGATGTGGTCATTATCGTCATGCCGAGGCCGTCAAACGAACAACGCCCCGCGTATGTCAGCGTTTCCCGCTCTCATGGACTCTGAGCGACAGGCTGGGACCGGCCGACTGAAGGATACACGCCGAATGCCGTTTGTTGATAAGATGGGGAGAGAATAGGACCGAAACAGCCTGCCCCGCCCACGTTGTCGCGGGGCAAGTGAGGACTCCGTTCGGCCTTGCGGACAGTAAGATCGGCCCGCTCGTTGTTGTTAAGGAGCGGGCCGATGGACGGTTTCGACTCAGGTAGGGGCCTATTCCTGGGCCGCGAACGAGACTGTGGCGCCCTTCTTTTGCGCCGAGAGGCGGGCTCGGACATCGTGGGTGGCCTGTTCGAACTTCGGCTTGCCGAGAAGGGCGAACATGTTCTTCTTGTAGGCCTCGACTCCGGGCTGGTCGAAGGGATTGATGCCGAGAAGGTAGCCGGAAACCGCACAGGCCCGCTCGTAGAAGTAGATGAGCGCGCCAAGCGTGTACGCGTCGAGCTTCTTGAGGTGGATTGTGCTGCTCGGAACGCCCCCGTCGCGGTGGGCCAGGGCGGTCGCCTTATAGGCCGCTTCATTCACCTCATGCATTGTCTTGCCGGCCAGATAGCCAAGCTCGTCGAGGTCGCTGTCGGCGGGCGGGATCGGAACATCGGGCTCGCCGCCGTCGAGGATCACGAAGGTCTCGACAATGTTGCGGCGGCCCTCCTGGATCCACTGGCCCATCGAATGCAAGTCGGTAGTGAACTCGACCGCCGCCGGGAACAGGGACATATGGTTCTTGCCCTCGCTCTCACCGTAAAGCTGCTTCCACCACTCGGCCACGTAGTGGAGTCGCGGCTCGAAGGAGGCGAATATCTCGACGGAATAGCCCTGGCGGTAGAGGATATTGCGGGCCGCCGCGTAGAAGTGGACGGGATTCCGGGTGATGTCGGTATCCTCGCTCGCCTCGGCGACATCCCGGGCACCGGCCAGAAGGGCGTCGATGTCGATGCCGGCCACGGCAATCGGCAGGAGGCCGACCGGGCTGAGGACAGAGTAGCGGCCGCCGACGTCGTCGGCGATCTTGAGGGTCGCGTATCCTTCCTGATCGGCGAACTTGCGAAGGGCGCCGCGACGCGCGTCGGTTGTCGCGACGATTCTCCGGCGGGCCTCATCGCGACCAACCTGTTTTGTCAGCAAGTCGCGGAAAATGCGAAATGCCACGGCCGGCTCGGTCGTGGTCCCCGACTTGGAAATGGCATTGATCGAGAATCGCGTGCCTTCCAGCTTTGCGATCAGTCGTGCGTGCTCATGGGCGGAGAGCGAGTTGCCGGCGTAGAGGATGTCGGGCCCGTCGCCCTTGCCGAGCGCCTCGATGACCGCGCGGGCGCCGAGGTAGGAGCCGCCGATGCCGATCGACACAAGAGCATCCGAGCTCTCGCGGATCTGTTCCGCCAGCAGCTTAATGGCTGAGATTTCGTCGTCGCCGACGATAACGGCGGGATCCACCCAACCGAGGAAGTCTTCCCCCAGCCCTCCGCCCGAAGTCACCTTCTCGGCGGCCAGATCCACCTGGTCCTGCCAGGAGGTCACGTGATCGAGAACAACCTCCGGCGCCAGATAACTATAGTCTATTGTAATGGGAATTTTAGCCACGCCTGTCTCTTTCCTTCTGTGATACTAATCGTGAAAATCGTCGCGGGCGGCAACCAAATCGACCCACGAATGAATTCGTGGGCTGCCATGGAGAACGCCTCCGGACGAAAGAGGAATCGCGACTTAGCAGTTTCTTGCGGCTACGCCGCGCTATGTTCCTCCGGTCCACAGGACCGTCGGCGCATCGCCTTACAGCCACGCATTTGAAAACGTGGAAACCGAAGAGGACAGGCAGGGACGCCTGTCCCACGATAAGACATGAATAATGCAGGCGAGCCCGGACTATTCACGAACCTCTCAG
>JBKQWH010000388.1:0-4948 GCA_052139635.1 Capsulimonadaceae bacterium
CCTCTTCATTGTCGCCGCTCGGCTGGTCGATAAAGACGCCGTATTGATCGGCCGCGTTCACGAATTCCTCGCTGGAGGTCGCGTGGCCCGGACGGTAGATATTCCCGCCCTCGGCGGCCAGCAGCGAGAGGTCGCGGAACTGCTGTTCTTCCGGAACGGAGGAGCCCAACCCCGGATAATCATAGCGGCCAGAGCCGCCCCACAGATTCATCGCATAACCGTTGATGATCGGATAGTCCGTATTCCACGTGATCGTTCGGACACCGAGGGGAGTCTGCGCAACATCAACCGTCGTGCCATTGACGGTGACGACGGTGTTGACCGTGTACAGATACGGCGTACCGTATGGAGAATTGTTGGGATACCATAATATGGGATTCGTCATCGTGATCTGCTGGCTGAACATGCCAGTTGCAGACGTCGGCAAGTTTCCCGCGCCGACCGACTGACTTTGCTGCGCCCCGGTAGCAACGACATTTCCATTCTCATCCACGATCTGATTGGTCACGACTACTGTCTCGGCAGCCGACGTCGCATTGATGACGTTGTTCTCAACCTGAATGACAGCCGAGGCCGCTTGCGCTGTATCGGTTGTTGAAGGAACTTCGGACACCGTTGCGACGTAGGTTCCCCAGGTTTGCTGATTGGAGTATACGTTTTGCGGGACATACGTCTTACTGGTAATGAACATCTTGACGGGCCGGAACAATCCGGCCATGGCCTGACCAAAGCGAAAGACCTCGGGGTAGGTAGGATCTTCAAACCACGTGTTGCCCCTGGAAACGCTAATCGCGAGGACATTCTCCGTAGTGCCATTGCATGTAAGGTAGGGCGTGAGGTCGACGATCACAGGAATGAACCCATTCACGTGCGTCGACTGAGCATCACCAGCGATCCCGCTGATGCCGGTGAGGAGCGTGCCGTTGATGTAAACCTGACAGGCGGTATGCGCACCCTCGAGCTCGACCATGACCTTGTCGTTTGCATACGCCGAAGCAACCGTGAAGTGCAAACGATAACAGTTGTTCTGTCCGCAAACACTTCCCTGGCCGCCGCCCGATGCCTGATTGATGAACGTGCGCCAAATATTCGCATCGTTCGGAACGCCCACTTGCGACCAGTTGGGATTGGTGTCGTTTTCACCACAAGAGGGTCCAAGGTCGGCGGCGGGAGCCGCGGTTTCGACATAACTGGTGGCCGCGAAGCTCGAGGAAGTGGGGACGGAGTCCATATTGTTCTCATACCACCACTGGCTTTGCGGCACATTGGTCCCACCCGAAGTCCCAACGAAATTGGGCACTCCCTGTGAGAGATCGATTATGATCCGAGGAGATGCCGGCGGCGCCGGCGTCGCGTTCGCTCTGGTCGAGCCCATTGCCGCAACCAGGAGCATCATCGCGAGTAGAACTAACGTTGTCCAAAGTTTCATTGTGTACTCCCAAAACTAGCAGCGAAATTGCTGCCCGAATATCGTGGCGGCCACCGGCCGCGTCTTCCGTTGCCTGGGAGAAGGGAGTTAAGCCAATTGAGCTTTACTGCCTTCGCCGATTCTCGTCCACGGTACACACTGCCGCATACGCGGCCAAAGGATGCGGAGGTCCTGGCGGACGGCGCAATTGACGCCCGACACTTGAAGATCGAGCGGCAGTCGAGTACTCCTCGCCGCACACGCACCCTGTCTTGCAATGGGGGCTTATAGAAACGAAAATGTGAGCCCCTGATCGCTTGAAGAGCTACAGAAGGCTCTTCCCGCAGTTGATCAAGCTAAACGTCCCGTGTGTCTGTCCAGCAAGTGTAGCAATGCATCCATATTATATGCCTGGTTACAATTACTCACTGCCCGCACGGCGTGCAAGTCACATTCCCATCAGGAATGACTCGCCCTCGGAAGCAATGATACAACAATATCCCCCATTTGTCAACGAGTAATAATTTATTCAACGATAAACTATCGCTTTTCACGACGGAAACGGCGGCGCATCGGCATGCGTACGTGAAAAGCGCTTACTAACTGCAAAATATGGCCACTGATTGAAAATCGACACGATCAGTTGCTCTCAATGCCATGTTTTGAGGCACAATCGGCGGTCCTGGAAACATGACGCTATATGAGGCGCGAACTAAGTCGTTCAGAATAATGAGTGACCTATCGAGCCGGCCGTCCCCGAACGGGGTTGCAGCGGAGTGTTTGCGTGCGTTATTCGACTCTAAAATCGAACAAGGCCAAGAACTTCGCAATCGAGTGTGGCAACACGATTCGATCCGCGAACGTTGATGTGCGGGGCTCCGGTTAGCCCCACGCTCCCGCCGGGCTCCCCATGGAGTGGGCGGGGCCGGCACATGCCTCCCTGACCTGGGCGACCATGTAATCGATATGGGCTGGCGTGAGCCCGGGGTACACACCGATCCAGAGACTATGGTCCATCACGAAGTCCGCCTGTGAGAGCGGGCCGATCCGGCGAAAGTCGATGGGACGGTATGCCGGCTGCCGCACGAGATTGCCGGCGAAGATCTGTCGGGTGGCGATTTTGCGGTATTCGAGGTGCTTCACCAGCTTCTCGCGGGTCAGTGCACCGCCGGGCCGGACCGATAAAGGGAACCCGAACCAGCTCGGCTCGGAGCCGGGCGTGGCCTCGGGCAGGATGAGGTGCTCCTCGAGCCCGCGAAGTCCCTCGAGCAGCCACGCGAAATTGCGGTTCCGAGCCGCGATGAATCCGGGAAGCTTTTTAAGCTGGGCGACCCCCACCGCGGCCTGCATGTCGGTGGCCTTCAGATTATAGCCGATGTGCGAGTATGTGTACTTGTGGTCGTAGCCAAAGGGCAGATCGCCGAGCTGCCACTCGAAGCGCTTGCCGCAGGTGTTGTCCTTGCCGGGCTCGCAGTAGCAGTCCCGTCCCCAGTCGCGGAAAGATTCGGCGAGCACCTTGAGAACCGGCTTGTCCGTGAGCACCGCCCCACCCTCGCCCATGGTGATATGATGGGCCGGGTAAAAGCTGGTGGTGGCAAAGTCACCGAATGTGCCGACGCTTCGCCCGCCGTAGGTGGCGCCAACCGCATCGCAGCAGTCCTCGATCAGCCACAGGTCGTGCTTCTTGACAAAGTCAGTAACGACCCCGAGGTCGAAGGGATTTCCGAGAGTATGCGCGATCATCACGGCGCGGGTGCGGTCCGAGACGGCCGCCTCGAGCTGGGTCACATCGACGTTGTAGCTCGGCACGTGGACGTCGACGAAGACCGGCACGAGCCGATTCTGCACGATCGGGTTGACCGTCGTCGGGAATCCGGTGGCGACGGTGATGACCTCATCGCCGGGGACAAGCCGGCGGCTGCCGAGCCGCTCGGAGGTCAGCGCGCTCAAGGCGACCAGGTTGGCGGAAGAGCCGGAGTTAACCAGAATCGCCTTGCGGACACCAAACAGCCGCGCGAATTGGTGCTCGAACTCGGCGGCAAAACGGCCGGTCGTCAGCCAGAAATCGAGGGAAGCGTCGACCAGGTGCTGGATTTCGTCGGCGTCGAAGACGCGTCCGGAGATCGGTACCGACGATTTGCCCGGCACGAACTCCGGCGCTCCGAAGGCCTCGGTGTAATACTCGGCGACCAGATCCTTGATCTGCTCACGCAGTGCATCGGCTCGACTGCTCACGCCAGATACTCCTTATACCAGGAAATAGTCCGCTCCAGTCCCGTTTCGAGGGTGAAGAGAGGCTCCCAGGCGAGGCGGTCACGCGCCTTGCCTGCGCTCAGGTATTGATGACGGATCTCGTTGCTGGCCTCGTTACGTACGTCTGGCACGAGATCCGTGCCCATGGCGCGCCGTATGCGATCCACGAGTTCGAGCACAGTCACCTGGATCTCGTTCGAGAAATTGAACGCCTCACCGCGCAGGGCGGGCGCCTCGGCCAGCTTCTCGGCCAGTAGCATGTAGGCCGCGGCGCCGTCCTCAACATAGAAGTAGTCGCGCACAAACTGCCCGTCGGATCGGATCACAGGCCGCGTGCCGCGCACGATCGAGCGGATGGTGCCCGGAACGATGCGGTTCCAGTTCAGGTCACCGCCGCCGTAGAAGTTGCCGCAGCGCGTGATGACTACTGGCAGGCCGTAGCTATGCGCATAGGTGTGCGCGATCAGGTCGGCGCAGCTCTTGCTGACATCGTACGGGTGTCTGCCCTGCAGGGGCGTGTCCTCCGAGTAGGGGAGGATCTCCTGGTCACCGTAGGCCTTGTCCGACGACGCAACCACGATCTGTTTGACGAGAGGGCTGCGCCGGCAGGCCTCGAGGAGAGCCCACGTGCCCCGGATATTGGTCTCGAAGGTGCCCGCCGGGTTGCGGTTTGCGATGCCGACGATTGTCTGGGCGGCGAGATGGATGACTGTGTCGATCTCGTGCTCGCCGAGAGCTCTTTCGAGCAGGGTCTGGTCACAAACATCGCCGCGCACGACTTTTACCGCCTCGAGGTCCCCCGAGCGCACGATTTCGCTCCCTGGCACCCAGTCGCGCACGAGGCAGACGACGTCGGCCCCGGCCGCCCTCAGACGCTTGACCAGCCAGCTTCCGACCAGTCCCGTCGCGCCGGTCACGAACGTCGGCCGGTCGCGCCAAAAATCCGAATCCATGTGGTGATTGTCTTTCATAGTTAGAACGTTGGTTGCGTAACCAGCGGGTGACGTGCAGCGGAGCCCCGGCAAGAGACCTCAGCCGGACGGCAACGTCCGTTAACACCGGTTCGCTTTTGACCTCAATCCTGCGAGCTGAGCGCGGTCAGGTCCTCAACTCCGGCCATATCCGCCAACATCTGGGTGTAAATGATCAGGTTCGCTTGCAGTTCCGCCAGCTCCTTTCGGAACTGCAAGCGAACCTGATCATTTACACCCAGATGTTGGCGGATATGGCCGGAGTTGAGGACCTGACCGCGCTCAGCTCGCAGGATTGAGGTCAAAAGCGAACCGG
>JBKQWH010000389.1:0-5703 GCA_052139635.1 Capsulimonadaceae bacterium
CATCAACGACAAGCATATCGAGGTGATCGCGCGGCAGATGCTGCGGAAGCGCAAGATCAAGACGTCCGGGGACAGCGACTTCCTGCCCGGACAGGTGGTGGACAAGTTCGAGTTCGAGGACTCGAATCGCGCGATCCGTGAGAAAGATCCGCCGGGGACGGAGGCGACAGCCGATTGGCTCTTGCTGGGCATCACCGAGGCGAGTCTTGCGACCGATTCGTTCCTCTCGGCGGCGAGCTTCCAGAAGACGACGCGCGTCCTGACGGAGGCGGCGGTCCGCGGGAAGAAGGACTCGCTGATCGGGTTGAAGGAGAACGTCATCATCGGCCGATTGATCCCGGCCGGCACGGGGCTGCCGCAGTATCGCAACCTGGAGCCGCATCTGGAGGGGATCAATTCCGGGGGCCGGTTTGCGCATCCGCGGAACGGCCGCGGCGGCGCTGCCGTACTGGAGGCGGAGCCCTCGCTGAGTGAGGAAGACCTGGCCGTAGTTCGTGCCGCGACGGGCACCGATGTCGAGAGCCTGTCTCTGCTCGCCGAGCGGGAGGCCCTCGACGACGCGCCCACGATCGACAGCGACTCGGACAGCGCGATCTAAGACCGGATCGCTCCATTGACAACTGAACTGCAGGACGGCGTCCATGGACGCCGTCCTGCAGTCGTTTTAGTGCATCAACAGCACGGCGCAAGAACCCGGCGGTTGAAACCGCGGCCATACGACGACATCCGCCTTCGCGGATACTAACACGGTTGCGAGTGCACTGTAATGCCACGTGGTAGAATGTGACGAGCGACAGTCCGGAGGTCTGGGGATATGGCACTTCTCGAACGCGACCTGCGACCGGTGGTTGGCCCGTCCGTGCGCCGGTTCAGTGTCGATGAACATAGACGGATGCGTGAGATCGGCATCCTCGGAGAGGGCGACGAGCTTATCGACGGGATCGTCTACGTCAAGGGCTTGCGAAGGCCCTGGCGGTGGACGTGCGACGATGTGCTCGCCATGGCGGAGGCAGGGATACTGACTCGCGAGGAACGGGTCGAACTCATCGATGGGGAGGTGGTGGCATTGACGCCGATCGGCGATGGGCATCTGGCAACGACCGGGCGTTTGATGGAAGTATTGGGACTTTTGCGAAGTGCTTTCGGCGCGGAGTATCGTATCTTACAGGAGGCCCCAATTCGAATTGCAAGCGATTATTGGCCACAGGCGGACATTGTTGTTGCGCGATTATCGTTCGACGAACTGGAAACTCGGGGTATGGCTCCGTCGGATATTCCCCTTGTGGTAGAGATATCCTTTACGTCGCTGGCATCTGATCGCCGGAGTAAGTTCCTAGCCTACGCCAAGGTGGGTATTCCGGAGTATTGGATTATCAATCCGAAGGATCGCCAGGTGGAAGTCTACCGGCAACCCTCCGGCGCCGGCTACGCGGAGCGCCTCGTCTTTATGTCAGGCGACGCCATCGCACCGCTCTTCGCACCGAAGGTCGAGATCGCGGTATCCGACTTTCTGCCGGTACGGTCGTAGTGCACGTGTTGCTTCGACAAGTTCAGGCATCCGGCTGGAAGTTCGGCGGAAAGCAAGGAGCCGCTCTTCGCGCCGAACGTTTCGATCAAGGTCGCCGATTTTATGCCGGACGTGCGGTGAAGTCGAACGATTCCCGCCGCCGGGGGGGCCGGCGGCGGGAATCGGGCCGGACGATCGACGTCCGGCGGCGCTATGGTATGGCACTCGCAGAACTCGTATCGGTTCGGAAACCGGAAATCAATTTTTCCTGCAGCCCACAAATGGCTTGACATGGCTCGACTCCGGCAGTATAATATTGAGGTTCGTCTCGGGGACGCAGCCAATCGGGCTGCGTTACTTATGAGTTAGCGAGGGGGCAATAGCGGAACGCGCACCGATTTAAGGAAACGCGGTGCCGGTCCGGAAGGTTCGATCGACAATCGTCGCTTGCCACACACGGATGCCCCGTGCCGCCGGAAATAACCTTGCGGTAAGCGGGGTGTTTTTGTGCGTGAACTCATGAGATACTCGAATTTCTATTGACGCGAAGAAGTTTACGCGAAAGGATTGCCGACGCAATGCCGACTATCAGTCAACTCGTACGCAAGGGCCGCAAGCGCACTATCAAGAAGAGCAAGGCGCCGGCCATGAAGGGCAACCCGCAAAAGCGTGGAGTTTGCCTTGTGGTGCGCACCGTGTCGCCCAAGAAGCCGAATTCCGCCCTGCGCAAGATCGCCCGCGTCCGGTTGACGAGTTCTGGGCGAAACAATCCTGGAACGGAAGTTACGGCGTACATTCCGGGGATCGGCCACAACCTGCAGGAGCACAGCGTGGTACTGATTCGCGGCGGCCGTGTCAAGGATCTGCCGGGCGTTCGTTACCATATCGTGCGCGGCACGCTGGACACGCAGGGGACCAAGGACCGAAAGAGCAGCCGCTCCAAGTACGGTACCAAGCGACCGAAGGCGGGCGCGGTAAAGAAGAAGTAATCGCGTTCCATTGGCGATGGCTCTTTGGCCGTCCCGGGTACGTCGAGGTTATGGCCAGTAATCGAAAGAAGGCTGCGGACACGAGCCTTCTTTCTTATCGGCCGGTACCGGCGCGCGGACTGCGCCACCGTTGCCGCCAACACTGTGAAGATTTGAGGAGTAGAGCGAATGCCACGTAAAGGACCTGCCAAACGAAGGCCGATCACGCCGGACCCGGTGTATCACAACCGTCTGGTCACCCGGTTTGTCAACCGGATTATGCTCGACGGCAAGAAGAGCATTGCCGAGACGATCTTCTATCGGGCGTTGGAACAGGTGGAATCGAAGACCGGTCGCAAGGGCATCGAAGTTTTCGAGCAGGCGGTCAAGAACGTCATGCCGCAGGTGGAGGTCAAGCCCCGGCGCGTTGGAGGGGCGACCTATCAGGTCCCGATGGAGATCCGCGCGGACCGCAAGCTTTCGCTGGCTCTTCGCTGGATTGTCGGGGCTTCTCGCAAGCGCAGCGGCAAGACCATGATCGATCGCCTGTCGTCCGAGCTCACCGATGCGGCTAACAATACCGGAGCGGCTGTTCGACAGCGAGACGATAAGCATAAAATGGCTGACGCCAACAAGGCGTTTGCTCACTATCGGTTCTAACCCGCCGGATTCCTGCCTAGGAAGAGCGCCAAAGCAGCACTCTCAGGGGATGAGCGGGGGTACTTCGGGTCGAACCGAGTGCACATACAGATAAGGGAATTATCGGCCGATCCGGCAGGCTTTGGTCTGCCGGTGCCGGTCTGAGGAATAACACTTTGCCACGCGAATACTCTCTGGAAAATACTCGTAATATCGGCATCGCTGCCCACATCGATGCCGGTAAAACGACGACAACCGAGCGCATCCTCTACTACACGGGCCGCACTTATAAGATAGGTGAGGTCCATGAGGGTGCAGCGACAATGGACTGAATGGAGCAGGAACAGGAGCGCGGCATAACGATTACGAGTGCTGCGACAACGTGCTTTTGGAACGATCATCGGATCAACATCATTGACACGCCGGGACACGTGGACTTTACGGTTGAGGTGGAGCGCTCGCTCCGCGTTCTGGATGGTGTAGTGGCGTTGTTCGACGCAGTTGCGGGGGTTCAACCGCAGTCCGAGACAGTCTGGCGACAGGCCACGAAGTACCGCGTTCCTCGGATGTGCTTCATTAACAAAATGGACCGGACCGGCGCCGACTTCTACTACTCGATGGGAACAATCGTTGATCGGCTCGGCGCGAACGCCGTTGCGATCCAGATCCCGGTCGGGGCCGAGTCGGAGTTTAAGGGCATTATTGATCTCATTCGCATGAAGGCGGTCTTATACAAGAACGATGACGGCAAGGACTGGACGGTCACCGACATTCCCGCCGACCTTGTCGATAAGGCTGCCGAGTATCATGCGAAGATGGTGGAGAAGGTCGCCGAGTGCGATGAGGCCCTCATCGAGAAGTTCCTGATGGAGCAGCCGATCACGCAGGACGAGATCAAGGCGGCGATTCGCAAGGGCACGATCGAGATGAAGATCGTCCCGATTCTTTGCGGCAGCGCGTACAAGAACAAGGGCGTACAGCCGATGCTCGATGCGGTAGTCGACTATTTGCCGTCGCCGCTCGATGTCGGCGCGGTCCCGGCGACCGATCCGGAGACCGACGAGCCGACATCGCGAGAGCCGTCGGATTCCGCACCGTTCGCGGCACTGGCCTTCAAGCTCATGAATGACCAGCACGTGGGGAACCTGACCTTCTTCCGCGTGTACTCCGGAATGCTGCAGAAGGGCTCTTACGTCTACAACGTGAACAAGGGGAAGCGCGAGAGGATCTCGCGAATTCTCCGGATGCACGCGAACAAGCGAGAAGAGGTCGACGAAGTCTATTCTGGAGACATCGCGGCCGCCGTTGGACTTCAGTTAACGACGACCGGCGACACGCTGGCCGACGAGAAGCGTCCTGTACTGCTGGAGTCGATTACGTTTCCGGAGCCGGTTATCTCGATCGCCATTGAGCCAAAGACCAAGGCCGACCAGGAGAAGATGGGCCTGGCGCTGCAGCGATTGTCGGCGGAAGATCCGACCTTCCGGATGCGTACGGACACCGAAACCGGTCAGGTCATTATCTCTGGCATGGGCGAGCTGCACCTCGATATCATTACGGACCGCATGCGTCGCGAGTTCAAGGTCGAATCGAACCAGGGGCGCCCGCAGGTAGCGTATAAGGAGACCGTCAAGGCGCAGGCCAAGGCGCGCGAACCCTATAAGCGCCAGTCCGGCGGCAAGGGCCAGTACGGAGACTGCGAGCTTGTTGTCGAGCCGCTCGAGGCCGGCCTCGGTTTCGAGTTCGTCAGCAAGGTTGTTGGCGGCGCAATCCCGAAGGAGTTCATCTCTCCGATCGAAGCCGGAGTCAAGGAAGCGCTCGACACGGGAATCGTGGCCGGATACCCGATTGTCGACGTTAAGGTGACCGTTATCGACGGATCGTTCCACGAAGTGGACTCTTCGGAGATGGCGTTTAAGATGGCGGCGTCATTGACTTTCAAGGCGGCGTGCCGCAGAGCCACCCCCGTCATCAAGGAGCCGATCATGACTGTCGAAGTCACGACGCCGGATCAGTTTCTGGGAGCCGTTGTCGGCGACCTGAACTCGCGGCGTGGTCTCATCGAGGGTCAGGAGCAGAGCTTTGGGGGCACGGTGATCATTCGGGCGAAGGTTCCGCTCGCGGAGATGTTCGGCTACGTCACGAGCCTGCGCTCGATGACTCAGGGCCGGGCTTCGTCCACCATGGAGCCATCACACTATGCCGAGGTTCCTCGCAACGTGGCGGAAGAACTGATGGCCAAGAACCAGGGCAAATCGCTTGCCCGGCAACAGTCGTAATTGGAGCTTTCAGCGTCTGTGGTATTTGCCGCGGATGGATCGATTTGGGAATAAGATAAGAAGTTTTATTCAAGGAGCAACAGTCAGATGGGTAAGGCGAAGTTCGACCGCAGTAAACCACATGTGAATATCGGTACGATCGGCCATGTCGACCACGGCAAGACGTCGCTGACAGCCGCGATCACGAGTGTTCTCGCCAAGGTCGGCAAGGCACAGGTCAAGCGCTTTGAGGAAATCGATGCGGCTCCGGAGGAGAAGGCGCGCGGCATTACCATCAACACGGCGCACGTCGAGTATGAGACCGACGCCC
>JBKQWH010000390.1:0-9108 GCA_052139635.1 Capsulimonadaceae bacterium
GTGACACTTGGCCTTCGGGACAGGTGGATATTGAAACGTCCGTTACTACCACGGTGTACAGTTCATCCATCAATGTGACACTTGGCCTTCGGGACAGGTGGATATTGAAACTACACCAACGTACCCCAATGATGCGTATGGTATTCGTGTGACACTTGGCCTTCGGGACAGGTGGATATTGAAACTCAGATAGGGGGGCGTCGTAGGCGGCATGTAACGTGACACTTGGCCTTCGGGACAGGTGGATATTGAAACTTCACATCACGCTTCATGTACCACCCCATGTATCCAGTGACACTTGGCCTTCGGGACAGGTGGATATTGAAACATCTGAAGACCAGGAGGCCTCGGGGAGACTCGAATAGAATTGGGTGGGGATCGACGGAGGCCTCGGTTCCAATTACAGTCTCATCAAGCGCGAACTATTACTTCCTGGGGCGCCTACCAGAAGCAACTCACGAGATCCGAGCCGGATTGATACCGGCCGTTTCGAACGGGATTTGGATGTTTACACCAATGTCTCTTGACATGGTGCATGTATCTGTATACAATGTAGCTATCACTTACAGCGGGAGCGAGAAAATATGTCCCACGTGCTGAGCTTGCGTGTGCCTGACGAGCAGTTTGTCCGGCTGCAGCGCATCGCGCGACGCCTGGGCCGGTCACCGAGTGAAACCGGTTCCATCTTCCTCGAAGAGGCATTGCGACGAGCGGAGTTCGGCTTAATCGAGTTCCGCGACTCGCCGGTTGGCCGCCAGGCCTACCTTCAGGGCAGCCGCCTCGCGGTCTGGGAAGTTGTCGCTCTCGTACGCTCGTTTGGCGGAGACACAGCGGCCGCCGCGAAACACCTGGAATGGCCGGAGATGCGAGCACAGGCGGCGATGAATTACGCGGCTGCCTTCCCGGCTGAGATCGACGCGGCCATCAATGACGACGAAGCGTACGACCTGGACGCTGTGGTGCGAATGCTTCCACAAGCGAAAGCATTTCACGCGGAGTCGGAGACCGCCTGAACATGCTGACCCTGCTTCTGGACGAGAACATCTCACCGAGTGTTGCCGTAGCCATCGCAAGACTTGAGCCGGCCATGCCGGTTCAGCCGTTTCATGCGTGGGAAAGTGGAGCCTTCCTGGGATGCAGCGACGAAGCTGTCTTGACGCGGGCCGCCGAGCTCTCGCACACGCTCGTTACATTCGATCTCCGGACAATCACACCGCTCGTAAGAACCTTGTCCGAATCCGGAATCTCTCACGCCGGGGTGATCCTCGTGGACCAGCGCACCATCGCGCAACGCGATGTCGGATCGCTTGCACGGGCGCTTTGCCGTCTCTGGAGGTCGCGCGGTCAAGAGGACTGGACAGACAAAGTGGTGTTCCTGTTGAAGTGAATTCAGATCCGCGACGCCCTCCGTCAGCGCTTCGGCCCCATGGCCGGCTAGGCCCAGCAGTACCTGTTCTGCCAGGACGTCTACGAGAAACGTTCCTGGGGCGCTACCAGAAGCAGCTCGACCGGACCGGGGTGGACTGAGGCCTGACCGTTGACGAGCGCCAGAGACTTTGAACCCGCTAAAACCGATGTCAAGTGGAAATCCTCTTGTGTCGCGCCCTATCGTATCCCCCATCGAGAGCGGGCTCGCAACAGACTCACCACGATGAACGAGATGAGGACGCTTGCCACCAGCCAGCAGGAGGCCCGTTGCATGTGATGGTTCCCGTTCGGAGGCATGTTGGGATAGTATTCGTCCGTGTGCCACTTTGGGTCTGGGGAGAAATGCACTTCAGTGCTTATATCCTGGCCGGAAATAAGTTCCTGCGGTCGCCCCTCCCAGTATTGAAGCAAAATGGTTGCCCCGGCTCGGGCGTGGTTCGTGAACTCCTCATCCATGTCCCAGAACTTCTGAAGTTTGCCCGACGGATAACGCATCGTGACATCAATCGCGGTGCTGACTCCGCTGACGTTAACGTGGTCGGGTACTTGTCGCGTGGTGACGTCGACCACGGTCATCGGCACATCAGTGCACGGCGGAAGGCTCATATTCACCTTCTGTCGATGCGTCGACACATCACAACCCGGAGCACGGGAATACTCGTGGACCTCCTCGTAGACGGCGCGGGTGTAATCGCGTAATCCCAGCCTGGCTTCGTACCATGTGGCCAACAATCCCAACGGGATCACTGAGACTAACCCCAGAATCGCGAGTGATATGGCTGTCGTTCGCATCGCGAAGAATCGTTCTCCATTATTGACTTAATATATAGAGATTGGACCGAGGACGTCGAAAAATGTTGCACGAGGTTTCAACGTGCTTTTTGCCGAAAATGTTCGCACACCTGGGCTTATCCTGATGGTGCTGCCCGGGGTCGGCGCCAAGATCGCGGACTGTGTCTGCCTCTTTTCCCTCGACCACGACGAGGCGATTCCGGTCGACACGCACGTGCGCCGGATGGTGGAGACCTACTATCGCCCCGACCTCGCCGGCGAGTCCCTGACGCCTGGCGTCACCGCCCGGATCGGCGACGCGCTCCGTCAGCGCTTCGGCCCCATGGCCGGCTAGGCCCAGCAGTACCTGTTCTACCAGGACCTGTACGAGAAACGTTCCTGGGGCGCTACCAGAAGCAGCACGCTCGACACGCAGAATTATGGTTGGGCCGGGGAGGCTCATGAGGTGACACTTGGCCTTCGGGACAGGTGGATATTGAAACGTAAAGACCCAAGCTCAGAATCCCGGTTCCCGCTAGCCTGGAAATTCGCGAAAAACTCAGTTGACAGGCACGGAGGCCTGTCCCACGATAGGACATGAATAATGCGGGCTAGGAGACGGAGTGACACTTGGCCTTCGGGACAGGTGAATATTGAAACATCTGAAGTCCAGGAGGCCTCGGCGAGACTCGAATAGAATTGGGTGGGGATCGACGGAGGCCTCGGGGAGAGGCGGGCCGCAGGTGACCGCGCGACATGGAAAGCGACCCGATGGACATCTCGGCCCGGGCGGCCGGGCTGGTGGGAGCACGCCGGGCAGCACAAACGAGCAGCCATCCGATTGCCAGTGTCAGGATGATTGGCACGAGCGGAGAATGGAGCGATTTCCGCTTCCGCATCTTTGTCATCGCGCGCCTCGTCTACAACTCCGTATGACAGCGGACTCCGAAGACCGACACGGGACCACGATCGCGGTTGAAGGCCGGGTTCTCGATATACTGATAATCCAGCGCGGCATGGACGCCCTTGCAGATTTGATGGTCATAATAGGTCTCCAGGTCTTCCTCGGGGCCATAGGTCAATGCTCCGTCGCCGTCGAGCATGTCCAGGCCGCCTGCCTCCAGGAACCTTTGATTCTCGGGCGACGCCGCGCTGATGACGCCGGCAAGGCCGAACGTGTCACCGGGCCGCCGCCAGGCATTGCCATCGACACTCACCCCAACCGACGCCGACGAGCTCACATCGGTATAGGTCCACGTCTCTTCAAGTCCGTCGTTCCAGCCCAGGCGGGAGAACATACCGACATTCGTCGCTATCTCCTGCTCCCAGTTCAACCCGAAGCCGTACTTGTAGCGGAAGGCGCGCGCGGCCTCGATATCCCCTTCCACGTCATTCGGATTCGATTCCAGATTGGCGGCGGCCGCCCGGTAATTCGCCATGTCGGCTTCGTCGAGCCACGTCATGAACCGGATCTTTCCCGGATGCGCGCCGACACTGTAACGACGCTCCAGCTCAGAGTACATCCCCCACTCTTTCAGGAGCGGGCCAAAAGCCCCGCTGGGCGGATACATGAGCGCCTGATCGTCACCCGTAAACCCATTCTTGTTGCGCGGCATGATGTTCCAACCGTAGCGCAAGGCCCACTTCGGCTGATTGTAATCGAGGGAAAATCCGGTAGCGTATCCGATCGTATCCTGCCCGTAATCGTACGTGAGGTTGCCCATCATCGCCCAGCTCATGAACTGCGTGTGCGGGTCGGACGCATAGACGTTGTTGTCGACAATGTCCAGGGGGCTGAACCGGCCGGCGGTGATGGTCAGCCTCTTGATATCCTGCGCGCCCGCAAGCGTGAGTTCGTCGTCGGCCACGTCCTCCCGCGGACCGCCCAGACCGATGGTCTTACGAAGAAACAGGCGCGCGAAGTTAAGATCGGGCGTGTATGTGCCGGCTTTATAGGCGTCGCCATTCGGGAACGATTCGACGCCGTAGGTCTCGCTCAGGCCGTAGCCCTGCCACATCAGGAGGTCAAAATGGGCCTCCGAGTCGCCCGATATCCGCTTCCCGCCAAACAGGTCCGCCGTCACGGTTTCCTGAACCTGTCCCTTGTTACTCAAGCTGTCCGTGCCGGAGTATTTGGCGGGAAAGCTGTGATCCCCTTGCACAATGTCCGTATTCTGGAAATGTAAGTTCCACTGTTCAGCAGTGGGAGTCGCAGGTCCGACCGGCACAGGCGGCAGCTCCGGCAACACCGGAGCGCGCGCGACCTGAGTGACAGGTGCGTTCAACACCGGCTGCTGCGCCATTCCCGCTCCGGGAAGTAACCCGAAAAGCGCGATCATCATCGATGCGGCGTGTCGCGGGCGTACACCGTAAGCCCGGAAATGCTCAAATACGACCTTCACTCATACTCCTTGCGGCGTATCCGCCAACCGGCTAGATACGGCCACCTGTGCGCAAGCCCGTCGACTTGCCGGGTTGTTCCGCCGCTTCTCGGTTGCGACTACCAATCTGGCAAGGTTCCTCAACCCCAGGAAGCGCACAACACGTCCGGCGAATTTGACGTCGGTTTCGATGCGGCGCCGCGTGTCGCCCCCGAGCTTCAAGATGGCGTCCATGTCGCTCTCAAACTGGAGCGGATCGAGCTTGACCTGCAACAGACAGCAGCGCAAGACGGCGGGTGGACAGTGCGCAACCATCTGCCGGATCGCCAGAAGCAGCAGGACGACGCAGTCGACCTGGCCAACGATCGGGATCGGAGTCACCACGACATGCAGCGGCGAGACCTGATAGACAATCACGCTGTACAGGAGCAGCTTATGCCGTTGTGGAATGGCGGGATGGCGGGCCAGGGCCAGACCCAGGAGGGCGTAAGTGGGCGTCCGCTTGATGATCGGCCATACGGTGTTAGCCGTGGTTGCACTCATTGCAGACTCCTTTCCATTCGAATGTGATATTGCAGGCCGGGCGTCGACGGCCGGCCTGCATCGCGATTGCTGGTAGGAATTCCTGTTGTCGACGCCGTCAAGTGCGCCGCAGGAGATAACTGGCTTACTTTGGCTGCGAAGCCGTTGGGCCGTCCGGATGACCCGATGCCAGTGTGGCGGGAGTTCCCACCGGCGCCGCTCTGGGCGGAACGGCGCCGTCTGTTCCGCAGCCGGCAAGCACCACCGCGGCGATCGGCAGGACCACCGCGCCACAAAACAGCGATCGGACAGGACGAGGATTCCCAAACAGGTTCACGGAGCGTCTCATTATGGTGTCCCCTGCCCGTTCTGCCAGTACATGGAAAGCTGGGTGTTCTGGTCAGTGCTCCACATGTTGTTGTTGATCCCCAGGTAAGTATTGGCAAACGGCATGAACGAAACATGCCCGTCGACAAACAGGTAGAGCTGCCCGGTCCGGTAGCGAATCGGGGGCTGCGTGCCAAAATGGGAGCAGGGGATCGACCCGAAGTAGCGGCCGTCGATCCCGTTACTCCAGAAGCTCAGGTCTGTTTTGTCCGAGTGGGGAGCATTCGGAAAGAGGTCGGCCGGCGGAGTGGCATGGCCGTACTTCCAGTAGAATACATCGATCGGCGTAACCCCCGGATTTTCGTTGGCGCCCCATGGATTCAAGCAGATGTCGAAGAAGTTGCTGGACCAGAACGGGTCGTTCGGATTGTTGACCGGGAGCGGATTCGGGATGGTGTCTCCCGCGCAATTCGGCGGACTCTGCTCATAACCATATGACCAATCGACGAAATGTTCCCAATCCGGCGTTCTCAGTGTCGACACGATGGTGTGCCCGGGGCTGGTAATCTGCGACAACTGACGCATTGTCCCGGTCACGAGCCCGTTATTGCAGAACGACCCCCACATGGCCGGCTGAACACGTTCGACGTCCGCGGGATCGAACCAGACCGTATCCTTATTGGTGGTCTGGCCGGTGGACGTCACGCCTCCCTTGCCCATGTCGATGTAGACGTTGAGCGATTCCTCGTAGTAGTGGGCGCTCCAGTAGCTGATGAAGGAAGGCTCTCCAGCGGTCAGCGTTTCCTGCGTGCGTGGGAAATGTTCGTCGTTGTCCTCGTTATACATCAGGATGGCGTTGCCGATCTGGGACATATTGCTGGATGCCATCGTTCGCATTCCGGCAAGCCGGGCGCTCGCGAACACGGGAAACAGGATCGCCGAGATTATCGAGATAATCGCGATAACGACGAGCAATTCAATCAGAGTGAATGCCCTGCGGCACGTTGACGTGCGAATAATCCGATTGTGTTGTGACATGGGCGCCTCCCCCGGAGCAATGTGGACGTGTCCGCTAGACGGACGGATGGTCGCGAAGGACATGGAAGTGCCCGCGCATCAGTGGATGCGATGAAGGAGGAGGAGCGTGTCAGGTATAATCTCGACGGCAATTGGGTGAGATCACAACCTTGCCCGCCTCCGTAGCCTCTCGGTGTTGGCGCACCGGGAGGCTACCTCGCATTTTTCACATATCCTGGTCAATTTCTCCTGTACTGCGTAACGTAAATGGCCCGTAGCCCGGCTAATGCGGCGCTGCAGACGGGCAAATCGTGGTGTAGACAAGGTACGAGTTCAGTCCGAAAATGACTGCGGCCAGAGCCCAGCCAGTCGCCTGAGTGGCCCAGCCGTTGACGAATTGGCCCATCTTCTGCTTGTCGCTCGTAAACTGCACCAGCGGAACGACTGCGAACGAGAGCTGGACCGAGAGCACGACCTGACTGAAGATCAGAAGCTGTCCGGTCCCGCTCATCCCGTAATGACCGACAACGATCAGGGTCGGGATGATGGCCAGTAGACGCGAGATGGCGCGACGCATCCAGGCCGGAATGCGGAACCGCGTGAACCCCTCGAGGATAATCTGGCCGGCGAGAGTGCCTGTCAGGGTCGAGTTCTGGCCCGACGCCAGCAGGGCGATCGCGAACAGGGGAGTAGCGATACCCACTCCCATGAGCGGGGTCAGGAGCTTGTAGGCGCTCTGGATGTCCCCGACCTCATGGTGGCCCGTCCGGAAGAATACGGCCGCCGCAAGCACGAGGATCGCGGCGTTGACAAAGAGCGCCAGCATCAGCGCGATCGTACTGTCGGTATACGCGGACTTGATCGCCCCCTTCAGGTCATCGGCCGCTCGGCCGTACCGGCGTGTCTGCACGATCGACGAGTGCAGGTACAGATTATGCGGCATCACGGTTGCGCCGAGGATGCCGAGCGCGATGTACAGTTCGGCCGGGTTGGTAACGATCTTTGCCTGCGGGATGAAGCCCCATGCCGCGGCGTGCCAGTCCGGATGCGAGTAACACATCTCCAGGCCGAAGATCACCATCATCGTGAAGATCAACGTGATCACGAGCGCTTCCACATAGCGGAAGCCCTTCCCCTGGAGCGCCAGAACGATCAGGACGTCGAGGGCGGTCAGCGAACACCCGATGATCAGCGGGATGTGAAACAGCAGGTTGAGCGCGATACCCGCCCCGATCACCTCCGCGATGTCGCAGGCGACGATCCCAATCTCGGCCGAGAGCCACAGAAATATGCCGAGAGGCTTGCTGTACGCATCGTGGCATGCCTGCGCCAGGTCTCGACCCGTGACAATTCCCAGCTTGGCAGCCAGGGCCTGCAAGTAGATCGCCGTGAAGTTGGACAGCAGGATAACCGAGAGAAGGGCGTAATTGTAAACCGAGCCTCCACTGATATCCGTGGCCCAGTTGCCGGGGTCCATATAGCCGACCGCGATCAGGTAGCCAGGCCCGAAAAACGCGAGGAACCTGCGCCACGTGGAGGCGTTCGCCGGCACCGGAATCGTGCGATATACTTCGGGAAGGCTCGGGATGCGTATCGGCGCTTTCCATCCTTGCGATTGCGCGTTGTTGATATCTTCCGCTAATTCACTCGTTGCCATCAATTCGAAAATACCTGCCTTGCTGCGATTTCCACGTGGCGCCTCGCGATCACTCGCGCCGCATCCGTTGACAAGCCTGGTTTATGCACGAACATCTCAGATGACAGGCAGGGACGCCTGTCCTACGATAGGACATGAATAATCCGGGCTAGTCCGCCCTCTCGACAAAAACGCTGCGGGCCGCCGTCGGAGAGATCCGCTCGTGCCGCTCCATGACCAGCACATGCAGTGATCCGCCAAACGGCTCGCGGTCGATCAATTCAATAGCCGCGCCGGGGCGCAGGCCACGCTCGCCGAGGTAGCGCAGAAGCTCAGAGTCCTCGTCGGAAACGCGTCGCACCACAAGCCGGACTCCATCCGCCTGGGATTCCAGCGTGGCAGTCGGCGTCACCGGCATTTTGCCGTCGCGCGTCGGGATCGGGTCGCCGTGCGGGTCAAACAGCGGGTACCCGAGCATCCGCTCGATGGTGTCCTCGAACTCCTCGCTGATATGGTGCTCCAGGCGCTCAGCCTCGTCGTGCACCTGATCCCAACCGTAGCCCAGACTCTCGGTCAGGTACAACTCGAGGAGTCGATGGTGCCGGATGACCTCCAGCGCCACGCGCTCACCCAGCTCCGTGAGCTTGACCGGATGGTAAGGACGATAGTCGATGAGCTGGTGTTTGGCGAGATGGCGGAGCATCTTGCTGACGCCGGGCGACGACACGACGATCCGGTGCGCAATTTCCTGTACGCTCGCCTCAACTCCGGAGGCATTCAGCCGGTAGATGCACTTGAGGTAATTCTCGAGCGCTTCCGATTTAATCGACCGCCATGATTCATGCTCGGACATCGTGTTCATACGGATTAACCACGGTTATCTTTAGAATGACCACATTATACACACCGGAAATGCGAATGTCAAGCTTGTGCGGACTTCATGCAGCAGATGGGAACGCCGGACCGGCATTCAGGGGTCCGATCCTCACAGCGCGGCATAGCCGCAAGCAAACTGCGGAGAAGAAG
>JBKQWH010000391.1:0-19842 GCA_052139635.1 Capsulimonadaceae bacterium
TAGAACCATTGCGTCACGGCAATCTAAGCTCGTCCGCCTCGGTTTGGATGTCTGGTCGCGTACTTTGGTTCTACCTTAGCGTGGTCGAAAGGTCTGCCACTCAATAATGATTTGGGAACCGCGTGTAGTGCGTCGTGGTTAATTTTTGTGCGCTTGACGTTGGGTAAGGGAGAGCAAAGGTGAGCAGCATAGGATTAATGGAAAAGCCGATCGCGGCGCGGGCGCCTCGAACTGCATCTGCAGGAGACAGCCGCGTCGACGAGCGCGGCTTTGGCGGCGAGGATGCGCTGAGCTCGAGCGGACTGGACGATCCCGATGCCGTACGCTTTCTGGCGTTGGCGGCAACGGGAGACGATGACGTCGCGGCGCCGTTGCTGGAGCCGGTCGCGGCCGAGGAAGATGTCGACAGCGATGCGGACAACCTGGTCGAGGACGAGCCGCCGGATCCATCGTACTCCGCCGCCGAGGAGAACCCTCGCGACGAGTCCCTGCAGATGTGGATGCGCAAGACCAAGAGCACGAAGCTTCTCAGCGCCGCCGAGGAGATCGAGCTGGCGCGCCGCGTGGCCGACGGCGATCAGCGGGCAAAGGACATTTTGACCGAGGCGAACCTGCGCCTCGTGGTTAGCATCGCGCGTCGCTACTCCGTCCCGGGCATCAGTCTGGCCGACCTGATACAGGAAGGCAACATCGGCCTGATCCGCGCGGTGGAGAAGTTCGACTACGCCAAGGGATACCGGTTCAGCACGTACGCCACGTGGTGGATCCGCCGGGCGATCGCGCGCGCCGTCATCAACCAGGGCCGCACGATCCGGATCCCGGTCTATGTCGCCGAGACGATCCACAAGCTCGTCCGTACTTCCGGCCTGCTTCGCCAGCAGCTCTCTCGCGAGCCCACCCAGGAGGAACTGGCGGCCGAGATGGAGGTTCCGGTCGAGCGCGTCAACGAGATCATGCGGATCGCGTCGGAGCCGCTTTCGCTGGAGACGCCGGTTGGCGAGAAGGATTCCGCTCAGCTCGCGGACTTCATCCAGAGCAACGCGAACCAGTCGCCGTCCGACGCAGCCGTGAACCTGATCCGGCGCGAACAGCTCGACGCGGTCCTCGATAAGTTAACCCCGCGCGAGCGCGACGTTGTCCGAATGCGCTTCGGCCTCGACGACGGCTATGCGCATACGCTCGAGGAAGTTGGACAGCGGTTCGCCGTGACTCGCGAGCGAGTCCGCCAGATAGAGCTGCGCGCCCTCAAGAAACTGCGCCGCATGGGCCCGGTCGACATCAAGGCGTAGCGCCAGATAGTCGTCGATAAGAGTGAGAAACAGCCTCCGCCGGAATCGGCAGAGGCTGTTTCGGGTTTCATCGCTTGCGTGCGCCGGCGAATACACTGTATTCTTACCAGGGACGTGAGGTAGTTCGTTAGGTCGACTGGAGGATATCGGCTACAGGAACTACCTTCCCCGGTGCGAAGCTCAGTTCGATGGAATCATTGGTCACGCAAATGGTCGTTGCGTCATAATGTGTCTCGGACGGATCGCGGAACACCTCAACCTGCCGATCGACCAGATTGACGATCCAAACCTCCGGGATCGCGAACTGGGCGTACAAAGGGAGTTTCCGCTTCCGATCGGAAGCCAGTGTGCTCGCACAAACGTCGACGACCAGACACAAGTCAGCAGGGCCTGGATGGCTTTGGCGGTATTTCTCCATCGGCCCGCGTGCAATAATCAGGTCCGGTTGAGGTTCAATTCCCGGGGCCAGCGTAATGGGTGTCTCGTGAAAAACCGAAAAGTCTTTCCCTAGTGTGTCGCCGAGGCCGAGAAGGCCGCGATACATCTTATTGGAAATGAAGCTGTGTTCGGGTCCAACAGGAGCCGACTGGATTACCTCGCCGTCGATAAGTTCGACGCGCTCGTGGGGGTCGAGTATGCCGGCCTCGGCCATTTTATAGTACTCTTCAGTAGTCCAAAGCCGTCGACGATACTCCGGCACGGCCACTGCTTCTTGTCGAATGGGATTCTCAAGAACCGCCATATGTACCTCCACCGCCAAACTCACGCTCGTATTCTACCACATGGAGATGAGAGCAGAAACACCGTGTCTCCTCGGCGGGAACGGCCGCATTAATTGCGGAGGCTGGCTCGCGTCCACGTCCGGTCACGCTCGCCGATGTACTCCGATTGCGGGCGGATCAGGCGGCCGGAGAACTGCTGCTCGAAGCAGTGCGCGGTCCAGCCAGCCACGCGGGCCATCGCGAAGATCGGCGTGAAAAGAGATGTCGGGAGTCCCAGCCCGTGCAGGAGCAGGGCCGTGTAGAACTCGACGTTGGTTTGCAGGCGCCGGCCAGGCTTGTATTCCTCCAGCAGGCGGACCGCCGTCTCCTCGACATGCTTGGCGAGGGCGTAGAACTCGTGCTGTCCGCTCGCGTCGTACAGCCGCTCGGCAATCACCGAGAGGACGTCGGCCCGGGGATCGCGCACCTTATAGACACGATGTCCGAATCCCATCAGGCGCTCGCCGTTCTCCAGCTTGCGGCGCAGGACGTACTCCGCACGGTCCGCGGTCCCGATCTCGAAGACCATGTCCAGGGCCGGACCCGGTGCTCCCCCGTGCAGGGGGCCCTTCAGGGCGCCGATGGCGCCGGTGATTGCGGAGATGAGGTCCGACTGGGTCGCAACAATCACGCGCGCGGCAAAGGTCGACGCGTTCAGACCGTGGTCGACCACGGTGGCGAGATAGCCCTCGATCGCCCGCGTTTGTGCCTCGGATGGCTCGCGCCGGTCCAGCATATAGAGGAAGTTTGCCGCGTGGCGCAGGGCGGACGCCGGCGCGATCGGCTCGAGACCATGTAACAGGCGGTGATAGGCCGCGACAATGGTCGGGATCGCGGCAACCAGCGTCAGGCCCTCTTCCTCGGACGCGCCGGCTGCGGGCTCACCGTCATCCTTCCATGTGCTCAGGCTGAGAGTTCCGACCGCCATCCGCAGAGCATCCATTGACGGCAGCGAGCGGGCGGCGGCCTCGCGAAGAAGTTGCGCCGTCCCGTGTGGCAGCGCGCGGCGAGCCGCAAGCGCATCACGCAGGGCTGTTTCGGCGCCGGGAGTGGGGAGCCGGTCGTTCCAGAGCAAATAGGTCAGCTCTTCGAATGTCGCGTTCTCCGCCAACTCGGCCACCGGAAAGCCGGCGATAATCAGCTCGCCGGCCTCGCCGTCGACACTGCTCAGCCGCGTCTGCGCCGCGACTACTCCTTCCAATCCCGGTCGATATGCTGCTGCAACCATGATAGCCTCCCGCAAAAAGTTTGATGACGGGGACTATAGTACCAAGCTTGAACCATGTTGTCAATATTGATTATTAAATCAATATATTATGTTTTCTCCGTTTTCGGAGTATGCTGTTAGTATGCCGGAAAAGCCCTACTTCAATGCCGATGAAGCCACGTCGGAGCTGGGTGTCAGCCGCGCGACACTCTACGCTTATGTCAGCCGCGGCCTCATTCGCTCGGAGCCGGAGGACGCGCGCCGCCGGACCCGCCGGTACTATGCTGAGGATGTCCTGCGGCTGAAGATGCGCCAGGAGCATCGCAGCGACCCGGCCAAGGCGGTGCGCGACTCGCTGAGTTGGGGCATCCCGATCATCGACTCCGCGATCACGAAGATTGCCGATGGCCGGCTCTATTACCGGGGGCACGATGCCGTCAAGCTTGCCGATACGCGTACGGTCGAAGAAGTCGCCGCCCTTATCTGGACCGGCGGCTTTCACGGAGCCGCCGAGATCTTCAGCGGGCATCCGGTCGCGCTGCCGGACCGGTTCTGGACCATTCGTGCCCACCTTGAAGGAATAGGCGACTACGACAAGGCGCAGGCGCTTCTTCCCGTGGCGGCCGACAACGACACGTCGGCGTTTGACCTCCGGCCGGCCGCGGTCGCGCGGTCCGGCCGGCGCATCCTGATCGCGCTGATCGCCGCCATGACCGGCCGAACCCCTGTACCTGCGACATCCGGGACGAAGGACCTTTCGGGGATGGCGGAAACGCTGGCCGCCGCCTGGAATCCGGTAGGCGACCGGGCGTCGGCGATCATCGGATCGGCGCTCATCCTGTGCGCCGACCATGAGCTGAGTGCGTCGTCGTTCATCGCGCGCTGCGTGGCGTCGGCGGGATCGTCGCCGTACGCGGCCGTCGAGGGGGGACTGGCCGCCCTGCGCGGTTTCAAGCACGGGGGGATCAGCGAGCGGGTCGGGTCGTTCCTGGCGGAGTGCGAGCAGGCGAGCGACCTCAAGTCGTTCATCATCGGCCGTCTGCAGCGGGGCGAGGGCGTGCCCGGCTTTGGCCATCACCTCTACCCCGACGGGGACCCGCGGGTCAAGAAGCTGATGCAGATGCTTGGCGAGGCGTACCCGAGTTCCGCCCGGCTCGCGCTCTCGGCCGAGATTATCGAGCACGCCTGGGAGACCCTGCAGGACTATCCGAATATCGACTACGGACTGGTCCTGCTTTCGCACGTCCTGGAGCTTCCGCCTGGCTCGGCCCTTTGCCTCCTTGCCCTCGGCCGCGCCATCGGCTGGATCGGCCACGCCATCGAGGAGTACCAAACCGACCGCCTGATCCGCCCCCGGGCGCGGTATGTGGGGGAGTAGACCGGATCATTCACGGCATCTCCGGGCGTCTTCAACAGTTGGGCTTATATCTTGACGATCGGATCGTTTTTTGTCCGAAGTGCCATGGAGCGCTGTTTTGAGGCGACCCGCTCGGCATTCCGAACGCGTGCGCAAGACCACCAGGAAGCTTGATGATCCGCGCGACTGACATCATAATGTCACGTCAACCTCGAAGTCTGCGTCATCGCGAGAGAGACGGAATGTATTTCCGACGATCGCCAATCCGTTGACGATGAGCGACTCGTTGCCCGACGTCCGATCGGCGGATGCGTGCACTCGGATCGTATAGCGCGCTTCGCTATGTCGCAGGTGGATCGTAAATCCCGGCCACGATCTCCGGATGACCGGAGCGATCGTAAGGTCGTCCCCGCGGACGCGTACACCGAGCACCTCTTCGAGCCAGACGCGGTACATCCACGACGATGAACCCGTGTACCATGTCCAGCCGCCGCGCCCTTCATGGCCGGCGAGCGAGTAGACATCGGCGGCAACGACGTACGGTTCGACCGCGTATCGAACTGCGCTCTCCCAGTCGCGTGAGTGCTCTATCGGGTTCGTCAGTTCCAGGATCTTAACAGCGCGCTCGCCGTCGCCGAGCCGGGCGAATGCGAGCGGCACCCACATTGCGGCGTGCGTGTACTGGCCGCCGTTTTCGCGGACGCCGGGTACGTATCCCTTGATGTAGCCGGGATCGTGCTGGGACTTGTCGAAAGGTGGAGTGAAGAGAAGGGCGGATTTCGATTCGTCGCAAATGAGATGGTCCTCGACGGACTGCATCGCCTTTGCCGCGCGTTGGGGATTGCCGGGGCCGGAGATGACGGCCCAGGTTTGCGCGAGCGAATCGATTTTCGCTTCGTCGCTTTCGACCGATCCGAGAGGAGTGCCGTCGTCAAAATAGGCGCGGCGATACCAGTTGCCGTCCCACGCCGTCGCGTCGACAACTTCCGCAAGCGCGATGGCTTCGCTTTCGTGTTGCTCCACTTCCTCCGTGTCGCCGTGGCGGCGCAGTATTTCGGCCATGTCGCGGTGGACGTGGATCAGAAACCACGCGAGCCAGACGCTCTCGCCTATTCCCTCGACACCGACACGGTTGAACCCGTCGTTCCAATCTCCCCCGCCAATGAGCGGGAGGCCATGCGGTCCCGAAGTTGTTCCCTTCGCAATCGCCCTTCGGCAATGATCCAGCAGCGAATCGGTATCGTTGGAAACGGCCGGCGTTGTGAACGCTTCATGCTGTCCGTCGGCCAGACGCGGCGCATCGAGCCATGGCACCGGTTCGTCGAGGATCGAATCGTCGCCGGTGACGCGGACATACTGCGCTGTTACAAACGGCAGCCAGAGAAGATCATCGCTAATCCTGGTCCGTGGCCCCGCGCCTGTATCCGCATGCCACCAGTGCTGGACATCCCCATCTCGAAACTGGCGTGCCGCCGCCCGAAGAATGTGCTCCCGCGCGATCTGCGGTCGGGCGTAGAGAAGCGCCATCGAGTCCTGTAACTGGTCACGAAATCCGTAGGCCCCGCCGGATTGATAGAAGGCCGTCCGCGCCCAGACACGGCAACTGAGCGTCTGATACAACAGCCAGCGGTTAACGAGGATATCGACGGAGCGAACGGGCGTCTCGACCTGCACGGCGGTAAGCGTGCGATCCCACCACGCTTGTGTATCTCGAAGTCCAGCTTCGGCGCGGTTGGTGTCGCGATAACGAGCAATGAGTCTCCCCGCATCGTCGGCATCTTGAGCTTCGCCGAGAAGTATGACGACCGTCTGTTCACGACCAGGTTCGATCTCTATTTCCCCCCTCAATGCCGCGCACGGATCGAGTCCGACTCCGGACGCACCGGAGAGGCGGTCATTAAACACGGCCTCCGGAGAGGACATCGATCCGTTTCGCCCGATGAACTCACGCCGGTCGCATGTGTAGGCGGCAACGGCGAGACTGACCGCGAGAAACGATGTGTTGCGAAGACCCTCGTTCCGGAACGAATTGTGCGCAAGTATGGCCTGCAGCTTCTTATGAAACACTGTATGAATATGGGATTGGGTCTCTTCCCGATCGCTGCCGAGTACCCATTCTGTGTAGGCAGTCAATGTCAAGCGGCGTCTCCGGTCTGTATTGTTGCGCAGACGCAGGATCTGCACACGGACTGTCGGCGAGTCCTCGTCTCCAACGGGGACGTAAACGGTCAGTTCCTGCCCAATGCCGTGGCTGCTGTGTTCGTAAACGGTGTAGCCGCAGCCGTGCCTTGCTCGGTAGGCGTCGCGCTCCCGAATAGGGCTGGCTGTCGGCGTCCAAACAACTCCGATATCTTCGTCTCGTAGATACAGAGCATCTCCCGGCGGATCGATGACGGGGTCGTTACTCCACGGCGTCAGGCGGTTGGTCTGACTGTTATGCGCCCAGGTCATCCCTGATCCGGCTTCGGATACGATCGTACCGAATTCGGAATTGGCGATGACATTGATCCACGGGGCAGGGGTCGTTTCACCCGTCCCAAGGTAGATTGCATACTCTTTTCCGTCTTTGGAAAAGCCTCCACGCCCGTTGTAGTAGTCCAGATCCAGGAACGGCAGGGGCGCGCTTGGGAAATCCTGTCCCATGAAGAGGCGCCTCACCGGTTTCGGCGCGCCTTTCGATCCCGGGATGTTTGCCATCTGCTGCGTTAACGAGCCGCGGGCCGCTACGAGCAGAATACGCGCTGTCGCCTGCAGCACGGCAAGTTCGCTTGAACCGATTCGACTTGCTGTGCGAATATGGACGCCTCCCGGCCGATCCGAACCAACCGCTTGCGAGTGTATGTCGACCAGACGTGTCAGATGAAAGGACAGCGGTTGAAGGTATCCGCCCGGTTCGTCATTCAAGATGACCAGGTCGCATACCAGCGATTTGAGCCTCCAGTAGGAGTGCGCTAGAAGCACTTCCCTTACGACATCGAGATCGCTTTCGTCGCTGATCGTTATGACGACGATCGGCAAATCTCCGGAAATTCCCATCGACCAAAGCGCCGCCTGGCCTCCGACGGCCTTCCGCAAACGATCGGCCGGTGGTCGCAGCGCCGCGCTGGGATAGACGACGTAGGCGGCGAGACGCTGGTACTGCAACGCGTCGCGCGAATGTATTCGGCGATGCCGCAGTTCGATTTGCGCGTTTGTCCACGCGAGATCGAGGGCGCGTTTGCCGTTGTTGGGATCGTTGTACTTCGTGACAAGCTGCGTCAAGGCCTCTTCGGTCTCGGCGACACCCAGGACGAATGCGAGCGAGAAGCGTTCTCCCGGTTTTAGAATGACTTTGCGTCGAATGCTGAATATCGGATCGAGAACAGGGCCGACTGATCCCGTCAGTGCCTGCCGCATAGCGAGCGGTGAGCCGAGATCTCCTCCTCGTCCGATGAAGTTCGGACGCGATGTTTCATATTCAATGCCAATTGCGTAATCGGGCGGCATCGTGAGGAGATGGAACATCCACGGGGTGCTTTCGTCGCTTGCGCGAGGGCGTTTCTTGGCGGTGAGAGCGTTTGTCTTGGCGCGATACGCCGTTTCAATGAAAAGCTTGCCAAAAGCCGGATGGGCTCTGTCCGAGGCGTGTTCCCCGAGAGAGAGTTCCACATAGCTGGTCACTTCGACAGTGCGAGTCCGCGACGTATGGTTGACAAGCGTGATGTGTCGCACTTCGACATCATCTTCCGGTGAGACGACGATATCGCTAATGCATTCGATGCCCTGGCAGCGGGTCTTGATTTCGGCCTTTTCCAGTGCGAAGAATACGGCGTAGTCCGTGGTTTCTCGCTTCACCGGCTGATGCGTCGATGACCAAAACGTCCCCGTCTCAACATCCTTGAGATAACAGAACGTGCCGTACGAGTCGCGTGTTGTATCGGCGCGCCAACGAGTCAAATCGATATTCTTCCATCGACTGTACCCTCCTCCCGCGTTCGTTACCATGACGCTGTATGACGAGTTTGACAGAAGCGCGGTTCGGGGGGTGATCGTATTGGGTGTGGTGATGCTTGCGACGATGGGCGGCTCGGCGGTGATCCGTTTGTGCGGAACCGGAATCAATGCCGGCGCGATCTCTTTGGCTTCTGAAAGGTGAACACCTTCGTACAGGAGGGATTCCACGGCTCGGATGCGCGGGTCGGAGTGAAAGCGCTCCTGCATGATACGATCGTTCAAGACATTGTCGAGAGCGACGAGGCTCATTCCCTGGTGGTGGGCCATATAGGATTTGACGATCACGCCGAGTTCACCCGCCGCGTTTGTTCTGCGCGAGTAGTCGATCGCCTCGTAAAACCCGCATTCACCGAGCATGCTTTGCCCTTGATTGGCGCGGAGTGTTCCCCCTCGTTTCAGGCGGCGCAGGTTGGCGATCGCGGCGCCCGGGTTGACCATCAACGCCATCACCGAGGCGTAGGGTGCGATTACGAGAAGTGATTCAATGTCGCGCTTCAGAGCGAGAGCGGGCACGCCGAAGGCGTAGTATTGGTAGATCCTGCGAGAATCGAGGGCGCTGAACCCGGATTCGGAAATGCCCCATGGAACTCCGCGCTGCCGACCATAATCGATTTGGCAGGAAACGGCAGAGCGGCAGGCGAGATCGAGGAGGGAGTTCTCGAAGCACTTCGTCAGCAGGAGCGGCATGAGGTATTCAAACATTGTGCCGCTCCACGACAGGAGTGCGGGACGTCCGAATGTGATCGCTACTGGCCGGCCAAGCGACGCCCAGTGCTTTGGCGGGACGTCGCCGCTGGCAATGGCGATGAGACTGCCGAGGCGCGATTCGCTCGCAAGGAGATCGTAGTACGAATTGTCCCGGCGGTGCTCCTCGACGTTGTATCCGATGGAGAACACCATCTTGTTCTCGTCGTACAAGAAGCACATGTCGATCGAGTTGGCAAACTGCCGCGATCGTTCGGCAAGGCGCTCGATACGGTCGACTTCTTGCGCCGCATTTTGCCGCGATATCTCCACTGCTTCGGCAAGCTTCGTCAACCAGTCGCCGATGACGGCGGGAGTTGTGAGCGGGTCGAACTGAAACGAGAGGCCCACGAGACCCGCAAGGCCAGGGACGCTGGATTGGCTCAGATCAACAAGGCTCGGGGTGGCGGCCAGCGCAGTTCGGCGCCAAACGTGCGCGGATTCGCCGAGCGACAGCAGTCCGTCGAGCGGAACAGTCTCGAGGAGCTCGACCCAGGGAAGGAAGCGGTCGACGAGTTGAATGGCTTCGTCCACCTGTTCGTCCAGTTTGCGGGCCCAATACAGGAGGTCGGGTGTATCGACATAGTGTTGTTCCGCCGCTTCCACCAGTTTTCGCACTGCCGGGCGCAGGTTTCGTAAATGCTTGACCTGAACATCGCCTCTTTCCGCGGGAGTTCTGCAGAGATGCTCAACGGCGGCGTACAGGCTTTCGTCGAGGTGTATCTCGAACTGTTCTTCCGATTCGCGCAGAACCGCCGTGGTATCCGCAATTCCGTAAAAGAGACGCGAAGAAAGGAGCGGATCGCCGCCAAATGCGACCACTCCGGGTGTAAACGCCCAGAGCGCGCCGAGCAGATTTCCCGAATCGACTGTGGACACGTAACGGGGAACACACGGGGTAAGATCGTCCGTCGCGTACCAGTTGAGCAGACGACCTTCCGGCCGTTCAAGCCGCTCGAGCGAATCAAACGTCTTCTCCAACCGGTCGAGAAGGTTGCCACTGGTCGCGTAGCCGAGGTCATAGGCGGCAGTGGCAGACAGCAGCCAGAGTCCGATATTTGTTACCGACGTTCGAGGCGCCGTTTCGATGCGGAGCAACACTTGATGGTTGTCAGGAGGCAGCCAGTTCGAATCCTCCGTCACATAGTCGTCGAAAAACCGGAATGTCCGGCGCGCGATGCATCGCAAGAAGAGGCGGTCCGAGTCGGAAAGCAGGCTTTGCTTGCGCGTGAGGAGGGAGGTCCATTGCACGAGCACGAGCAAAGGCGATGTCGCCCAGAGAAGCAGGAACGGGCACGCAGCCACCAGAGCTTCCCGCGAGATGAGAGCGCAGACAACACCGGCGGCCAGACACGAAATGGGAATCCAAAGCAATGAAAGGATAAACTGCCCTCGACGATTCTGAGAGTGTCGATGCGCATCCTGGGCCGTCTCCCACTCTAATACATCACGTCGACTGACGCGCAGTCGGTAGAGCGCTCGACACATGGCGTCGGTTGCAACGAAGGCTTGATGCGGCATTGTTGCCGCTATAAACGCGCCCCGAAATGCGGCGATCTTCAGGTGCGACCGCCCTTCTAATGAGTGGTTCGTCGGAGAGGCGAATCTCCGCAGGAGACCGAGGATATCCGGCAGTCCGCAGGCAACAATGACAATCAAGCTCCAAACGAGGGGATGCGTGCCAAGCGTCCAACCCAACGCCAGCGTCAGGATACCGGCAAGCGGAATCAGACTTCGTCGCAAGTTATCGAATACTTTCCAACGTCCGAGCGAATTCAACGGGTTCGCCTCTGTCCCGTTTGCCACCGGGGTTCGCGCGAATAGCCAGTCGGCAATCTGCCAGTCTCCTCGAGTCCATCGGTGTTGTCGTGTAGAATAGGCGATATAGTCGGCGGGAAAATTATCAAACAACTCGATGTCACTGGCAAGTCCGGCCCGGACGAAGGCGCTTTCCAACAGGTCATGGCTGAGGAGATGTGTTGTGGGGAATCGCCCCGTCAACACACTATGGAACGCGGCGACATTGTAGATGCCTTTCCCATAGTACGTCGCTTCCCCCGACAGATCCTGATAGAGGTCTGCCGAGAGGTGGGTATACGGGTCCGTGCCGTGGGTATTGGAAAATAACTGCGTGAACAGGGTCGATGTTGCGCTCGGCAGGCTTGTGCTTACCTGCGGCTGGATAATCGTGTAACCACGCAACACCCGTTTGCCATCTGATGATAACTGCGGTACATTGAGTGGATGCGCGATAGTGCCCACCAGGCGGCGCGCCGTGCCGGGCGGAAGTTCGGTGTCGGCATCGAGCGTGATGACATACCGAATTCCGACCAATCTTTCGGCGTCGCCGTGTACCTGGACTGGCGCGCGCCCATCAGCGGGAGCGTTCATCAGTAGTCGATTAAGGTCCTCGATTTTCCCGCGTTTACGCTCCCAGCCCATCCAGCAGTTTTCAGACGGGCACCACTCCCGTTCCCGGTGCAACAGGAAGAACCGGCTCTTGCCGTGAAGACTCGTCAGTGCGTCGATTCCGCTTCGAGCGACGTCAAGTCGCTCCATATCTTGAGGCATCCGACGTTCGGGAGCGTCCAAGAAGTCGGCAAGAAGCGCATAGAGAATGTTCGTATCCTGGTTTGCAATGTAATGGATACCGATGCGTTCCACATCCTGTCGAATGCTCTCCGGCGTCGACAGCATCATCGGAATGACAACGAGTGTCGTGTGATCTTCCGGAATACCTGTCGAAAAATCGAGGCGGGGTAGCGCACGGGGCGGCAGAAGACTTGAGATCAACCCGTTCGCAACGTCGACCGCAATCTCCGAGGCGACAACGATCGCCGGCAGACCGATCAGCAGCAGAAACCAGGTCTGCCGGTAAGACGGAGATGTGAGATAAATGATCCCCACTACGGTCGATATTGTTAAGAGCAAGATGCTGCCGAGATAAAAGGCTCCCGGTCTTGCGGCAATCGACCGCCTCATTCGTTCTATCAAGGGCGGTTGATAGCCGAGAGAACGCTCAAGGTTGCGGAGACCATGATCAACCAGGTGGTAGCCGATATGTCGATCGATGGGCATCTCGCGGCGGCGGGCCGCTTCGATCGTGGCCCACGCGACATCGATCTCCGTGTGCTTGCTACCACGCGCGATCCGCTCGACGGCGTGCCGGTAACGATCACGCGAGTCAAAGTCCATCCCCGCATAGATGTCGGCCGGATCAGTCCGCAATATCATCTCGGTGATGCTGACTTCCTCGATAACGGTCTTCCAATCGATACGGGATAGATCCCGGAGGCTTCCGATGGCGCTTGAAAACGATACCTGCTGTAATGTCTGGGCACGCTGCTGGCTGTCGAGTATATCGGCGATCGGTTCTTTGAGGACATTCTCCACCCAGGCGCGAACAGCCGCGACGAGCGTGCTTTCATCGTAGAGATGCCCGAGCACCTGCTCGACGAATTCGGGGGACGGAGTGGGAATCGCCTGAGTCAATTGGGCGACGTAGTTCATGACCGATTTGGGATCATCGCGAGCGACGGCAAGTAGTCGATTGGCGAAGAAGTCGGCCTTCTCGTCTTCGTCCTGTCTCCGGTCCAGTCGGAGAATCAGGCGCTTCAGATGTTCGAGGAGAGCGAGCCGAAACATCAATGGGATCGCCCACAATTCTCCGAGCGTCAATGGTCGTACGGTCTGGTATGCGGCCAGAAAATCGATGATATAGGCCCGATCGACATGCGCATCCGTTGCGGCAACCAGTCCGCGTGCGATTGCGTAGACACGAGGAAGTCCACGCTCGCGCCCTTCGGTGAGTTCCGGGAGCTGCCTGTAAAAACTGTCGGAAAGTCCATTCCGGTATTCATCGAAATGTTGTTGGATCAGATGCGCATTATCGGTCAGCCATTCCGAAGACAGGTCTCTGCCGGCTTCAGGGCGGGGAGCGCCGGACAGCCGCTGCAATACCGCCTTGAAAACTGTCTCGCTCTCTTCAAGTCGCGTGCCAAGCGATCGGATAGTGCCGTGGCTATTCCCGATCGCATGCCCTTCGGCGAGCGTCCGAGCCTGGTTTGAGAGGCGGTCGGCTGCCGGCAACGTCACCGAGGACCAATCATCCTCCGGCGTACGGGGATGGGCGACATGGAACGCAAACGTGGTCGGACGATCACGCATATTGGTCCCCAGGAGATCGAGAACGACACGGACTTGTCGAGGATCCGACCTCACCAGGAGAAGCGTCTCATCACCGACGCGCCACTTTCGATAGCGACGAATCTCCGCTCCGCTGACGCCGACGAGGCGCCAGGCGGCCAGCATTTCGACGATAAAGATCACTGCGGTGACGATGCGCGGAACATAATCCGACGCGGGTGTCGCGTAGCTGTGCGGGGACACGACCTGCCGCACAGCATATCCCGCAAACCCGGCAATGGCGATCGAGCCAAGGAAGAGGATCAATATATAGAGGAGTTCATTTCCAATCGCAAACGGCGCGTCGCCGCGGTCGTTTATCGTGGTCGATCGAAGAAATCCGATTCGTCGCAAGCGCGACAAAACGAGCCGAGCCGACTTACTGTCCTGGAAAATACCCAGGATAGTGCTTTGTTGGTCCATATAACTTCAGTTCTTTGGTGACGCCGTTCTTTGGTGACGCCGTCAGAGCGCATGTGAGAAGGTATCTCACGGGCGTCTGAGCACAGTCGTCACTTTCCTATAGTACCCATATCCGGGCATGACACCCCGGCCCGACGGTGGACGTCCGGCTTGCTAAGGCCGCGAAGCGAGGTCTCTCCGGAGCTGCTCTGGTCCGTGGGACCGTTGGCGCCCCGCCTGTCCGCCTCGCCTTTTATAAGCGTGGATTGCTTCGGCTTTCGGTTTTGTGGCTCCTTCTATCCGAATTGGCGGCATGTCGAAACCGGCCTGGCGTAAAAATGCTCCCTTTCTACACCCTCCAGGACCGTGATTTTCGTGCGGCCGCCGGCGCGCGGGATCTTTCAAGCTGAGTACCACGTAGATGATGTGTGGATACTATATATAGATGGTGTTCGCGACGATGCTGGTCTCGACGATGTCTTCGTGGACAGACTTCCTACAGATAGTGGAACGTAAGATGGGCGAAACTCAACAGTGCGTGAAATGGACGCTGAAGCTTCCCGGAATGAAACAGGAACTTATGGGGTCGTGCGATCTCTTTATGGGTTGGCCCGGGGCTCTGCGCCAGTATACCGAAGGATTTCTGCGCCGGCGACGAAAAGTCGAGGAAACCCTCGACGAACGGGTCGTGAGACTCGGACTCGCGGGCCGGTTCGCTGCGGCGTTTCCGCAAACGAGGCCGATCCATTACGGCTGGTTTATCGGGTCGCCGCTCGATCGCGAGCAGACCGATCTACTCATGACGTTGATGAGCGATTTGGCAGCGCATCCTCGCAGCGATGCGTACGGTGTGTCTGAGTTTCAGGCAGCCCTTTCGCTGAGCCGGAAAGCCGAGCTTGAACTCCACGTTGAGTACACGCCACCCGGCCACGTCGACTTCGGCATTCACACCGTTCACTGTCACTGTCCCCGGTGTAAGGCGAGGGCTCCGCTCGCCCCCTGGCAAAAGCGATATCCCGAGGAGCCTATCGATTGTCACGTGTGCGGATACAGCTACTCCCCGGCTGAAACACATTCGTCCGAGCGTACATTCGCATTTGAAACGGTCATCTGCGCGCTATGTCAGAAAATGTCGTCGATCGAATTGTTTTCGGACGACGACAAACTCCGGATAGAACACCACGTACTCTATCGCCAATTTGAGGCCGAACGACGAATATGTAATGCGATAGAGGATTACCGTCTCCGCAATCCGCCCAGGCATCCTTGGAAATTCCCGGTCGAGGAAGAGTTCGACACCCCGGCCGCCGACGTCGTTCCTCAACCCGAGCCGGACGTGCCTTCTGCGGAGGATGCGGCGGTCCTCCAATTCCTGCATGAGAACCGGACGTTCAACGTCACCACGCGGAACCAGTTTGTCTCCATGCGACTGGAAGCTTGGGGACCGTATGCGGATGATCGGGTCGTGTTCTGCCCGAAATGCCACGGAGCGCTGTTCTAAGTCGTCCAACCACTTGCGGCGTCGCGGTGCCCGCCAGGGTGGGACTGAGTGTTCGTCGTTATCGTGTGTAATCCTGGGTCAACGGAGGTGACGACATACGGTCGTAGTTTCTAGGCGACATTCACCCCTGTCGATCGTGGTCGAGCACCGGTGCCGCCCCGCTTCATCCGAGATTCGTTGACTTTGCGGAATGCCTTGTGCTAGACTAGAGTGCCATGGACCTGGACATCGAACAACAGATTGACAAGATTGCACGCGGCACGATCGAAATTGTTCCTCTCAACGAACTGCGCACCAAACTCCTCCGCTCGACGAAGGAGGGCCGGCCGCTGCAGATCAAGCTCGGGCTCGATCCCACCGCTCCCTCTATTCACATCGGGCACGCCGTTGTGCTCCGCAAGATGCGGCTGTTTCAGGATCTCGGCCACGAGGTCACCATCATTATTGGCGACTTCACCGGGATGATTGGCGACCCGACCGGCCGATCCGAGACGCGCAAGCAGTTGACACCGGAGGACGTTGCCCAGAACGCGTCGACCTACGAGGCGCAGTACCAGAAGATACTCGACCCCGCGAAGACCCGTGTCACCTTCAACAGCACGTGGCTGGGCCGGTTGAACATGTACGACGTCATCCACCTGATGTCCAAGACGACCGTTGCTCGACTGCTGGAGCGCGACGACTTCAACAACCGGTACACGAGCGGGCAGCCGATCCATGCGCACGAGTTCATGTACCCGCTTGCGCAGGGCTATGATTCCGTGCACCTGAAGTCCGATATCGAGATCGGCGGGAGCGACCAGCGCTTCAACATCATGATGGGACGGGATCTCCAGCGCGAGTTCGGAATTGAACCGCAGGTGGCGCTTTTCATGCCCTTGCTGGTTGGGCTCGACGGTGTCGACAAGATGTCGAAGTCCAAGGGCAACGCGGTTGGGATCGACGAGCCGCCGTACGACATGTTCGGAAAGCTGATGAGCATCAGCGACCCGATGATGACAGAGTACTACACGCTCTGCACGGACGTGCCTTTAGACGAGGTGAGCGCTCTTTGCGATCCCGCGCGCACACATCCACGTGCTGCGAAGAAGCGGCTGGCCCGAGAGATCATCGCGCTGTACCATGGACAGGATGAGGCCGCACGCGCCGACGCCGAGTTCGAGCGTGTACACCGCGACAGAGGGGTCGACGACGTCCCCGAGGGAACGCCGGAGATAACCCTTGGCCCGGAACTGCTCGATGCCGCCGGAGGCATCCGGATCACGGCTCTTATCCTGCGCTGCGCCCTCGCACCGTCCGGAGCGGAGGCAAAGCGGTTGGTGGAGCAGGGTGGTGTTTCGCTGGGCGGCCAGAAGATCGAAAGCATTCAGGCCGTCGTTCAACCGAAATCCGGCCAGGTCTTAAAGGTTGGCAAGCGCGGCTTTGCGCGGCTCCTTGTCTAACCGGAAAAACGAGGACCCGGGACTCAGGACATGGGACCTAGCAAGAATGGCGACCGTAGATTAGTCCGGATCCGTACCAGGTCCTGAATACTAAGTCCTAATTGAAAGGCATCGCATGCCCGATCAGGCATCGCAATCCATATTGGAGGATTCCCCGCTTACGGCGCCCGACGTCGATCCGGACCTGTTTGAAGCGGAGATGAACCCGCATCTCGACGCCCTCTACCGCAATGCCCTGCGCCTCACCGGTAATGCCAACGACGCCGAGGATCTGCTTCAGGATACATATCTGCGGGCATTCCGGTTCTTTCACCAGTACCAGCCGGGAACAAATGCCAAGGCATGGCTGTTCCGCATAATGAACACGGTATTCCTGAATGAGTACCGTAAGAAGTCGAGGCAGGGTGAGACGGTTTCGTATGATGGGCTTGAGGATTTCTACCTCTATAATCGTCTGGTAGACGGTCTTGCAGGTCCGGATCGACCGGAGACGGAGAACCCGCAAAAGACAGTCATGGAGAAGTTGGATCACGAAGTGATCCAGCGCGCGATCGAGGCGCTGCCGATCGAGTTTCGAGACACGGTGGCGCTGGCCACCCTGGAGGAACTCTCGTACCAGGAGATCGCGGATTCGCTCGAGATTCCTGTCGGAACAGTTCGGTCACGCCTCTCACGCGGGCGCAAACTGCTGCAGAAGGCACTCTGGGAGTACCTCAACGGAGACGACACACTTGGGTGACGAGATCAGCGATATGGCCGGGTCGGGCGGAAAGCGTCCCGGCGAGTACCCCGATGGGGCCGGCAATGCGAGTGGATATTCGCCGGGTTACATCCACGGCAACCCGAACATGGACGGGGGGCTTGAGGCCGAAACCGACGCCGATGCCGTAAACGAGTTCGGGATGCTTCATGACGCCGGAGGCTACTTCATCTCGTGTCCTAACGAAGACTTCTACTCCTGCGAAGAGGCGATCAAGCGCCTGAACGAATACCTCGATCACGAACTAACGGCCGATGAGCGATTGGTTGTCGTCAAGCATCTCGAGATCTGCAAGCCGTGTCTCAGCCGGTTCACGTTCGAACAGACTCTGATCGTGTCGCTGCGTACGAAGTTGTCCGAACTCTGCGCACCTGCCCCGTTAAAGGAAAGGCTTAAAGCGCTGCTGCGGCAATCGCCGCCGGAATAACGCAACAGAGAGAGAAAACAGTAAACGGCAGGGACAAGTGCTTGGTAGACTATTTTCAAACTTCTCTATCTTCTCGTTCTTGCGATAGCGCCCCGGTGGCACAATCCGGCCGCCGGGGCGTTACCATTACCATTGCGGGCTAAACCTTAGTTGTCGGCGAAGGGATCATCCATGTCGTCGTCCATCGGCGGAGGGGCGGAATGACATGTTGACATCGGCGATGTCGCGGGCCGCCGCGGCGCGGCGGGAGCGGCCGGCGCAGTTTGCGTCCGCGTCCCGTTGTCAGTCCCGTATTCGTCGGGCTGCGTACGATAGGCGCCGCCGCCGTCGCCCGCGTCTTTTGCCCGGTCAAGGGACTTCAGATTGTCAACAACGACTTCCGATTCGCGGCGCTTCTGGCCGTCCTGCGTTGTATACTCACGCACCTGCAGCCGTCCTTCGACGAGGACGAGGCGTCCCTTGTGCAGGTAGTTCGTGGCAAACTCGGCGGATTGCCGCCATGCCACGACCGATATGAAGTCGGCCTGCTTTTCCTGGCCGCTCTGGCGTGCCTCCACCGACATAGGCCGGTTCACCGCGAGGCGAAACTGAGTGACCGGTATGCCGCTCGGCGTATACTTCAACTCCGGATCGTTGGCCATGCGCCCGATCAAAATCACCCGATTGTAGTCCATAGCTCTCGCTCCTTTAACCAATTCGCACTAAACTGAATCTATACTCATCGAGATGGTCGGTTTTCGGAAAGGGTCCGCACCCTGAGTTTTCGCGGAAGGGGAGGGCATGAGCCCCTGCCGCAAAGAGTTTACGCTCGCGTAAGGTGTGCGAGCCCAACTCGCGTCCGCCGAAAGAATTCCTGCTGCGGAATCGCAGCAGGAATTCGGCGTTGTCTTGGATGAAATCGGTGCAGTCCGGGTCAGCCCTCTGCGTCGACCGGCTCGGCGTCGAATTCGGACGACGCCTCCGGCTCCGCGGCCGGCAGGGTATCTACCGGGGGCGCCGCTGCCACTGGCGGCGGGCTCGACCGTTCCGGTTCCGGCGCTGCAGTCGCAGTCACGGGCGGTGTGCGCTGGATGCGCTCGGTCAGCTCCACGGCAGGGCGTCCACTCGTGTTCTCACCGTCTTCCTGCTTCACAATCATGTAACGGATCTGGTCTTCGCCGCTGCTGATCTGGAAAACGCGGCGCAGTTCCGTTTCGACGGTCGCCACACCGGTGAAGACCAGCAGGACAAACACTCCCTCGTTGTAGCCCTTAATCTCGTAGGCGAGCTTTCGGCGCTCCCAAATCCCTGTCTTCTCGACCGTGCCGCCGGCCTTCTCGACAATGCCTCGATACCGCTGGATCGTTGCGTTGATCTGGTCGTCGGTGGATTCCGGCTTCAGAATATAACAGGCTTCGTACTTTCGCGTAATGGCGATTGATGGCATAATAATGCCTCCTCTCTCTGGACATGTGAATTTCGGGCCCCTCGCGTTCGCCGGCGCGGAGGCAGAGAGGAACAGAGTGTTGTATACACATGGGGCGGCATCGGACCAAGGCGCCTTTGCCGTTAGCGCTTCAACGTCTGTCCAAACAATTCTCGGTATTATAGCATGCGCCCCCTGAAAATACAACGCATATGAAACAACATCAAGGCGGGAGGGGGATCCCGCGCCTCCGTGTGCCCGAACCATTACGCCGGAACTCGACGCCGGCGTGGCACCCACTTGAATTCCGCAACTCCCTCTCCGCTTGCGGGGAGGGCCGGGGAGGGGTCGAATTCCGCGCGGCCCGCT
>JBKQWH010000392.1:0-16313 GCA_052139635.1 Capsulimonadaceae bacterium
GGGTGCTATATTTCTCTAGGCTTAGTGACAAGGTGTGGCGATATGACAGCTATGACAGGCCAGTGCATAGAGACATAATGGAAGCCTATTGCCAGGGGGCCGTGCCATCTGACATATTATCATCGCGGCGTTGCCGAATGGCAGGCGGCGACGGGCGTTAAAAGCCGGCGAGTGTCCGTCTTGAAACCGTCGAGCTTGTGTGGTATTCTATTGCGTGCACGAGGCCTCACTTCACATCTTCAGGAGATGAAACCATGACACTACGCATAAACGCTGAGGCCCCCGATTTTTCCGCCGCAACCACGCAGGGGCCGATCAATTTTCACGATTGGATTGGTGACGGATGGGCGATTCTGTTTTCGCATCCCAAGGACTTCACCCCCGTGTGCACGACCGAGCTCGGGTACATGGCCGGGCTGCAGCCGGAATTTACAAAGCGGAACTGCAAGGTCATCGGACTGAGTGTGGATCCGGTGAACAGCCATGAAAGGTGGGTGGAGGACATTGAAGAGACGCAGGGACATCGGGTGAACTACCCGATGATCGGCGATCCGGACCTCAGAATCGCCAAACTCTATGACATGCTTCCGGCCGACGATGGGGATTCGTCGGAGGGGCGTACCGCGGCGGCCAACGCGACCGTGCGCACCGTGTTTGTCATCGGCCCGGACAAGAAGATCAAGTTGATGCTCAGTTACCCGATGAGCACCGGCCGGAACTTCGACGAGGTTCTCCGCGTCCTCGATTCGATCCAACTGACCGCAGCGCACAAGGTTGCCACTCCCGCGAACTGGAAGCAGGGGGACGATGTTATCATCGTGACTTCCGTTTCGGATGATGAAGCCAGCCAGAAATACCCCGAAGGGTGGAAGTCTCCCAAACCCTATCTGCGCATTGTTCCCCAGCCCCAGTAGACTCGTCCCGTCCTCTCATGCCCCGCTCGCCAAACCGAGCGGGGCGCGCGGACGACGCGAGCGTCGTAATGGTACATTCCGACGTTCGCGCCCTGCTGCCGCACAAAATTGCGTTTCAGGGCCACCCCGCCGACCGCCCGGCCATCTTCGTGTTTGCATCGATGGATTTCTGGATACCTATGGCTCAACACACCACCGTAGAACAGGATATAGAGTATGTTGAACATGTCTCCAAAGGTTTTCGGCGCCGTTTTGCTCGCGGGGACGGTCTCATTTGCTTCGGCAGGGCCCGCACTCGCACACGGCCATCACCGCTACTATGGCACGGCCCCCTATACCGTGTCATCGACCAGGTCCTATGATCCCGCGATTAACGCGACGACTGTACACACGGTGATCGACAGCCGTGCGGAGCACAAGGATTACACGAGGAGATTCTGGACGGTGAAGGAGGGTTCCATCACGCGATCCTATATCAGTGGCGACGAAGAGGAAATGGACTATCGAGCCGGCGACATCCTGGATCGAAAGTACTCCTATAAGTACGCGCTGCAGGTCCCGGGTCCCGTCGCGTCTGTCCCGCAACCTCCCGTACCGGTCGCCGCTATCCCGCCGGCTCCGGAAGCCCCGCCGGTCGCCGTGGCGCCCCCAGCTCCGGCTCCCCCGACCGAGGTAGCCGTGGTTCCAGCGCCACCGCTGCCCGCGACTCCGGCGGTTTCCAGCCCGCCCGAGGAGACTGCCATAGCCGGGCCGGATGACGCCGGATATTTCACATGGCCGAGCACGGTAATCGTGGTCGGCAGCGTACGGCATCTCGTCGTGACGATACCCGTCATTAACCCGACCAACGGCGAAACGCAATACGTCAACGAGATCGATCCGCCGCTTAATACGGCCGAGGCCTTGAGCGAGGCCACTGACCTCGCCTCCGGGCAGGTCTATAATGTCGAGTACGGTCGTACCGAGCGAACATACGGATTGGCGCATCTGCACAAGAGAGTCCGCATCGTGTTCCGGACCCCATTCCCGCAAAGCCCTGACGACCCGCCGTATATTATCGACGAGTCACCGGCCCAGATGAACGGCAAACCCGTCGTTCTGGCCTGGATGGCCTCGAGTGTCATCAAGGACAGCAACGGGAATCCTATTCTGGACAGCGATGGCCACATGCAAGTGAATACCATGGGAGTCGTCACTCCGGTGCCGGCTGGGTCTGCCAACCGCTTTATGCATCGACAAGGACCGTCGATTGATGAGGTACAACAGATGGCGGCCCAGGCGACCACGCAGGTCACCATCGTCGACGATAATGGCGTAACACAGCACGTCAACTACAATCCGAACGCGATGTAGTCGTGCATGGCTCGGTCTCCCTGCCGATCCAAGCCCCGCTCGCGACCCGCGAGCGGGGCTTTTTGGCGTGCCAATCCATCCTGGAAGCCTGCTCTCGACACGACCGATCTTGTCGCATGCGCCTTGCACATCGCGGTAGAATCTTTCATTCTGTCAGCCTTTCTGTCGCTTTGTGGTATTGCCCGGGCGCTCAGTCATGGGTCTCAGCGATACAGTCCGCTATTCGTCGTCGCTGCCGTCTTCCTCGTCTTCCTCCTCATCCAGGTCGTCGTCGCTGTCGCCATACGCGAGGTAGAACAGTTGCCGGCCGTCGACCCACGCCTGTAACCACTCTTCGAAGGACGCGCGCTCAACCCAGCATGCGGAGTCCACCTGGGCGGCTCGGGCGAACTGCATGTGCGCCGGAACACGGGCGGGCGCATCTGCTTTCTCCATGTTGGGATCGAGTCGGATCACCGCGATCGATTCGCTCGTGCAGTCGAGGCACGATTCGATTCCGCAGCCCCACTGGCAAACCGTCAAGAAACGCTCCGGCCACGGGGCCGAGGCACCGCGTTTCCGGCGCTCCCGGTAAATACTGACCACCGTGATGCGCCCGGCGTCGTCGGACTTCGTCGGCACTCCGATGAAGCCGTCACCCGGGCCGAATCCACCGTTCCCAACCGTCAAGTAAAGCTCGCGCAACAGGGCCGGCAACGGAAATCCCAGTGCTCGTTCCGCAGCTTCAACCTGTTCCGGAGTGGCCGGTGGGGCGGCGACGGATTGGGGCGAGTGCACGCCGTTATCCGTTGCGGTCGTGTGGTTGTGCGCGCGCTCATTTATGCGTTCGATCAGCGATGACATCGTCGGCTCCATTCAAGAACTGCCATTTTGACAGCTAATCATACCCCGGCAAAGATCCTGCGGAATATTCCGCATGGAGGAGGCATGTCCCATGTGTCACGCGAACCGACGGTGGCGGCAGCGCGCATATGCTCATCCGCGGCATCATGATTTAGGAGACCGGCGGGAGTTGTCCCGCGAAAACGATATCCAGTGGAGGTTCCAGCCGCCCGCATCCTCGGACAACTCGATGGCCTGTGGACCGGCCGCGAGCGTCACCGTTTCGTGGACGGTGGTCCAAATCTGAAAACTGCCGGTCGCCGGAACCGCCACCGGGCCGGTCAGGTTCGTGCCGCCGGAAAGCAGGGAGAAGGCGTCGGCAACCGCGTTCCGGGCCGCCACGCGGAACCCGACCGTGTACGTGCCGGCGGATCGAACGTTGACGGTGTATCGCAGCCACTGCCCCGGTCCGGTCCACCCGACATTGTAGCCCGCGCGGACATCCTGGCACGCCTCAATGCCCACTCCGTCCGTGCGGTACTGCCCGCCCGGATTGGCGCCGGACGTGGCGGCGGCGTATCCCACATTGCTGCCGCCGGTGTCGTAGTCCGCCGCCGGCAGCGTCCCCGGCAAGACCGCCGGCCGGGCGCCGAAGCACGCCGCGACCCCGGGAACGGCCGCAGCCGTCTCCGTCGACAGTGTCGACGTGCCTGCCTCATTGACCGCCGCCACCCGGTAAAAATACGTCGCGCCGTTCACAAGCCCGGAATCGATGTAGACAGTCCCGGTCACGTGTGTCGCTTCCGGCACAGGGGCCTCGGCCGCGTGTGTCGTTCCCCGAAACACATTGTACGACGTCGCAGCATTGCTCGCGGCCCACGAGACGGAATTCGCACCGTTTTGGGCCAGTGCGACTGGATCGGCCGGCGTAAGCGGCTGTTCGACACCGCTGAGTTCGCCATAGACTTCGAGACTGCCCGATCCGTTCGACTGATCGCCGAAGGTTGAAACGTAGACACGGCCGTTGGCAACCGTCGGAAAAGTGAACTTGGCGAAGTTGCCGAAGCTGTCCCGGGCCGGGTCTTGCTCGCTGTTCCAAAGCTCGACCAGAGAGCCGCCGGAGAGCTTCGACGCATTGAACGCATGCAGGATTCCCGGCACGGAGCCATGGTTCGCGTCACCCGTATACGGAGTCGACGCCCACAGGATGCCGTTCGAAGTCCCGTTGGCGGAGACCGAGAGGAACCCGCCGGGCATCCCCGCACCGCTGACCGGCGCCTTCATCGTGCTGGTGGCGACGGCTGTCGGGTTGAGTGTTGATCCATCGAGCTCGAAGGCCCGCAGGTAATCGTTCTCGCCCCACAGGTAGATAAAGCGCGCGGCGCCGGCATCGAAGTAGACGGGGCTGCCGTGGATGTGGCCGGTGTCGCCCGGCGGAGGAAAGGTCGCCTGGAACTCCTGAAGGACATCGTCCGTGGCGCCTTGATGTCCCATCTTGTGCGAGTTGAGAAGGTACACCTTTCCCTGCTTGCCTCCGCCGATGATCATGCTGGTGCCCGGAATCGCCAGCGCTCCGGCCGCGCCGAGGTCGACATCATTATTGTTGAGGGCGCTATAGTCGGAGGGCGTGAAATAGTCCAGGACACTTAGACCGGGGCTCAGCTTGACGAAGCTCTGTCCGAAGTTTGTGACGCCATCCCAGGACCCGTTTCCGGTGATCACATCGATGCCGCCGGTAGAATCGACCGTCAGGCCCTGGCCGCCCATCCAGATCCCGCCGTCGCTGCCCGCCGGTCCGCTGGTATCGGCCCAGACCGCGGTCGGCGCCAGGGTCAGGGCGTTGTAGGCCATCAGCCAGCCGTGATACGGACCCAGGTCGCAATGCGACGACCACCCGGCATAAACGGCGCCGTCGATCTCGGTCAGCGCGATACGCTGGTTGTTCAACTCGGGATCGAACTTCACGCCGTTATACGATCCCGAAATGGTGACCGGCCCGCCGAACTTCTCGGCGCCGCTGGTGAGGTCGAGCGCGTGGAGCTTCTGCTCGTACGTCCCGGCGGCGTCGATATCGCGCGAAACGACATACAGTGTCGCCGTGTGCGTATCGATGACCGGCGTGCCGGCGATGCCCATTTTGCCGGTGAAATCGGTGTAATCACCGTCGCACGCACCCGCCGCGGCAAGGTCGGTGTTGGCGGGCGGACGACCGCCGGCGGGGATGAAGTTGTCATGCCAGAGCGGATTGCCGCCGTTGGCATCGCCGCTGTCCGCATCGAACGCGTAGACGCTGTCGTTGACCGTGGTGATAAACACGACATCGTGCACCTTCTCGTCCGCGGCCATTGTCAAGCCCGGCACGATCAGCGGCTGGGAATAGGACTGATCGTCGACCGCGTAGCGGAACAGCTTGCCGAATTGCGCCCGGTTGACATTCGCCGGCGTCAGCACGGTCTCCTCGAGATTGTCCCCCGACCGCGCGTTGTCGTTATGCTCGGTGACCACGGCCGCCGCCTTCGCCGTTCCGCTCGCGCCCATCACGGCGAGGAAAACTGCGCAGGCTAATGCGCAAATGGAAAACGATCCGCATTTCATGGCGTAGTTTAACCCGGCCTCCCAAACGTCAGCATCCGGCATGTGAGAATACCAGAATGCGTGCCATGGCAAGGATGCCACCGAGAAAATGTTACTTCCGTTCCGCAGAAGACCGCGGCCAGGGCGGTTCATTGGGTTTGTTTAGTCAATTCACGAGTTTCGCGCCGGCTCCGCCGTCTCACGAAGTCGCCGCCGGGCGTGCAGAAGCGTATTCGGTTGAGCGACACAGGGAGCGTCGTTGCTGGGTCCTGGTCCAGGATGTCGGTGGGGATCGCGAAATACGATCCTATGAGCGTATTATACCATAATAGTAGAATTAAAATTTCACCAAGACAGCCCCTATCCGGGTGCAGCGCCGATTGCCCGGTGCATATCGACGGGGGTGTGTTTAGCGTGTCAGATGAAGTGCAGAGCCACCGTCGACAACGTTGACACGCAGGACAGAGCAGTCGGGTATCTTATCGGTCTCATACCACGAAGGTCGTTGGTTCAAGTCCAGCCTGGGCTCCGACGTCCGTTTCTCTTCGCGCACTCCTAGCCGTCATGTCGTCGACGGTTGGCTGCGACGAGATCCGGGCGAGTGGGCCGTCTATACGGTCCGTCGACCTGACCGTCACCTGCGACAAGAACACATATCAAACGGTGACCATCCCGAAGGTGGCCGTTTCCGGCTCGGGCGCTACGACAATCAAGGTCTTTCTTGACACCTCAGAGTTCAATCTGGCCTCGATCGAATTTGCCACTTCCGCAGGACGCCCGCTCCATCGACCGCTCGACGGCCCTTGCGAAATTGCGGCGTGCGCACGATCTCGGCCTCTCAGGTCGGGCCACCGGCCGACGGCGAAGTTATTCGGTGCTCTGGCACGTATAACGGGTATAATCCATAATATACCGCCGAGCGGCGGCTCCAATGGAAGGCAATCGGCGATGGTGACCACGGGTTGCCATGGCCATATGCATTCGAATCGTATCATGGCGACAACAGACGAGTACCGCAGGTTGATCCAACGCCAAAGCCACGACGGGCTGGTCCGAATGTGGAACTTATTACGGAATGGGGAATCACCTCAGGGTTGGGCTCCAGGAAAGGCCCTTGAGTTTGTCCTGTTGAGAGCATTTCAGCTCGAGGGCGCAGGCGTTGAGTGGCCATACTCCGTTTATGCCGCACGCAAGGAAATCGAGCAAGTTGACGGGGCGGTTCGAGTTGATCAAGCGTGGTTTCTATTGGAAGCCAAGGACCATGCCGATGCAGTGGATGTCGAGCCAATCGCAAAGTTGCGGTCCCAGTTGTTGCGCCGGCCTTTTGCTGCAATGGGGCTCGTGTTCGCTAAGAACGGTTTTACTGATCCGGCACTGATTGTAACAACACACACGTCGCCGAAGTCAATCCTGCTTTGGGCAGGGGACGAATTCGATTGGGAGTTGAGACATCGTGTCGTTGTTCCCGCATTAACGCACAAGTATCGCCGAGCGATCCTGTACGGGTCGCCTGAATTTGACGCTCGAACGGAATTAGATGTATGACTGTATACGTTGTAACTCAGAGTGAAACGGACGCCGCCGTGTTGAAGGCAGCACTTAAGGACGTACCTTTTTGCGGAAACAAATACAAGGTCATTGCGGCCGGCGGCCGGACCACTGCGCTGTCTTATGCGCGCTCGCTCCTTATGGTGCGCAAGACCCCGGTAGTTCTGGTGGTCGACGCAGACACCATGAATGACTCGCGGTCAGCCGAACTTGAGCGCTATCTCAACCAGTCGCTATCGGAAGCGGGACCACCAACTGAGTTCAAGGTCATCGTCGTTCGTCCGGAGATTGAGAGACTTTTGTTTGCAGACCGCGACATCGTCACAGGAATGTTCGGGACGATTGCGGACGACGACTTCATCAAGGGACAGTATGTCCCAAAGACCGTCCTCGGTAATCTGCTGAAGGGCAAGAATCTCGCCGTGGCTATCGAGGCGCCGACAGTGGCCAATCGAATACAGGACTTGCGGGTGAAAGAACTTGACGAACTGCGAAGCTACGTCTCAAATCCGCTGTCTGCTGATACGCTGACACTCGGCCCGGCAGCGATTTGACTGCAGCGAGTCGGGAATTCCCAGGCGGTCGTTCTCAGCCGCGAACAGCTTGAGCATCCGGGCGCGATCGACGCGGTCACGCTCACGATGGAGAAGGACTGCATCATCCTGCGGGCCGCCACGCCAGAGTATACGCCAGCGCGGCGTCGCCGCACCGTTTGGGAATCTCTGGATATCCCAGCCGCGGGTCATGACGTTGGAACGGGCGGAGCAACGTGGCGCCGTCACGATTACCACGCTCAAGCGGCCGGCGGAGGCGCTCGATTGCACGCTCGTGTATGCACTGGTCCCGAACAAATCCCTGGATTCCATGATCCTCGCTCGTGCTGAACGGGTCGCGTCGGTGCAATTGGCGCGGGGCGATCATCACATGCGCATGGAGAACCAGGCTGTCGACGAGTCCGATCAGGCGGACGAACTCCGGCGTCTCGTGGATGAGCTCTTGACGGGCAACCTGGGGCGATTGTGGGATGAACCATGAGTGATCCTCTGTTTGAGTTTGACCAGGCACTCGTGACTTGCGGCCGATCTGCTGCTCAAAAGCATGGGCCGCGACCGCTTCACCGGGGCCAGGGCAATCTCATGGATATTGGCAAGGTCCGGTCCGACTATATTGCCGCGCTGCGGGCGGCGGATGGGCATGAAGTCGGTCCGCTCATGGCTTTCGTAAGGTCGTAACTTGCGAAGTCGCCCGCGCCGGATCCCGGTTACGTTCCGAGTCATCAGAACGACGTCGAGGCTGTCCTCGTCCTCGACGTCCCCTCGCCGCAGCCGAACGCCTCAACGAAAAGTCCCGCCGCATCCCCCAACTGTCATCGGCCTCTACGCCCTCAGGTCCGCGACGTCCTCGACGACGTCGTGATGGTCGATCTCAAGACCACGGAAGCCTCGGAGGCGTGGGACATGCGATGAGCGTCACTGCTCCCTTGCGTTTGTCGGGCATAACCCGGAGGTTGTTGGTTCAAGTCCAACAGCCACTCCCAAGGAAGGCAGCCTAGCGGTGGTGAAGTCTGTACGGTGGCTTTTGGTTTACGCGTATTTTGACGGTGCCGCGATGGTCAACTTGATTGCGCCTAAAGAGGTGGTTTGGCTGGCTCGAGCAGCCAGTTATTTGCAATCCCCAACGATTGCGTTTGCCAAGCCCATCATGCTTAGGCGTACGATGGTTCGGCATACCATGACCCTCGCTTGTTCAGGCTTCGTAAGGTTCTCGGCGTGTACAGAACACTGGACCATACCACGTGCCTCGCCCTCCGTTGTAAACAACACCTCGAACTCGAAGACCTCTTCGCCTGCCTGATGACGCCAAAGTTCGCACGTTAAGGAGCCCTTCTTCACTTGCTTGGCCGTTGGCCAGTCATAATAGAAGCTCTCTGGGTCACGCAGTTTCGGAGACGGCCGAGAAACCGCCAGGGGTGCGATTATCCTATCTTGCATTGTGTTAATACGCGCGAGATTGTCGAACATGCGTGACTGACGCAACACTGCTGCGATCCCTGTATCGGCGAACGGATCAAAATGACCCCGCCCCAGCACTTTGGAGATTTCAGCAATGCCCCGATACCGTTCATCGGACAAGCCACCGCCTCTCAGTTTGGATGCATTGATCCCTTGCCTCGGCTTCGAAGTACCGGGCGACGGTACTACGGTAACTCGCTTTTGGAATGACGGCGGTCTGGGAGCTGATGGCAATCGGGGGACTGTAGCCGCCACCGCTTGTGAGGACCGGTTATCAACCGGTGCATCTTCGTCATCCTCTGCATGCATCTGCAAGCGTCGCAGTGCTAATGGCCCATGGGCCTCGAACTCGATGCGAACTTGCGATGCCGGTCGGGTACCCTCGTTCGACATTGCCCAGCGTAACACAACGGGCGGCTCGATCTCGTCGCGGTCGTCGTGGATGCTATTGAATACCTGGCGGCATTCGTTAATCCATTGCGGGTAGAGTACGTCGTGGTAATTCGCGATCTCGTCTCCCGTGGGAGAAGCATACTCGACTCTAGTAACCTCACCTGTAGGATCAGTCTTGCTCGACGACGGGGGCGGCGTGAAGTCCACTACCAAAGGATGCTTGAGGCGAAGCGCCGCCAGAAGCTCTTCAATTTCAGCTTTCGTTAACGGCGCGGCAACCTTCCTTATAACCTCCACAAGGTTGGGCTTATCCGCGGTTTTGCAGGCACTGATTGAGATCTTCGGCTCCTGTGCGCGATAAGTCGCCAGATCCCGTTCGAGTTCCTTGATCCTCTTGTCTTCGGTCGTTTCCGACGGCATCCGCCTCCAGCCCTCATCAATCATGAGGTAAGGTACCCCCAAGCTATCTGCCGTCATGGCTGGACCGGTGTCGTCAGTGAATAACTTTACGCAGTGGCGGGAAGTTTGGGCAATCAGGGTCGACACGATGCCAACAAGCCTCTCGTCAGTCTTGGTATAGTCGAGATATTCTTTGAGCGCTGGGTCCGGCTTTACATTAGATGTTAGGCGTAATACAACGTTAGGTGAGGACGGCTGTATTTCAAGTTCCTGTACAGACGATGTCAGCATGCCACGGACGTGGCCGAAGATTGTCAGTGCTCGGGTGCGAGTGCGGCCAGTCGCCTTCTTGTGTTTGTCTATCTCATCCAAGACGGGCTTTGTAAGCAATACAACGACTGGGTCATATCCGAGTTGATGCCATGGCAGTTGATCAAGCGATCTGCACTCAAAGAAGAGGTTTGTATCCGCCACGAGATGGATTTCCATTTGCTCGTTACCCTATCCGCCGATTCTTGGCTTGTTCAGAGAATATATTTCTGCTTGCCGAGACAATGACGCTCGGAGATTGGAGGAGGCATATTCACCAGTAGGAATTCTAGCTCGTCTTCGCATGCCTGACATTCCAATCGACCGACAAGCCATGTCTCTCCGATTTGCTCCGTAAGCGATCGGCACATCGGACGTGCCTCCTTTCTCGACATTAGCGATCCGTTGCCGTCATTGTACCACCGGCAATCGGTCGCCTTGATCATGACGAAGTTTTGCTGGGTTTCACCCTAATAGCGGGAATCTTGTTATCGCTTTCGGTTCCGAACAGAACAGATAATCATAGCTGAATTCGGATCACTGGCTCGGCCACTAAGACTATACTAGCGGAGACGTGTAAAATAAGCACTAATGCTTACTTATCGAGAACGGATCGTTAGGGATCAAGCCTCCGAACGGTAGTCTTGGCTGACCGGGGCACGGGTTTCGGGAGCAAGCCGCCCCTTGGAGCGTAGATCGGCACGCCATAATGCCGTGGCGCTCTGATCAAGGTGCATCGTGACGACTTGGACGCGTCACCCGCTTCCGAAGCAAACCACCCGCCGGAACATAGATCGGGACGTCATAATGCCGTGGATTGTAGACGGAATATGTGGTGATAAGTTCTAGATGGGCTCCCAAAGTTAGGCGCCTTATAGGTCCAGATGTCCGTTAGGCACCCGTTGACTAAAACATGACTATAGAATTCGACGAAGTTTGTGGAAGGTCGCTTGGACCTCGTCCCAAGACAGGAAACGGTCATAACAGAGTATCTGGCATTGGTGGTCGTACTCGGCTGCTAGGATTGCAGCGAGTTCAGGGCCTGGGAAAAGGGCGCCGCTGTGGCAATGACGATCTGCTCAAAGTCCGGGTGCTCGAACAATCTCATTTGGCCTGCCAGTCAGGAGCGTACTTAAGGTGACGCAACGCTCCGAAGTCGAAGCGCGACCGGCGGTTCGTTAGCCCCTTCCTCAACGCATCAATCTGTGCGGGAGATACATCGATCTCCTGGCCGCTTGCTCCAAGAATGGCGCGAACGCGTGCCGGTTCAGTCGATGCAACGGCAACTAGCCGGTCAAAGCGCCCGGGCGCGCGCAGCAATGTCAACAGACGCCGGGTCGTTTCTTCTTCCGATAGCTCTCTGTTGCGGCCGCGTGGACGGATGAAGTCGAGCATGGCCGCGTCCTCAGCAGAGAGTTGGTCCCAGCTTTCGGGTCGGCGTGTCGTCACGTGCAGCGTGTCGTTTTCGAATGCCACGGTGGTCGAAGTCGTGGCAAAGTCGCGGCGTCCTGGGTATTGCGTCGAAAAGCCGAGCAAGTTTGCGGCGGTGAGTCCGGCCGGTAGGAGCGGCTTGGTGAGCCGATCGGCGAGGATGGCATCCTTCGACGCTCGGCTTTGGCCAAGTATGGTCGGTCTATATTGTACCTCTTAATGAGCCAAGTAAGTCATTGCCAATTTTTACTTATGGCAACCAAGCACAAGTTGACTGTTCTTTTTTGGGTACTTATAGCGGAGCTAAATCAGATAATACTATTATCACAATCACGATATGAGGTTAAGGAATAATGGATAACAATGATGACTTAGCGTTCGAGGATAATGTTAAACGGGTTATGGCCGAGATCGAGGAACTTGTTCGCGAGACACTGAGGAGTCCGACCTTATCTCGCGCAGGAACTCAACGGGGTCGAGCGCTTGGATGCCTGGATGGCGCGCGCGGAAGTCGCTGCTGACCTCGTCGCCCGCACTGCTAAGAGATAAGAGGTCGTTGTCCCGGCTGACGATGAGGTCGGCCTTTCCGGCGATTGCTAGGTTGATGTACGGCTCGTCCTTAGGATCGCGGGGGAAGGCGAATGCGGACGGGATCTCGGTGACGAGTTCCGAGAGCTTGTAGACGCGCTGGAGGTAGGCGTCGACATGCTCGTCAGTCAGGGCGGTGAACTTCCGTCGGACGCTGGGCCGGGAGAGCACGTCGGCAAGCTCGGCGAACACGTCCGCGCTGGCGAGCACGGTGAAGGAGCCCGCTTCGGCCAGCTCGACGCAGGCAAAGGCAGGGCCGCCGTCACGGACGGCGGCCTGGAGGTAGACGTTACAGTCGAACACTACGCGCCGCCTGGCTGCGGGGGATGCGGGCTTTGCCATTTTAGCGCTTTGCAGCCTGCCTGTCCGCGTACGCCTCGTCGCGCACCTTGTCGAAGAAGGCGTCAAGCTCGCTGTCGGAGTCCGGGAGCGACCGGCCTTGATCGTGGACCGTCGCCAGGATCTGGCGGAACGTCGGCTCGCCGAGCAGGTCCCGCCGGAGCAGTTCGCGGATGTATTCCGCGCGTCCGGTGGCGTGGCGGGCGCGGACGCGGTCGTCGAGCAGCCCGAGGAGTTCCTCGGTCACCCCGGTAACCTTCACCACGTGTGACTTCTTCGCTAGCTGTTGGGTGGCCTGTGCCATGGTCATACATTCCTTTCGTTGTTACCCATATGATACCATATCAGACGGCGAAAGGCCCCGTCAAGGCCCAACTAGGGCCTTGAATTGAGTCTTCGCAGCACCACGTTCGACCGTCAAGCAGGCGTGGGAGCAAGGTTTGCTGCTCCCGTTCGAATACGTCACGCGCCCGGAGGTAGATCGCGAGGCCGCCAACGACCTTGGGACGGATGGGAGTGTTCCGCAGCTCGAAATGGATGTCGAGAAGCGCTCCGATCAGCTCATTCTGAGGTTCGACCACGATCCGTCACCTCGCTCTCAATGGGTGGCGTACTGTAAAGATTGGGAGGTAGAAGCCGGCGAACTTGATCGGCCATCTCGCGATCACGTGCGCCGCCGTTCATCAGTTCGACGTATACCTGGACGGGAGACGCCAACGGCAAGCCGCCTTCGCACCGTGGGTCATAATAGACGCCGGCGTCAGCCATTCGGATAATCCTGACATTCGGGAACCTGCTCTGGTCGTCGGCATGCCCGTGGAGCAAGTCAAGTCGGCGACAGTAGACCGGTATTGGTGGCGACTGGGCCATAGCCGTATAATGGCTAGCGGAGCCAAGTCCCGTAACGACAATCGGCTCTCCGAGGTCGCCGGCGCGGTCTGAGAGTATCCTCGCGATGTCGGATTGCGATCCGTCGATCCTGTAGCTGGTCGCATCGTTGGGCTGCGGCCGCTCGTAGTGATGGACGAGGCGATCCAGCAGCGCATCGTACTGCAGCGCCCGGATAACCCTTCCGGCACGTGAGATCATCAGGTCCTCCTCAAGCTCGTCGAGGGCTTTGGAGACGGTGCCCTGCGTAACCGATCCACCGTGCTCTTGGATGAACCGCTCGATCGCTCGGGAGGATTCAAACTCCGGTTGGATCGCGAGCGTCCGCGCCACGATGGAGCTCGCACCGCGGTACGGGTTCGGCCCCTTACGGCGTGAGGGATGCCTGTTCGGAGCACCCGTCCTGAAGATCAGCATTTCCCCTGGAACCGTGATGATCCCATTGCCGCAGAGGTCCAGACCGCTGACCCCGTCCGCCTCCAACCGGTTGAGCGCCTCGTTGCCGAGATACGGTACGAAGATCATGGGCCGCAGCCCGGTAACGCGGGAATAGTACATCGCCTGTCCGATAGCGGCTTCGGTGAGCTTGGGAGTTGACAGAGCCTTGCACTCGACAAGAAACGTGTACACCTTCGATTGCCACGACACGTCAACAACCGCATCCACCAGGATGTCGGTTTCGTGGGGCACTGGTACGGGCGTGTTTATGCCTCGGGCGTGAATACCGACGCCGGGCAGGAGTATGTCTCCATTGGCCAGAGATGCCAACATCCGGCGTTCTGTCAGGGGCTCCTCGGCCTGTATTCTTGATATTCTCATGTTTCCCGTTTAGGAATATACCCGAAATTAGGAATATAATCGCACACGGCTCCAATCCCATCAGGAGCAATCAGGCTCAGGTTTAGCAGTCGGATGGCTCGTCAGTCTAGGACGCGGTACCCGTTTCCGGAGCAAACCACCCGTCGGAACGTAAATCGGCACGTCGTAATGCCGGGGATTCACGATTAGATATGTGGTGATAGGTGCAAGATGGGCTCCTTATGATACGGACGACCGAGACGGTCTTTCTACTGAGGTATACTCATCGGGACCGGATCTGCACTCGATCATGAACATATAGCATTGAGATGAGGGCCACTTGATGGTCGAGGAGGTCAATTTAGATTGCGCTTGCACGATATAATTGGAGCCCCTTTCGACAATGCTTCTTATGAGAGAGGCTGCCGCGATTCTCCTGATGCGTTACGCCGGTTCGGTCTTTCGAACCGTCTCACCTGGCTTCGCAAAATGGGAGTGGAGGCCGTAGACGGCGGTGATGTCGTCCCCGACAACGAGGACGAAGACGCAGTTTCGTACTGCGATAGGCTGTTCAAGGGCGTGGGGACCGTATACGATCAGGGGCGCCGTCCGATCATCGTTGGAGGCGACCATGCAATTTCTATGGGCACTGTCGCCGCGGCGGCGGAGCACCTGCGGAAGATCGATGGTTGTGACGCCCGTTTGGGGCTCGTCTGGGTCGATGCGCACGCCGACCTAGAAACGCCAGAATCGTCGTCAAGCGGTAACTTGCACGGCACTCCCATGGCGCATTTGCTAGGACTCGGTGATCAGTCCCTGGCCGCCGTTGGAGGTTTTACGCCCAAAGTAAGGCCGGAGCACGTTGCTTATATAGGCCTGCGCGACACAAGCCCGGCCGAGCGGTCGCTCATTCGCACGATGGAACTTACCACGTACACCATCCCCGACATCGAACGACTAGGCATCACTGGAGTGTGTGAACGCGTTATGCAAGCGATGGATGCGCTCGACGGGTTTGTCGTCTCATTCGACATGGACGCCATCGACCCTACTGACGCTCCCGGCGTGCAGGCCCCCGCCCCAGGCGGGTTGCACTACCGGGAGGCAAAGGTGGTGATGGAACTGGCGGCGTTGGCGCCAAAGCTGCTTTCCATTGAAATCGTAGAGTTCAATCCCACCCGCGATCGGGACGACATCACCGTTCGCGCGGTGGTGGGATTGTTGGAGTCGGCCATGGGACTGCGAGTGGTCTGATGGGTCCGGATTTCTGCTGCGCAGCCCGTTTCGATGGCTCGCCGGCCAGCATTCCGGCGACCTCCTCGCGTGCGCCGAGCTGTTGTTCCAGCGCGAATATCAGCGCTTCGGTGTAGTGCATCGGCGACGACGTCCTGGCGCAACCTCTTCATTATGACCTTTCAAAACCGTGGAAGGGTCGGAGGCGTGGAACGTGGGATGACTAGCGCATGCCCTCTTCCGCCTTCCTCGTCCAACGTGGTATATTAGGGAAGGGAGACGATACGATGATAGACACGGCGGAAGTTACTAGATTGTCAGTCGAAGATCGGCTGGAACTCGTCGAACTGATTTGGGACTCGATAGCAATCGAGACGAGCGAACTGCCGGTCCCAGCCGCCCAACTCGAGGAGCTCCAGAAGCGGCTTGACCGGTTTGAAGCCGACCCCGCCCGTACTTCCTCCTGGAAGGACATTCGACGGCGCGTCGAGAGCCAACTGTGATCGCCGCCGAATATACGGAAGATGCGGAAAACGACATCTTAGATGCTGCGCGTTGGTACCAAAATCAACGCCACGGCCTAGGCACTGCGTATTCCGCTGAATTTGATCGCTCGTTCCGCTGGAATGTGATCACTGATTCCGCTGCAATCTGATCAGCGATTCCGATCCAATCTGATCACCAGACGGTGATGTCCGGCAAGCGCCCGCAA
>JBKQWH010000393.1:0-23737 GCA_052139635.1 Capsulimonadaceae bacterium
GCGGAATCGATACCGGAAACCTGCCGCCAAAAGCACGCCGCCACCTCATAGCAGCGCCCCGCCAGATCGAAAACCAGAATACCCACCTTGCGGCATTGCTGCAAGGTGGGTATTATTTGACGCTTACCAGCGCACCGATGGCAGCCGCCATCGTGGGTGGTGGCGTGCTCCGTCAACCCGGCCAGAGACGCGGTCTCTAGCGAAGTCCCGTCAATGTCTGTGATGCGAAGCATGTTCCGTTCTCCGTCGGCTCAATGCCACTGGTTGACAACACGATCCAAGACAGGCCAGGCCGAAAACGAGTGCCCCCTTCAGTATCCATCAATCGCCCCTCTTGGTACGAACCGAGCATAAGACTTATCCTGGGCGCGGCATGCTTGAGTCAGTAGGACTCGGGATAATCGGTGGTGGCCCATAATTATACTCAGTTTTGCGACGACTCACCGCTAATCGCCCTGATAATAAGCGTCTTTCCGGAAATAACTTGATCATTTTCGGCCCCACGTCAGATGGGGCTCGCCTTTAAGGTCGGACATATTATTGCGGGACGGGGACTAAGATAAAGAGCCGCCAACAAGAGCAGGCCTACGAGAATAAAAAAAGGCAAAGCGTACCAGCCACCGTGGTGATTGATGACCAAGGCACCGCCGTCCAACGAGCAACAATCTATCGTAACGTGGCGTGTATGGATTTCCAAAGTATTTGGCCTTACGGACAATTTCAGAGAAACCTTATCCTGTAAACTGATTACTTCCTTAGTAGGCTAAGACCTGCCGCTGAAACGATGCACTATAATCCTGGAAGCGCTTTGCAGAAGCACTCCGCTCTTATTGTACATGGGTCTTGGCCGCCAGTGCCACCGTGATGGGGCGATCCACAACGGCCTATTATCTCGTGAAGGATCGCACCCGTCAAGATATGACACGGTCGCTGCAGACTCTCGATTGGCGCTATGAATATTAGCGGACATAGATATATCGATGATCCAGGTCCGCCACCTGTTCCTCCTCGGGCGCATACATCTCCACCGCCCGGCAAAGATGCGCAATTGGACATGCATTCAACTGCTTCTATACCATATATTCCATGTTTTTGATGCCGTCTCCAGAGTGGAGTTTGTCCCTAGGTTTCTGGTACCAGAAAATCTATCGCAATCCTTCGTTACATCTATTGCGCGGTGAGTGGCATGGCTATTCGTACAGCGCCGCCATGCTTGTCCTGGTATGCCGCAACTTGCGTGTTACTAAGAAACTCGGTTATATACACAAACGATATTCCATCAATTTTTCCCACTGCCTGTGCTTCATCGTCCGGCATGGCGCGATCACGAACGAAAACGACGGCACGCGTAGAATTACTGCGTTCAATACTATTATTCACATAGAAATGGTATTGAATGGTGCCGTCCGGTAATACATGCTCGCCACGCCACTTAATATGTACACTCCATCGTGGTTTGGTTTTGTAGGCCAACGTGTAATCACGATATGTCGCGGCAACTGGCTCGTTGGATATTGCCTCATAGATAACTTCTGTCTCCCCGGAGTTGTCATGGTCGGGTCGCGGTATAATAGGACAGATGTAACCTGCATGTCTTGAGTGAGAATTACGGGTGGGTCTAGCGCGACTCCCATAAGCGAGCTTACTGTTCGTATACGTGATTGACGTATAGCTTCCGGAACCTTACGCACGGAATAACCGTCGAATCGAATTGCCCCATGCGCTACGATCATATATAATAGTATGCAAGCCACAATCACCATATTCAACCTCCTTCCGACAATGAGAAAATATCCAAATATCCCCGTAAACACACAGAACGGTATACGCATTGGCGAGACCTCATTCCCACTCAGCCATCCTGTGCTTACCTCTGATAGTAGGTAGATCCGTTCCTCACTCACTATTGTCCTGAATTCGTGTAACCGAAGTACTTAATTCCATCGAGGTCCCTTATGTAAACACTCTTATCTCGCCAGGATATATTCTTCACACGGACGGTGTACAGTCCGAGCCAACAATCTAGAATGTCGTGAGCCTGCTTGGTCGTAGCGACTAATCTCGCCACACGGTATACCTTACGAGTCTTGACATCCATGTCTGCTACTTCTATATCTGGACGAGATCTCGGATTTTCAATACAGTGTCGAATATTGACGATTCTGAGCATTTCAACCATTTGTCCTTGTGTGAGCAAGGGAATTCCCACGTCGAGTTCGGATGAATCCCATACCAGTCGCAAGCGTCGAACATCAAAAAGCCTGACACGACGCACATCATGAATCCACTGCCACACATGGAGACCCTCGGTGCGTGGGTTATACCTAGCTATCGCTAGTGATCCGACATCGTAAATGATATAGTGGTTTTCCGACAATAACTGGCGAGGATCATAATAAGCACTGAGCTGAAGTCTTGCGACGATCGTCCCACGCTTGTCCACTACCAGAAGCGAGTCTCTTGATCCAAGAATTGTGATGTTATCCTCAGTCACATCTAGGCGCGTGTCAAACGCTGGCACTGACCACAACACCTTCACGCCATCCTTAGCCACCCATTGCTTAATTTCGCTAGGTGCCCCCGCGGGAGTTACGCGCGAAATTGTTACGCGGCCATGCAGCGGCATGTGGTCATGATCAACCGCTTGCGTGTGTAATAGTATATAAATCGGTATCAGCATGAAAGTCTCCGATCACTACCTGGAGTATTGCAAATTTCGTACAATCCGCAGCGAACAGAATACTCAGCGTAGTTGCAATGTATCAAGGACTTATAACGTGAAATATCGTTCACTTTTACTACAAACGATGTTGGTTTCCGTGACTCAACGACTTCCGAGCCACGCCCACGTCCCATTCTAAATAAGGGGAAACAGCCGCCCAGGAACTGACAACGTGCCCGTCCGCCATGCCGAAATTATATACGGCATGCCTGGGTCTTGAACATAGGAAATCCTTGTTCCCAACAGCATTCTTACCAGATGCGTCCGCCTCAAACAACAGGATCAGACTGCCGGCAGGGCCGTAATTGTCGGGTGATCTTTGATCTAGGGAGTAATTGAACGCGTAACTGAACTTCGACTTCGCCGACGGACAGTGAAGGATGGAACTCGCCGGTCTCCCATCGTCCGTAACCACCTTCGGTTCGTATGCGCCTATTGAGTCCGACCATCGGTCGGCATCCGGAAGTTTGCCGTCTGAATCTTCCGCATACATCAATAAGGCTCTCGTAAGATATCTCATATTCTCGTAACAAGTTGTTTGTTGTATTATGCCTATCTTACCACCTATTGTCATTTCGTATAACCTGTAGATTGGCACGCCGATACATGCGATAACCACGCAAGTTAATATCCTCCTCAAAACAAGGGAAAATAGAATGGGTCTATTCGGCGAATTATATTTCATACGATATCGCATCCATGACTTGCTGCTTTGAGCAGCGCATTCTGCATATAACGGATAAGAACGTAATTTCAGGAATATAATCCGGATTACTTTTCTTTAGACTATCCGCCGTCCAATGACATAATAACATTAGTGCCAGTGGCACACAGGCGAAAACTAGATTCAATTGACACCAGTGTATAAGCCCTCTAAGTATTTCGTACCATAGACCAAGCCGGTTTATCAGTTTTTTTCAACTTCATTTTGACTTTCCGTTCTGCGTCGAAGTAGGGGAGTTACTGGTCAACAAAGGCAAATGAGTAAACCAGAAAGGCTACAGGTGACCACCGTGCGTGCGCAGGGTTTTATGATCGGTTGCCACAATTGGAGTACATGGAGTTGAATCACCACAACACTGTCAAGCAGCAATAAGGCGTATCTCGGCACCGAAAGCGTCCTCCTGCTGCCTGTATTGCATGGCTTCCCACAGGTCGATTCCCATCATCTTCGCGAACCGACTGGTCGATACTTCGCCGCGGCTCAATGCTTTGACGGCAAGGGCCTTATAACGATCCGGAAGCCTCGCGGGCGCATTATCCTCAATGCCGTCGCCCTCGGTGACGAACCGGGCAACGTCTTCAATTAACTGGTTTGTCCGAACGGTGTTGGCTGCCCCCCAGCCGTACACGTGGTGCATTCGCCAGACGATGGCCTCCACGGTGACGTCGAACTGGCGCGCCAAATCCGGTACATCCGACGCGAAAAGCGTTTCCCCACGAGCGGAGCGGCCTAACACGGATCGAACCGCGTCCTCCGGCATCAAGAGTTGCGATGCAAAGGCTTGCGCGAACTTCTCCTCATCCGTACTCGCGATGGAAGTCCGCGTTCGGAAGGTATCCCACGTGAGCAAGTGGAACAATTGTTGAGCCAGGTCGAAATTGCGCACAAACCGAGAATTACCGGCGTTCAACAAAACTGCGATGCCGCATCCGGCGCTCTTGAGGCACGCGGCTGTTCTGGAACGGCCCAGGTCTCGGTGGAATACCTTCACACCGCAGTCATTTTCGAGAACCCGGAGCAGGTCAAATGCGGGACGGCCACCCAGATCCAGATCCTGCCGAACCCTGCGCGCGAGCTCGGTGGCGTCGTACTCACTGTAAGTGTCGGGATTTACCCGTGGAAACGGTAAATAGGGTTGAATGACTTCTCGACACCACTTCTCGAGCAAGCAATAGTTTCGGGCCAATTCCTTAAACTCAGCCTCCTTCGCAGTCGCACCTTCGGCCGGACGATTACGCCACAGGACCGTCTCATCCTCCGGGAGGTCGTCCGTCAGCATGAACGCGATATGCTGGTAGCACGCGTCGGCAATCCTGCCAAGCTGGCTCAAGCTCGGCTCGCGCTTGTCGTTCTCGAACTCGGACAGCGACGATTCCCCGATTCCCGTTCGCTCCCTCAGCTCGGCCAGCGAAAAGCCTGCTCGCCGTCTCGCCTCTCGGATTCTCTTGCCAAGCTCCATCGATCACCTCGATATTCTGATATACAGAATATTATACCGCTGTGAGCGTGTTTGGCGCAGGTCTCGCTGGACATAGACGTCAGATTTCTGGACATCAGAACTCGATCTGATAGGACCGCCAGTCGTCACAGCCAGTTACCGCCATTGAAACTCGGGCGACATCAAAAGGAGGGCCGCGCAGAGACGCGGGTCTGACAGCGCCCCGTCTACTCGATCGAGGACGGCGCGTACGCGCGGGTCGGAGGAAGGGGCGCCGAGGACGAACTCGGCGAGCGCGGGGGCGGGGGCAAGGCCGACGCGTCGACCGGCGGCGAGGAGGGCGTCGATGTCGATGTGGGTGTTCTCGATGGCGCCGGCGGTTAGCGACAGGGCGAAGTTCCAGCGCGGGATCAGGGCGCCGGTCCAGCTTTCGGGGTCGATGGGATATCCGTTGGGCATGGGCCAGCCGAAGAGCGGCTGGCCCATCCGCAGAAGCTGGTCCTGAACGCCTGCCCCGGCGTCGGAGTCCGCGTTCAGGGCGCGCAGGGCGCTCACCGCATAGTCGAAGGGCCGCTTGAAGATGGGGCCGGCGGCCATGAACTCGGAAGACAGGACGATCGCCCGAACCATCGACCGGATATCGCCCGACGTGCGCAAGAAGACCCCCGCGACGGTCAACACCAGGGACGGCGGCGTGTCGCCGAGGAAGTACCGGCAGAGCTTCGCGGCCAGGTGGCGGGCGGTCGACGGGTGCGCGGCCAGCATCGTCAAAGCCCGAACGCCGTCGTCGACCCCGCCGCCAGGAGGGATCGACAGGCCGAGAACGTCCTTCGCGCCGGTGTCATGGACGGCTGCATCGAACCGGAACCGGCCACGATGCCAGTGCTGCTCGGCCGTCCAGCCGGTCAGGCAGCGGGCCAGCTCGCGCACGTCGCGCTGCGTGTACCCGCCGTGGACGCCCAGTGTGTGCAATTCCATCACTTCTCGGGCGTAGTTCTCGTTTGGGACGCCACGCCGGTTGGCCGTGTTGTCCAGATAGCCGAGCATGGCGGCCGAGCGCGCCGACGCGAGCAGGAGGTCCTCGAAGCGTCCGAGCGCATGGGTCCGGATCGTATCATGGTCGTCGACCACCTTGAGCTGCGGCCCCTGGCCCTTGAACGCGTAGATGTTGAAGTGGTCCGACCAGAACTCGACCAGCCGCTCGTAAAGCTGGCGGCGGCTGTAGAGCGCGCGCAGCGTGGTCGCCTGGCGCAGCGCACCCACCACCCGCCGGTCGTCCTCGTCGAAGAGCAGCCCCGTGTCTCCGCCCAGCATGTCGGCGACCGCACCGAGCCGGAGCGTCAGCACGCCGGGCTCTGCGATCGAGTTCGGACTGAGCTCCCGGTCGACATACGCGGTCAGCCCGATACGCTCGACCTCCGCGAGATCGCCCGGCCGCGGGCCGAAGGTGATCCGGTTCAGCAGGTGCAGCTCTGCCGGCACGGGCCGCGCCGGCAGAGGCCGATCGGCAAGCTGCGGATGAGTCAGGGCCTGCTCGATCGATTCGCATCCCGTCAACCACGCCGCGGCGGCGGACGCGCTCGCCAGCGCCAGCACCTCTCGACGCGCCAGCTTCATTGGGCAACCCCCGGGCTCGGATCGACATCCACTACCGCCACCGGACTCGGGAAGCCGACTCCGGCATCGACCCTTCCGCTGCCCGCGACCGGACGCCGCGCGTTGCCAAACGCCGCTGCTCCAGCGCCGAGCGTGGTCACCGCCGCAATCGGCGTCACGAGAAACCAGCCGACGATGGGCACGAATCCGGCGCCGACGTACAGTGCTGTCGCGTGCATTCGGCGCGCGAAGCCGGCCTCGGGGGATACGTCCATCCGCTGGTCCATGATCTCGACCACGGCCGAACTCCCGAAGGCGGCAAAGAGGACCAGGACGGACCATAAGAGCAAGGGAATCAGCCGCAGCGGCCCGGCGCCGTGGAAAACAACTCCGACCGCCGCGACAACCACGACCAGCACGACACCGCGCCCAACACAGGCAGCCGGCCGTTCCGAGAGCGCCTGGCGCGCCCGCCCCACGCAGCCCGGAAAAAGCAGTCCCGTCATCAGCAGCGTCGCGCCCCAGGACGCGGCCGTCAACGCCACCGCGGCGATCACGGCAAGAATATCCCCAATCGTCATGGCCACAGTCTCCTTTCGCGGCGCCGCACGCGCGCCCGCTCGTGAGCTATTACGACAGGCTCTGGGAGATGTTTCACGCAGCCAGAACCATCTTTCCGCTTCACGACAAAATTCTTCCGGCTGACTGTAACGGTACGTAATGCGGGGCCTATTACTCAGGTGGAGAGCGCAAAGAGGCACTCGCATTCGGATGGCGCCCCGTGCGGGGTGATCGGTGCAACGCGATCTGTCACGAAGGTGAAGCGCGCAGGAGGGTGGCTCGATGATAAAGTGGCTGGACAAAGTATTTCGATATAGTCAACCGGGTGAGTCGGGGGGCAACTGCGACGCGTCGGACTTCGACGCGACGCTGGAGGCGGCGCGCTCGCTCAGCATGCACCCCTCCAACCGGGACGGGATCGTCGTGATTGTCGAACTGGGATCATTGTTCGACCACAAGACGTGCACGTACATTCGGCAGCAGTACAACTTCTACACGTATCGCGGCAACGGCGACTTTCACGAGATCAGCAACCTGAAAGCCGCCGTTCAGAACGGCCGGCGCGTGGACCGGATCGACAAGGCGAACGCGGGACGGATCATCCTGCACGATGCGCCCGTGCCGACGGAAGCACCTGTGTCTGCCGCGGACGACAAACCCGCCTTCGAGCGCCTCATGCTCCCGATGCCGAGCTGGTTCACCGGCGTCGTCGAGCCGGCCGCCCTCGCGGGCGACACGCCGGTCGATCCGGACGAGATGGCGCGGCTCTTCGTCCATGAACTGGCCGAAGCAGCCAATGAGATGGCGGAGGACGTCGACCGGGCGGACGTGGATGTTTTCGCGGACGAGGGCTTGCGCATTCCCGAACTGGTCTCTTGACATCAGACCTTCCCGGCGCTGGACGGACAACGGCACGTGGATGTCTGGCCATGTGGGAACCTGACGCCGGTTTCCGACGTCAAAGACCATGTTCGAGAGCCAGCCTACGGCCTCCTGTTTCGAGCGATTCGGGCCAGCGGAAAGCGGTTCGCGATTCGAACCACACGCGAATTCACGTCTGGATTACTGAAGTCGTCAGACCACGGCGAATTCCGGTCAACTGTCTTGACAATCCTGCCGAAACGGTCATAATGGCATACAAGATGCCCATACGCTAGCCAGGATTATTGATCAGTAATGAGAAAATGGACCCCGGCGGCGATGATCGTCAATGCAAACGGAAACCACTCAGCGGCCGGACATACCCGCTGCTGAGCGGACCTGATCGGAGCCGATGTCGACTCAATAACTCTCTTGGTTACCGCCGCGTGGCGTGTGTTCGCTGGCCTCACTTATCATGGTTACTTTTGTCCGAGCGGCGCGTTCGCCCTCGGAATCACAGGCGACACACAAGAACATCCGGGACCCTTTGCCCGGTGTTCAAGCATCACCCCCTGAAGGGGTGATCGACGGTACGATGCGCCCGTAGAACGGCACGCGGGAGGGTGAAACGATGACACAATGGTTGGACAAGGTTTTTCGGTTCAGTAAGCCGAACGCTTTGGGAGGCAGCAGCGACGCGTCGGACATCGACGACACGCTGGCGATGGCGCGCTCCTTGAGCATGCACCGCGATAACCGTGAGGGAGTGGTCGTGGTTGTCGAACTTGGATCAAGCTTCGACCACAAGACCTGTTCGTTCGTTCGCCAGCAGTACAACTTTTACACGTACCGCGGAGACGGCGACTTTCACGAAATCAGTAATTTGAAAGCGGCCTTTCAGAATGGACACCGCGTGGACCGGATGGACACCCTGAATGTCGGACGCCTGGTCGTCCACGAGGCGTCCTTGCCGGATCAGCAAGCCAGTCCGGCGGCGGAAGCCACGCCGATTGCCCTGCGGGCGGCGCTTCCGATGCCGGCCTGGTTTGCCGCAGCGATTGAGCCGCCAACAACAGTCGATGAGACGGCCGTCGACAGTGAGGAGATGGCGAGGGTTTTCCTGAACGAGCTGGCGGCGGCAGCGTTTGAAATGGACGATGACGGAACGGCGGAAACCGAGAAGGAACCTGCCCTGGCGTGCTAAAACTGCAAATCCAGGGATTTCTCAAAATTCTAAAGAGGCCGCGCCACCCTGGCGCGGCCTCTTGTGCTGTCAATCGGCCGTTAGGCGGATGGCCCGCGCGTTCCGGCACGTTAAAATAGAGAGTGGTAATGCTGTGATTGGTGGTCAGCGAGGCGGATACCGGCAAGTCGCCGGACGAGCACGCCTTGCCGGACGGGCGAATGTCCTCCACGGAAGAGAGGTGTTTATGAAAGTATCTGACCGTATGCTGCTCAGCGGCGACGAAGCCGTGGCGCTCGGCGCCTATGAGGCCGGCGTGGCGCTCGGGACCGGCTATCCGGGGACTCCGTCGACGGAAATCCTGGAAACCTTCGCGGAACTGGGTGGGCGAGCGCAGTGGGCGCCCAATGAGAAGGTCGCGCTCGAAGTCGGCATGGGGGCTGCCTTCGGCTCGGCGCGTGCCCTGGTCACCATGAAGCATGTCGGACTGAACGTGGCCGCCGATGCCCTGTTCACCATCGCCTATGCCGATATCTCCGGCGCGCTGGTCGTGGTGTCCGCCGACGATCCCGGGATGGCGTCGAGCCAGAACGAGCAGGACAACCGCCGATACGCGGTGGCTGCCGCGGTTCCAATGCTCGAGCCGGCTGATTCTCAGGAAGCCTACGAGTTTACGCACCGGGCGATCGAGATCTCCGAGCGCTGGCACGTGCCCGTCCTCCTTCGGATGACGACGCGGATTTGCCACTCGAAGACTATTGTGCGGCCACGCCCCGGCCTGTCGACCCCACCACCCCGGCCCATCTACACCCGCGACATCGCCCGGCGGGTCATGGTCCCGTCGAATGCCCGGCCGGCCCATCGACGGCTGCGTTCGAAGCTGGCGCAGATGGCGGAGTGGAACGAGTCCTGCGGTCCGAATACCATATTCCCGGGCGATGGGTCGCTCGGGATCATCTGCTCCGGCGCCGCCTTTCCCCATGTGCGCGAGGCGGTGGCCGCACGCCCGCTCAAGGCAGCCGGCGTGGCTCCCGAGGCGGCGATCCTGAAGCTGGGAATGACCTACCCACTCCCGATAACGGTCATCCGCCGGTTCACCGAATCCATCCCGCGGACCGTGGTCATCGAGGAAGGCGATCCGTGGCTTGCCGACGCGATCCGGGCAGCCGGAATTCCGGTGGACGACAAGCCGGAGATGTACCGCTTCGGTGAGCTGAACGTGGCGCGGGTGCGCCGGATCCTCGCCGGCGACACCACGCCGGAACAGGCGCCGCCATCCGGAAAGCCCCCGAAGTTATGTCCGGGATGTCCCCATCGAAGTGCGTTCGAGGTGCTCCGAAAGCTCGACTGCATCGTTGCAGGCGACATCGGGTGCTACACGCTGGGTGCGCTGGCGCCGTTCGAGGCGCTCGAGATGATGATCTGCATGGGCGCGGCAGTCGGCATGGGGCTCGGTCTTCGACATGTCCTCGCGCCAGAACAGGCGCGGCGCGTGGTGAGTGTGATCGGCGACGGCACGTTTGTCCACAGCGGCATAACCGGTCTGGTCGAGATGGTCTATAATCCGCCCCTGGACGGTCACGTGCTGATCATCCTCGACAACGGAACCACTGCGATGACCGGGATGCAGGAACATCCGGGAACCGGACGGACCCTCAACCACCGGCGAACGGGAAAACTTGTGTTTGAGGATCTGGCTCGATCGCTCGGCATACGGCACGTGCATGTCGTTGATCCCGCACGAGATCCCCTTGTCTTCGAAGAGACCGTCGCGCGATGTCTGGAAAGCCGCGAACTGGCGGTGATCATTGCCCGCCACCACTGCGTGCTCGCGGCCGGCAAAATCCGGCAAATGGAGATGTGCGTTGAAGATCAAACCTGATATTACCAACATCGTATTCGCCGGTCTGGGCGGTCAGGGAGTGCTGAAGGCATCCGATATCACGGCTGATGCTGCCTTTCGGGCCGGCCTCGATGTCAAGAAGAGTGAGCTGCACGGGATGAGCCAGCGCGGCGGATCGGTCTCAAGCGACGTCCGCTTCGGAGTCGACGTCTACAGCCCGATGGTTCCGTCCGGGGAGGCGGATTTCCTGGTCGTCATCGCTTCCGACCAGGTGGAAGTCAACCGCTGGCAGTTGCGCGAAGGCGGTGTCTTGATCGATCCCATCCTGATCGACACCGATGCGCTCCGCAACAAGAAATCTCTCAATGTTGCCTTGCTGGGCGTGCTCAGCGCGCTGATCGGCATCCGGGAGGAGCACTGGGTGGACGCAATCCGGGCCAACCTGCCGGAAAAGGTTCATGATGTAAACATTGCCGCATTTGAATTGGGGCGCCAAACCGCCCGGTCGGAGTATTCCCAATGAAAGCCGTTGCCACTGAGAGCGCCGCCGGATACAACCCTGCCAGCGCTCCGGATTATGTTCCCGCAACCCGGCTGCGTGAGCTGCAGCTCACGCGCCTGAAGGCAGTTGTGCAGCGCGCCTGGGACCGGGTGCAGCTTATTCACTGCCGGATGGAATCCCGGGACGTCTGTCCGGACGACATCCGGACCCTCGACGATATCGCACGGCTGCCCTTCACGGTCAAGGCCGATCTGCGGGATACCTACCCCTTCGGGCTGTTCGCGAGCCCCATGAGCGAGGTGGTCCGCCTGCACGCATCGAGCGGCACGACCGGCAAGCCGATCGTGGTGGCCTATACGCGGGAGGACCTGACGGTCTGGACAAACGTCATGGTCCGGAGCTTCGCTGCCTGCGGTGTCGACCACGGCGATATCGTGCAGAACGCCTATGGCTACGGCCTTTTCACGGGAGGGCTGGGGGCCCATTACGGGGCGGAGGAACTGGGTGCAACTGTGATCCCGATCTCCGGCGGAAATACGGACCGGCAGATCATGATCATGCGCGACTTCGGGGTGACCGCGATCTGCTGCACGCCGAGTTACTTCATCCATCTTATCGGCCGCGCAAGCGAGATGGGAATCGATATTCACGACCTGCCCCTCCGGGTCGGCATCTTCGGCGCCGAGACCTGGACCGACTCCATGCGACGACACATCGAGGAGGGCTCCGGAATTCAGGCATTCGATATTTATGGCCTGACCGAGATTATCGGTCCGGGAGTCGGGATCGAGTGCCCGCATCACTCCGGTCTGCACGTCTTCGAGGACTACTTCTATCCAGAAATCGTCGACCCCGAAACCGGGGAAAGGCTCCCCGACGGCGCTGAGGGCGAGCTCATTCTGACGACTCTCAGCAAGTCCGCTATGCCGATTCTCCGTTATCGCACTCGTGATATCACGGCCATCGTGCCGGACCAGTGCCCGTGTGGACGCACGCTCCGCCGCATCCGCCGGATCGGCCGGCGCAGCGACGATATGATGATTATCCGCGGGGTCAACGTCTTCCCATCCCAGGTGGAAGCCGCCCTGCTCGCCGTCGAGGGAACGCTGCCGCACTACCAGATCATCCTCACCCGAACGGGAGGCCTGGATGAAATGGAGGTGCAGGTCGAGGTCACGCCGGATGTCTTCAGCGACAAGATCGGCGTGCTGGAGGGTCTCCAAAAGAAGATCGAGCACGCACTCGAACATACGATGGGGCTGCGCTCCGCGGTTCGTCTGGTGCTTCCGCACACGATCATGCGCAGTGAAGGCAAGGCCAAGCGGGTTATCGACCGCAGAAATCCGGATGTGTAAACCCATGAAAGTGCAGCAACTCTCGTTGTTCCTGGAGAACGAGCCCGGCCAGGTGATCAAGGCGTGCCGTGCGCTCGCATCCGCCAGCATCGACATTCGAACCTTGATGCTGGCGGACACACAGCAGTACGGCATCCTTCGCCTGATCTGTTCGGATTGGCAGGCGGGTTCGATCGCGCTCAGCGAGGCGGGGTTTGTGGTCAACCTGACCGAGGTAGTCGCCGCCGAGGTACCCGACCGGCCCGGCGGTCTGGCGAGCCTTCTCGAGCGGATCGACGGCAGCGGCGTCAACATCGAATATATGTATGCCTGTACATTCGGCCGCGGAGACAGCGCCGTGTTGATCTTCCGATTCGACGATCCCGACCGTGCGATTGCGCAACTTCAGTCGTCGGACGTAAACGTCCTGAGCGCCGCCGATGTCTACGACCGGGCCAACCGGTGAACGTACAGTGAAGCGGGCCGGAAATGGACATGGGGCGTCTGCTGGAAGCGAAGTCGTGGAATGAGCTTCTCCGTAACGAATACGTTTGCGCCGCACGCTTCCCCGCGTATGTTCGGAGCCGCGAGATGAGTAATGCGTAGCCTTGATGGAATTGACGATTTCGTCCGTCGCGAGATGGACGAGTGGAAGGTCCCCGGCCTCGCGATCGCCGTCGTGAAGGGCGGGGACCTGATACATAAGAGAGGATACGGCCGGCGCGACATTCGTGGCGGGCTGCCGGTGACCTCGCAAACGCTGTTCCCGATCGGTTCCATCACGAAGTCGATGACCGTCGCCACCCTCTCCGTCCTGGCGCGCCAGGGCCACTTCCAGTGGGACATCCCCATTCGCGAATACCTGCCCGACTTTCGGTTATGGGATCAAACCGCAACTGAGAAGATCACCCTGCGGGACATGGTGGCGCACCGGTCGGGAGTGCCGGGACACGACTGGGTTTGGATAAACACGCCCTTTTCACGCGAGGAGTTGTATCACCGGCTTCGATACCTTGAACCCTGCGAGGACTTTCGCCAATCATATCAGTACAACAACCTCATCTATATGGCGACCGGCGCACTTGTGAAGCGGTGCGCGGGTGTGACCTGGGAGCAGGCAATGTGTCAAACGCTATTCGCGCCGCTCGACATGCGCCGAGCCGCATGCTCCATCGAGAATCTGCGTTCGACGGACGACTACGCCGAGCCTCACAAACAGGATGATAATGACATTCCTCAATGGGTACCTCTGCGCAACGAAGACGCGGTCGGTCCGGCCGGAACTGTGATCGCATCGGTCGACGAGATGGCGCGCTATATCGCAATGCATCTCGATTGCGGGACATTCCAGGGTCGCAAAGTGATCGATCGACAGGATGCCCTGGCGATGCAAACCCCATTGGTAGTCATTCCGGACCGCGCCCGATACCCCGAGATGGGGCACCGCCAGTACGGAATGGGGTTCATCATCTCGACCTATCGCGGTCACACGATGGTGTATCACGAGGGCTATGCCGACGGCTTCTCGACAATAGCCGGCTTCCTCCCGGACGACGACGGCATCGGCGCAGTCGTGCTCTGCAATCTCGGAACGACGAGGCTTCCGAGCATTGTCATGTACCGAGTGTTCGACCAGATTCTCGGGCTCGACCCTGCGCCCTGGAGCGCACGGTACACGGAGCGGAAAGCCGCCCGGAAGCCGCTTGCTGTAACCCGAATATCAGGCACACGCCCCTGGCACCGCAACGAGGATTATGGCGGCGAATACGAACATCCCGCTTACGGAACGGTCGCGATTCGGGTGCGCGACGCCGGCACTCCGGAGCCGCCCCTGATGATGGAATTCCATGGCCAGACTTCACCGCTGGAGCACTTCCATTACGACATCTTCGAGACACCTCTCGACAGACTTAATCCTCTCGAACGTGTCCGAGTCCGGTTTGAATCCGACGGAAATGGAGAGATATCCAGCCTCTTCATTCCGTTTGAGCCCAAGGTCGCTGACATCCGGTTCGTGAAGACGCCCAGCGCATGAGAGCCGATCCCCCACATACACCCACGCCGACGAAATGATGAAGATGATTAAGAGCCAGCCTCATAACGTGGGTGTTGCTTATCTGAATGCCGAGCGATGGCCACCGGAATTCGATTTGTTTGATACAAATGTGAGACGATATCCACGCCGATTCCGGCTCGGAGAACGGTTTGCTGGCGCCAATATCTGAAAGATGACCGGGCATGACCCGTGGAATTTCCAGTTGTTCGGTCCGAAGTATTTTTCACGTGGCGGTTGACATGCGCCCTCACGTGTGATATACTATATTCACGTTCGGAAAGCGAGCGACGGCGAGAGGCAAAAGCCTCCCGCCTTTTTTGCTTTATGCGCCGCCTCCCATTGCGTGCTCGGCCGTACGACCCGAGTCTCTGTCGAAACGCAAACATACAGTCGGGCGTTCGCACCCACTCTGCCGCGAGAATTGCAATCGGGTGTTTTCGCCCTGCCGCCGCACAAAAGGACGCTCCAATGGAACTTACCTACATGACTGCCGTTAAGTCCGCGCAGCAATCGATGAACGCCGGCCGATACCAGGCTGCCGTTCTCAAGTTCGAACACGCGATCGAGATCGACACGACCGAGCCGCTCGCCTATGTCGGGCTTGCCGAGACGTTGTTGAACCAGGGGAATCTGCAGGCCGCGCTTGGTGCGGCACGCGAGGCAGTGCGGCACCGGCCCAATTTTGGCCGCGCTCAGGTGGGGCTTGCAAGGTGCCTTTGCCAGGTTGCCGAGTCCTGTGACTCTCCGGAAGCGAAGGAAGATTTGATGAGCGAAGCGCTCACCAGTTACGAAAAGGCCACTGCGTTGTGCGCCGCAATCGAGCCAATTCCCATCCTCGACGATTGGCGAAATGCGCGGCTGGCCGAGGAACTGAACGCTCAACGCATTAAGAACCACGAGGCGCGTGTGCGGCGCTGGGAAGAATCACGAGCGCGATACGGCCTCGCTTTTATTCCGCACGGCGACGTAAGCGAGGCCAACCAGGCCATTCTTGATCATGAAGGCGCTACCGAGGGCGGAAAGCGCTGGCGGTTGGAGTACTACCGCGCAAAGCGAAAATACTGAGGGAATTGCGGCAGTCTCGCAAATGCGGGCCGAGCCCACGCGGACGACGATTGCAAGAGGCCTGTCTGATGACATTGTCGTAGCCGCCGCGTGACATGCAGGCGTTATTATCCGGAAATGCGGCCGAGCGGACGCCGGAATCTCCCGCTCCGTTGCCGAGCGTCCGACTTCTCAACCGTAAACGGCTATCAAAGTGTCGGGCGCCTCGTCTGACTCCGTTGACCGGCGGGACGTTGCGCTCCTCGCCGGTCGCGAAATCATCCGTCATCGACTTCAGAAAAACTACAACGATAATCCAGAGCATGATCATCTGGATTACCGGTAAAGAAAGGCGCAAATTGCGGTCGGACGGTGTATTATAGGGGTGACACCGGCGTACTGTGCTGTGACGAGCAAATCGTGGCCGATACCTGCCGGAGAAAGGACTGAAAAGACTTATGCGCGTCGTACGATATTTGGCGGTTGCCGCGGTGCTTTTCGGAACGCCGGGGTGGCTCTGGGCTTATGGCGGCCCCGTGCCGATGCGGGCACACCGGCTTTCCGCAGACACTGCCCCACCGCTTTACCTCCGTCCCGGAGCGCCCGTTGAGGCCCGCGTGAGCGACCTTCTCGGAAGAATGACCCAGGACGAGAAGCTCGGCATGCTCACCGGAACAGGATTCACCACCCAGGCAATCCCCCGGCTGAGCGTGCCGAGAATGGGGATGGCCGATGCCGGCCAGGGTGTCCGCGGCGGGACAGATGGTACGAAGGGCCCCGCCACGACCTTTCCCACCGAGGTCGATATGGGCGCCACCTGGAACACCGTGCTGCTCGGCCAAATCGGTGCGGCGATCGGCACCGAAGCACGCAATAAGGGCGAAGGCGCCCGAATCATGCTCGGCCCCGACATTAACATTCACCGCTCGCCGCTCGGCGGCCGTGACGCGGAGAGCTTTACGGAAGACCCGTATCTGATGGCCAGGTTGACCACCGCCTATGTCCTCGGGATGCAGTCCACGGGCACGTCCGCCTGCCTCAAGCACTATCTGTGCAACAACGAGGAACAGGACCGAAACACAGTCGATGTGCGCGTGGACCAGCGAGCCCTGCACGAGATATACCTGCCCGCGTTCAAGGCCGGTGTCGAGAACGCGCACGTGTGGTCGGTCATGGCGGCCTATAATATGGTCAACGGCGCGTACTGCACCGCGAACCATCCCTTGGAAACCGACATTCTAAAGGGCGAGTTTGGCTTCGACGGCATCATCATGTCCGACTGGAGCGCCGTGCATGACACGGTCGGCGCCATCAATGGCGGCTGCGATCTCGAGATGCCCGGTGGACAATTCATGACCCACGACCACGTGCGCGACGCCCTCGCGAGCGGCGCGATTACTCAGCAGGAGATCGACGATTCCGTCCGCCGAATCCTTCGCACCATCATCCGAGTCGGCCTGCTCGACGGCCCATTTACCCCCAACCACAGTCAGGTCAACTCACCCGAGCATCAGGCGCTGGCATACCGGGCGGCCACCGAGGGGATCGTGCTCCTCAAAAACGACAACGCGGTACTCCCGCTCGACAGGACCGCTATCCACTCGATCGCCGTGATCGGGCCGGCCGCCGCGCATATGCAGGCGGGCGCCTACGGGAGCCCTTATGTCGATGCTCCGTTTACGATCCAGCCGCTTGACGCGATCACGAAGCTCGTCGGAAGCACGGTCAAGGTCAACTTCGCACAGGGAATCCATCTGCCTGACCAGGAATCGCCGGCCATTCCGAGCGATGCCCTGTCTCCTCCTGGCGCCGCCGCCGGCCAGCACGGCCTGCGAGGAGAATACTTCGTGTCTCCCGACCTGAGTGGAACTCCCGCCGCGACCGTGGTCGACCCGCAGTTGCAGTATGGCCCGCAGTTTCACGAGCCGGCTTCCGTGAAGGGTCGAGTGAACTCGGTGCGTTGGACCGGAACCGTGACCGCTCCCATCACCGGACACTACAAGCTTGTCGTGGAATCCGATTCCGGCGTTCGTCTTGTTGTCGCCGGAAAGACGCTGATCAACGAGCCGAACCACACGGAGTGGTGGCATGGGGCTGATGTCGACATGACGGCGGGGCAGACATACGACCTTGAGGTGGACCTGCTCAATATCGAGTTCAAAATCTCGCACGGCACCGTCCACGAGCGTATGGGCTGGATCACCCCGGAGGTCGACGCCATCGAGGCCGCGGCTGCCGCGGCGGCGAAGTCGGACGTGGCGGTCGTGTTCGCAACGACCGGCGGCCTCGACGGCGAGGGCCGTGATCGACCAGGCACGACCCTGCCCGGTAATCAGGACGAGTTAATCCGCGCCGTTGCCGCGGCCAATAAAAACACAATTGTCGTCCTAAACGCCGGCTCCCCCTGTGATGTCACCGGCTGGATCGATAGCGTGCCCGCGCTGATCGACGCCGGCTACCCCGGAATGGAGGGCGGTCGCGCACTGGCGGACATCCTCTTCGGCGTCGTCAATCCCTCGGGCAAGCTAACCGACACATTTGCGTACCATCGCGAGGATTATCCGGATTACGGAGACTTCCCCGGCGGCGGCGATGGCATGGTGCACTATGCGGAAGGGATCTACGTCGGCTACCGCTATTTCGACAAACAGGACGTCAAGCCCCTCTTCCCGTTCGGCTACGGCCTCTCCTACACCACGTTCGACTACACCGGAATGAATGTGTCAAGCGACACCTTGAAGCCGGACGGCAACATTACCGTAACAGCCGATATCACCAACTCCGGGAAGCGAGCAGGCAAGGAAGTCGTTGAGCTGTACATCCAGCCGCTGAATCCGACCATCGAGCGCCCGGTGCGGGAGTTGAAGGGATTCGTCAAGCTGGAAATCGGACCGGGCCAAACGAAGCAGGCTGTCTTCACCATAAACCCGCAGGACCTGGCCTATTTCGATGTCAAAGGCAACCGCTGGGAGGCCGATCCGGGCGCGTACGACATCGAAATCGGTGCCTCCTCGCGCAACCGGTACCTGAGGAAGGAGGTCCGGCTCGAGAGCGTCTACACCATGCGCCCATAGTGCTCAGTCAACGACGCCGGCCGTTCTTCGGCCGGCGTCGATGACTCCCGACGCAGACCGAACGATATACCAGAGCCCGGCGAAGCGTGCTAATCAAGCCAATTGTAGAGGATGCGACAGACGCTTGTTTTTCGTATGTTATTTATGAATAAATCGGTTACGCATAGGACTGCTCCCACCCATTATCGGTAAAAATTGCGCAGGCTGATGCGCACGAATCCGTAAGTTATGGCGTATGATATAACAGGTAAAGGCGGGCAGGCAAGACGAGGCTGCGCACTACCCCGTACATCCATCCGAGCGATCACGAGGTCCCACTGTTATGGATCAAACGCTGCTATTGCCAGATATTGCCACAAGCGCCTCCGCCGAATATCTTTGCAGGTCAGACCAGCGCTCGTTCGGGAACAGGCCAATGCTGATGCTCCCGGCGCCTGACCGCGCGGACACGGACACTGGAGCGGGCAGTTTCGGCCTGATGCCCGCGGCTCCGGGCTGCGCCGATTTCCGCGTCATGCCTGCTGCACCTGGCTGCGACGATATCGATGACCACGACCTTCTCGTAGCACCTACCCCCGCTGAAAAAGCCGAAGGCGTCGGCGTTGACCTCGTGCCGTCTGACGACGAGCCGATTGATCCGCGCAGCCACGTCGAGATGGACATTTCGGGCAAGTTTGCCGCGGTGTCCGACTGCGGGACGAAGCACCCGGACAACCAGGACTCCGTGGGGCTCTCCGCGGTGGAGATCCTCGTCTCGCCGATTGACGTTCCACCGATCTACATTGCCGTGATTTGCGACGGCGTGTCATGTTCGGACTCGGGAGCGTCGGCCTCGCTGGTCGCGGTCGACTCGGCGGTGGCGCTGCTAGAGAAAACTTTCACACGTTATCCCGACGCGAACCCGCGGGAGCAGTTGGAGCGCGCAATCAACACCGCCCAGGAAGCGGTTTGCTCCATCCCGCATCTCCCGGACAGCATGATGGATCCCCCGGCCACAACCATTGTGGCGGCCGTCGTAGTCGACGGAGTTGCCACCATCGGCTGGGTCGGCGACAGCCGTGCCTACTGGATAAGGTCGGACGGATACGGTTTGCTGACCCGCGATCACTCGTGGGTCAACGCAATGATCGATGCCGGCAAGATGACGGAGGAACAGGCTGTCGAGTCGCCCAATCGGAACGCCCTGTTCCACTGTCTCTGCTCCGCTGAAGAAGTTCCACTGAAGTCGTCCTTCACGACATTCGCAATGACACCCGGCACACGACTTGTGCTGTGTACCGACGGCTTTTGGAACTACGCTCCAAGAGCCCAGGACGTTGCCAGACTTGTACGCCAAACACCACCCGGCAATGCGCTCAAGACCGCGAAACACCTTGTCAATTACGCGATCGTCGGGGGCGGGCACGACAATATCTCGGTAGCGATAATCGGACTCTAAGCCGAATGACCTTCCATATGTGTCTTAACGAGATCTGCTCAGCGGTTAAGCGGGGCTTGATGGCTCCTGCCATCCTGCGTCGAACCGGATAGCAGCGCGCGCAGCCTCGTGCGAAGACCAAGTCGGCGCCGGATTTCGCTCAGGCCGGCCATCGGCCCCTGCGTTAACCGCCACACGGCCGAACTCTCGCGCTGCCATCGAGCACGCTCACCATTGATCAGATTGCTCATATCGGAAAGGGTATCGCTGTAGGCCTGCACATCGTCGACAAACGCCGCACCGAGAGCGGCAACCTCAGACTCGTGCAGTTTACGCGCGAAGTCGTAGAGTCGGAAATCCATCGTGCAGTGCTCACGGACCGCAGCCATATCGTCGTCGGAAATCGCGGTTACCGGGGGCCGGTCCTTACCGACGTTCTGGCGAACGTAGAGCGGCACTCGACGCCACTTAAGTTTCCTGCCGAGAAGCACCACAGACTCGTCGAACTTTTCGGAAAGGCCCACGGAGTCGAAATCGTGCGTCAGGTTGCGCTGAGCCAACTCGAGCGCGTCCTCCGGACAGGCGCCGAGACCTCCGGCGCAGCCAACACCGGAGAGGATTCGCGTCATCCCATTGTCGACCTCGAGCGTGGTTCCGGATTCCAGAAATCCGCGCAGGCTCAGACGCCGCCGCCGGATTTGCCAGTGGTCGCCGGGGAGATCGCGCATATGATAGTAAGTAGACACAACCCGCTCCACCGGCTCACGCAGAAAGGTGATATAGCGATGTTCGCCAGGTATGAGGCTATGCAGGCCGTATCCGAAGTGGCCTGCCACCAGCCGAACGGAAGCGCGCGTCCCCGGTTCCAGGTCGTTAACGGCTTGCGCGCAGGCTTCCGTGGTCTCATGCGCATATGTCTCGAAGATTTCCTCCCGCGCATAAACCCGTTTCAGCATCACGCGCAACGTGGTGCCCGCTGTTTTCGGCAGATGCAAGAACAATAGCACGACTGACCTCCCGGGGCTGGAGAACACATTGGCCCAGAACCGGCGAATATGGATGGCCTGGTCCCGTCGACAATGACTCAAAGGCTTGGTCAACGGTAACAGGGCGACGGAACCGAGACGGCTATTGTTTCGGGCGGAAGCACTTCGCACGAACCCGACGCGAGACGATTCGAGCGAGACGCTCAAGCTCATTTCGGATCGGAAGCTCGTTTCGCTTGGTCTCCGCGGTTTGGACGAACGCAAACGTTACAAGCCGGGTCCTGACGCGATCGTAGGAGGCGGCGGCCCGCGCCTCCCCGATGGTCGCGTAAACCTCATCCGCCGACCGAGCCCAGCCATTCTTTCGGTTGTCGGCAAGAATATGCCTGCCGCCGTCTTTCTTCCGAGCCTTGAGTTGCTCAATGAGATCCTGATCCGTGTTGTAAAAATGCACCGCATCCCCGCGGTAACCGCAATGCGTCAGGATTTCCTGATAAACCGCCAACCGGCGAAGGTAGATCGGTTTGTCGTAAGCAAACGCTTCGAGGAGAGGAAAGCCAAACCCCTCGTAGTAAGATGGGACAATGATCGCCGACGAGCCGCAGTAAAGAGCGTGAAGTGCCTCGTCGGTGATTCTGTTTGCCTGTACAACCCGGCAGTTGCCCTGCTGCGCTGCGCGGTCCCCGAAACTAACCACCGGCTCATCCGGGAGTTTGTCCGCGATGCTCCGAAGGGTTGATGCGACGCCCTTGTGGTGGTAATCGTTGCCCATTACCATCAGATACTCCGCGGTCTTAGCCGCCGGAGGAGTAACGCCGTGCACGGAGTTTGCCCCGTCCGTAACGGACACGTCTCCCGATTCGCGTTCCGCCAACCCGCCGCGGATGGATACACGAGCCGGTGACACATCGGATTCGCGATCGGGCAGGTCGTAGGGGCGCCGGTACTCAGCGGGGTCGAGCGAGTGGAGGGATACCTTCTCGATCAAATCGGCGCCGCGGCGAAAGCGCCGGGCAAACTGTCCGCGCGTAAACTTGCTGTTGTAGACCGCGAAGTCGGCGCTCGATTCCACGTACGACCAGACGTCGTCCAATTCCGGTTCATTCAAATACTGGCAGTCGTAGGCAATCGTGTCGAGCATGAAGAAGCCGACGACAGCGGCCTGATCGAACGCAGACCACAGATCACGCAATACAAACGGCGGGCCGATGCGAAGCCAGGCGCCGTAGGTCGACCGAACCAGCGGATCGACGTGGCTTATCCCTTCGATGTCGCGAAGCTTATGGAAGTCAAACGCGGTCTTCGAGCACCGCACGAAGAGCCGGCAGTTGCCGCCATGGCGCTCCTGCAGCGCGCGGATCATCTGTCCGGCAAGATACGATGTCCCGTTATGGAGCACGTTCAAAGCGACGTCGACGCAGACTCGAATTCGCCCGTCGGCATCCGGTACAAGCTCGCCGAGGAGGACTTCGGCACGGTACGCCGACGACCGGAAGTACTCCTGAACTCGCGGAAAGTACTCGCGGTATCGTTTCGCGAGGATGGCCGCATGTCTCTTCTCGGCATCCGCCTTCAAATCGGGCGTGGAGGTGAATGACGCTTCGCCCTGATGGTACACGAAAGCCCAGTTCGCGAGCGCGGATCGAAATCCCAGGCGATTGCCGCGCATCACAAGGTCGTTTTCCTCGCAATAGCCACGCTCGTATATCTCGTCGAAAGTCCCGAACGCCTCGAGAATGTCGTACTTCACGTACATGCAGAACCCTACGGCCGTCGGAACGTACGTAAACCGCGGCATCCGCGCCGACACGTCCAGGAAGTTCTCGTACGCCTCCGCGGGCTTCGTATGGTGAAATCGCTCTTGCGCCGGCATGCTGCACAGTGTCGCATTGTTCGACCGCGGGCTGACATACCCGATCATGACGTCGCTGTAGGCGCAGGCATGCATTTCCGCGATTGCATTCGGGTACAAGATCGCGTCGGAGTTGAGCATCAGCAGGTCGGTCCCGCGCCGGATCGCCTGGCGCATGCCCCTGTTCATCGTCTTCACAAAGCCGAAATTGCTGCCGTTGGTAATCACATCGCAACGGACGATGTCGCCAAGCCGGTCCGCGGACTCCTGGAGGGCATCCGCCAGACCTTCGTGGTCGGGCGAGTCGTCGTAGAAGAGGACGGCCTCGACGTGGTCCCGCAGTTAACGTTCGCAGCGTAGGAGCGATTCGGCGAGTTTCGGGACAAGCTCCGGGTGCTGATAGAACGGAACGACAATGATAGATTTCCTGGGAGTGTCAGTTAACATTTCGTAAGTCATTGCGGGCGAACACCAATTACGGCATCCTTGGGCCGGCGCACCCGCAGCCTTCGGACTGGATTGTACCCGATCGGACCGCGGGGGC
>JBKQWH010000394.1:0-6045 GCA_052139635.1 Capsulimonadaceae bacterium
TGGCCCGTTGCCCTCCGGATCGTCTTCCACTGGCTCGACTCGACCGTTGGCGAGGTATCGAAACACCGATTCACAATCTGGCCGAAGTGGATGGATGAACAACTCCTCGTCCCACCAACTTCCGCGGCGTACGGCACCAAATGGGCATCTTTTCTCGCCGGAATGTTCCCTCGGATAGGCCGCGAGCATGTTAGCGTACTCCACATCACGCTTAGCGCCATGGAGTCGCGGCTGACCGTCCTCCAGACGGCAAAGTATTTGCGGAAATACATGCTCAATGTGGGCCTCAATCTTGGCATCAATCTGGGTGATCCGCAATCCCGTGTAGCAACACATCCATCCTTGGTCCTTAACCAGTCTTGCAAGTACTTTGGCCTTGATATTACCCAGGAGACAGCTATAATCGCAATCTCGGCCGTTTTGTTTGCGAAGCCAGGAAACCAGGCATGCTGGCGCGGACCCCTTCAAAATGCGCTTCATACGCTCAACAACCTTATACGGTCGATCCGTGTTTGTAGGCGGATGAGATCCGGAAATGTGCCAAGGTTCTCTCTCATTCGTTCGATGGCGTCTTCGGCTTGGCTGTACTCCTCCGTCTCGATTAGCGTTTCAATGCGATCCAACTCGCGTTGCGTATTCTCGTCACGTGCACTCGACCCCATTATAAATTCGAGTATAAAGTTGCTGTCCATTCCCAACGATTGATCGGGCCTGTACACTGTTCCGTCGTGGTCCAGCAATAGCACCTGGTCTGGCCGAACTTCGCCGAGGATCAAGGGAGAATGCGTGGTCACGATGAATTGACAGTTCGGGAACGTGCGCTCAAGCCGCCCAATGATCTCTCGCTGCCATTTGGGGTGCAAGTGGAGCTCGATTTCGTCTATCAGGACAACCGCCTCGCCATCACGGATCGGGTCTTCCAAGTGCTCGTTCGCAAGGGCTAGCCGGCGCGCGATTTCCAGGACCAGGGCCAGCATGCCCCGTTCCCCGTCGGAGAGTTGCGCAACATTTAGCTGAAGATCACCCTTGCGCTTGCCTACGTCAATCGTCTGAACACCCAACGGAATCTCTTCGTCGCTTATCTCGCCAGGTACATGCGGCTGGGTAATCGTCGGATACCTCACGGTTTTGAGTCCGGGAGACACATAGTCGAATTCCGGTATAAAACTGCGAAGAGCACGTTGCAACGCGTTCTCCCGTGCCGCGAACGGACCCGCAGGCACCTCAGCCGCGAGGCTGCGTTGGCTGCTCCACCAATCTGCGATTGTGGCGATTCTGAACTCGCGATCGGCTAGCGCACCGCTGTAAGCGGCCTCTGGACCAGACTCGGCTTTTCCGCGTGATGTGCGTTCAACGTAAAGGGATCTGCGCGGAGAGAAGTACAAGGCGAATGGCGTAGAGTCGCCGTCAACGACCACAAGAGGTCGGGAAGTTACTTCATATCGGTTCGGGATACTCGCGATATTCGAGCCGTGTGTTCCACTTCTGCGCTGAGGTCCACCGCGGCTTGTCTTGATAAATGCATTGTACGCCGTTTCAAAGTTGTGATGAACGATGCTTTGTACCTCAGATAGGCCGAAGGCATACATCGCTCGCAAATCCGCGGCCCCAATCCCGAAACGAACATCGGTCGATACCAGCCTTGTGTGTCTCGTGCGCGTGGTGCCAATCTCGTAGAGCGTGACACCTGATAACACGCGCAACGCGTCAAGAATGCTCGACTTACCCGAGCCGTTGACACCACCGATGACATTGACGCCCGCCTGAAACTCGATTTCAGTATGCTTGAACCCACGGAAGTTCGCTAGCGATAGACTCTTGATGATCACGGTGAACTCCCCCAATCAGACTGTTTCGTCAAGGCGGACGAGATAATAGAGGCCTTTAGATCACGGAGCAGTCCAATAATTCTCCCGGCCGTATCGGTTACATCATCAACATACCCAAGGCGCTGGCGCGCCAATTTTACGATTGCACGTTGCTCTTCAATTGGAGGAGCCGGGTAACGAACGCGACGAAGCTTCTCTGCGGGCAAATGTTCAATCGTGCTGCCGTTTCCGTCAGCCAAAAATGCACCGGCGGCGCAAGCTGCCGTCATGAACAAGACGAAAAACTCTGGGTCGTCTTGGTCAGATTTCGGGCGCAGTCTGTGCAACGCCTTCTGGTAGAAGCAATTAGCCAAGCCGCCACGCCATATGGCGCACCTGCCGATTTCTCCACCCTCGCAAATCATGATGTCACCTGAACGCAATGAATACCGGTCGCGATCATCGTCCGAAAAATCCATCTGAGGCAGATCTTCAATATTAATGGAGTTCCATTGCACGTCGACGTTCCTGAGGTATGGTGCGAGATTGCGTCCATGGATGCGCTTCTCGTCGAGCATCTTCCCGAGCTGGACTTCGAAGCGAGAACCCACAGATGGAACCTGCCAGTCTGATGGTATCGGTTCCAGCCATGGTATACAGGATTTCTTAGATTTGATTCCTTCATTAAACCCATACGTTATCGCCTGAGTGATTACAGCCCGACGTTTCTCGGCCAAAACATCGAGCAACCGCTCCTGTGCGTCGATCAACTCGTCGATATGGGCCGTTTCGCGGTCGAGAAACCGGATTATGGTCCGCTGGACCGAGAGCGGCGGCAATACTAGCTCCGTGTCTGCCATCAACTCGTACTCAAGACTTTCAACCGTCGCGCCAGCTTTGCGCCAGTCCGCGAGAAGCCGCTGCTCTTGGCCGGCAATAAAGTAGCGTAGGTAGGCGGGGTCTATCGCTTCAGTTGTTAGTAACGCCCGCATGTCTTGGTTTAGAGCGACTGGAACGGCGTTTATCGCCACCGGAATTGAGTGCTTAAGTACGCCGGACCGGCAGACTACCAAGATTGCCCCCGGCTGGAGAACTCGCGTGGAACTCGCTGCGACGGCCTGTTGACTTATGTGATCCTCAGTATCGTGAATTACGTGAACCGCCATGTCCTTTGGCGAAACCCACGGAATTTCACCGCGCCAATAATCGGCGTTTCCCTTTGACGGGGTACCACCCCCAACAAACGAAACTACATATTTCAATCGGGTCCGACGCCACCTCGTTTTCTCAATCACTTTGCTCATCATTGGCTCGTCTCAAGCAGTGCTCGAAGTCCGTCGATGATTCTCGTCTCCAAGTCCCTCAGTTCATTATCGATTTCCTCGATCGAGCGGGTTGGCGTATAGACGTAAAAATACCTGTTGAAATTTATCTCGTAACCGATCTTGTCCTTGCTGCGGTCCATCCAGGCGTCTGGAACGTGAGGAGCGACTTCAGTAGCAAAATACGCGTCGATGGGTACCTTGAGCGGGATGTTCTCGAAGTCGCGCAACTCGGAGTCGGGCTCGTATTCCACAAGCCTGCCTCGCTTGGACTTAATAACCGGCTCCGCATTCTTGTCGCGCTCCGTAAAGACGTCGCGGAAGACCTTCCATTCATTCAACTTCCACTTTGACCCGCGAGATGCGAGAACGTCGCTGATTCGCTTCTCGACGGCGTTCCAATCGCACTGGGGTTCTCGGCCGAGGGCGGCGTCGATCGCCTGGAGATCGTCCAGAAGGTAAGGGGCCGCATTCAGGAACATCTCCTTGCGAAGGAGATGGATCTGAAATCGCAGGCGCAAGGGGCGCTCGACAGTGACGCGGGTGTAGCCGAAGTCCTCGTTGTCGAAGATCTTCGAGGTTGGCCCTTCGACGAATGCGCCGTGCTCTTTGACAATGTCGGCGATGTCGTCGCGGGGATCGTCGGTGTCATACTGGTCGGTGACCGGGTTGAAGCGCTTGCCTTCGCCGAGCTTGCGCCGCTTGGCGCCAAGGCTTTTGCGCATCGGGACGTAGCGCTCACGGGCGTCGATGAGCTGGATCTTGCCCTTGCGGGCCTTGCTCTTGTGGTTCGTGACGACCCAGATATATGTGTTGATGCCGGTGTTGTAAAACATCTGCTCCGGCAGCGCGATGATCGCCTCCAGCCAGTCGTTCTCGATGATCCACTTGCGGATCTCGCTCTCTCCCGATCCGGCGCCGCCGGAGAACAAGGGCGATCCGTTGAAGACAATCGCAAGGCGCGAGCCATCCTTACGCTCCTCGGGCTTGTACGGCTCGAATTTGCTGACCATGTGCTGCAGGAACAACAGTGCGCCGTCGCTGATGCGGGGCAGACCGGCGCCGAAACGGCCGGCGAAGCCATACCTCTGGTACTCCGTCGCGATCACCTTCTGTTGCCGCTTCCAGTCGACGCCGAAAGGCGGATTCGCGAGGAAATAGTCAAAGGTGTGGTCCTGGAACTTGTCCTCGATGAAGCTGTCGCCATATGCGATGGTGCTATGGGCCTGCCCTGTGCCGTCCTGCTCCTTGATCAGCAGGTCGGACGCCGCGATCGCATAAGCTCGCTTGTTGTAGTCCTGGCCGTAGACATAGAGATGGGCGCTGTCGTGGTGCTCGCGAATGTAGTTCTGCGCTTCGGAGAGCATTCCGCCCGTGCCGCAGGCAGGGTCAAGTAGTTTCCGAATTTTTCCTCGCTCGCGGAGGATGGCATCGTCCTCGGTGAACAGGATGTTGACCATCAGGCGAATGACCTCGCGCGGCGTGAAGTAGTCACCCGCCGTCTCGTTCGCCTGCTCGTTGAAGCGGCGGATGAGTTCCTCGAAGATCAGGCCCATCCGGATGTTGTCGACGGTGTCAGGGTGCAGATCGACATCACAGAAACGGGAGACAATCATGTAAAGCAGATTGGTCCGGTGCATCTCCTCGATCTCGGCCTCGAAGTTGAAGTAATCGAAGATGGTGCGGACATTCTCCGAAAAGCCCTTGATGTACGAGATGAGGTGCTGTGCGAGATTATCGGGGTCGCCTTTCAACTTCTCGAAGTCGAGGGGCGAGCGATTGTGGAACCGCTGGCCTGTGATGGCGTTGAGCCGCTTGGTGATAACCTCGGTCCCCTGGCCCGCGGCGGTCAACCGGGCGAGTTCCGCCAGAACCTTCGGCTTCGTCGGGACGAGGACGCAGTCGAACCGCCGCAGGACAGTCAGCGGCAGCATGACCCGCTCGTACTGTGGAGGTCGATAGACTCCGCGGAGGAGGTCCGCTATCTGCAAGATAAACTTCGCCGCTTGCTCGTGTGTTCGCATAATGGGTGTCTGACCGACCTGTGCGGACGGTCCGATTTGTCGCAGGGAATGGTGACACATTGTCACGGTTGCTGACATATTGTAGCACAAGGGTACAGTCGCCGGGCAATTGCCGACGGCGCGGCCGTGTCGAGACAGTAATTCAGCGTCCTGGGACAAAGAATCGCGGTGGAATCTCGTATTCCGCTGTGTTCGTGCGCGGCTCCGTTCCTGCCGAAGCCAATCAAGGTCGGTAGTCGCAGACGCGGGAGCGCGACAGGGACGGGAGTGTCGGCACGTCCGTCCAGAGCGACCGGCGTTGCACCCGGCGGGCACGGGGTGCGGGCGACCTGGCGAAATCCATCGAGGTCGGTAGTCGCAGACGCAGACGCGGGATCGCTCCGGACGCGCATTTGCGGTATCGACGGCGGAGGCGCCTCCTGCGCCCTCCTCGATCCCGTACGGAGAAGCGCGGTCGGCACGCCCGTCCAGAGCGACCGGCGTGGCACCCGGCGGGCACGGGTTGCGGGCGACCTGGCGAAATCGATCGAGGTCGCAAACGCAGCGGGATCGCTCCGGGCGCGCATTTGCGGAATCGAAGGCGGAGGTACCCCGTGCGCCCTCCTCGATCCCCTACGAAGAAGCGCGACGTTGGCACGCCCGTCCGGAGCGACCGGCGTGGCGCCCGGCGGGCACGGGGTGCGGGCGAACTGGCGAAGTCGATCGAGGTCGGTAGTCGCAGACGCGGGATCGCTCCGGGCGCGCATTTGCGGTATCGAAGGCGGAGGCGCCTCCTGCGCCCTCCTCGATCCCCTACGAAGATGGCGCGGTCGGCACGCCCGTCCAGAGCGACCGGCGTGGCACCCGGCGGGCACGGGTTGCGGGCGACCTGGCGAAATCGATCGAGGTCGC
>JBKQWH010000395.1:0-3184 GCA_052139635.1 Capsulimonadaceae bacterium
CGAGCAGCGGTGGCGGCGGTGGTGGCGGCGGCGGGACGAGCGGCCCGGTTGACATCAACTGCGGAGGCGCCGCAACAGGCTCCTGGATCGCCGATACCGACTTCAGCGGCGGAACCGCAGTCACCACGACAAACACGGTCAGTACGACAGCCGTGACAAACCCCGCTCCCGAGGCGGTCTACCAGAGCAATCGTTACAACGCCCCGGCCTACACAATTGGCGGCCTCACCTCCGGGTCCACGTACACGGTTCGCCTGCATTTTGCGGAAACCTACTGGACCGCATCCGGCAAGCGCGAATTCAACGTGACGATTAACGGGACACAGGTGCTGACCGACTTCGACATCTTCAAGACAGCCGGCGGCGAGAACATCGCCAACATACAGCAGTTCACCACCACGGCCAACTCGAGCGGCCAGATTGTCATCACCAGCGCCAATGTCATCGACAACGCCCAGTTCAACGGCATCGAGATCGATGCCGGCTCTGGATCAGGCGGCTCGGGAGGCATCTCCGGAACCCAAACGCTCACTCCGGAGTGCGCCACGGGCTCCCGGCTCGACGATTCCGGGGCCGGCACCGCTAACGGCAACAAGATCGACATCTGGGCCGCGAACGGCACGGGCGCGCAGAGCTGGACATTCTCGAGCACGGGTGTTTCACCGGCTGGCGATTATAACCTCGCCGTCCTCGGGCCATACTGCCTGCAGGCGAGCGGCACCACCAGTGGAAGCGCTACCGAGCTGTGGGCCTGCGACGGGGCCAGCAGCCAGAGTTGGACCATTGTTGCCGATGAGTCTCCGTCCGGCTACTACCAGTTGAAGCCCGCCACCAACGGGGCCTTATGCCTCGACGTCGAAGGGGCCGGAACCGCCAATGGCACGGTTGTGGATACGTACACGTGTAATTCCACGAACGCTCAGCAGTGGCTAATTCCGTAGGCTGACGCGGATCGTTACTCGACAGGCGCGGGGGCGCGGTTACTCACGCCCCCGTGCCGCTTTTTCGGCCCGGAGGTGCCACTCATGTTGAAGCGAACAGGACCTGTCCGGCAGTCCCGCCGCTCCTGGCCGTATTCACGGACCGGGACCCGGCTCTCGTCGGTAATGCACTCCGGATTGTTGGCGATCGTGCGGCTACGACGAGAAGTGGTGGCGGTCTACGGTGTGCCACGCGCTTGTCTCCCAGTTGTCGGACTGGTTCGGGTCGGCCTGCCAGGGTGGGAGCGGGAGCAGAAACTGGCGACTGAGCGCCAGGACGAAAGGCTCGTAGATCCCACGGATTTCGCGCAGTTTTTCGGCGGCGTTTGCCGGGTCGGAAAGCCGGATGCCGGCAGCCTCGAGAGACTGGCGCAGGCGCTCGAAATCGGGGGCCGGGAGCCGATCGATTTCGGCCTGAATCGGATCTGCCTTAAAGATCAGCGCGATATCGACGATGGCGTGCCTCGCGATCGCGAAGGTCAGCCGAGCCTGACCCGACGGAACGCCCTCGACTCCCGTCATGATCAGTGCGCACGTGTCCATCACCATGGTCAGCGAAGACAGCCACGATTCGCGACTGTGCTGGGATCGGTAATAGGCCAGCACCGGGTACGACAGGTGGCTTTCGAGAAGGTCGGCCGCCCATTTCTCCGTGTCGTGAAGCCAGGGCACGATCGAATCCAGATCGTCGTTATTCTTGTACCGGCGTAGCAACTCCACGGCGGAAGGCGGCGATCCCGCGCGGGCGTCGAGCAGGGAAATGGAAACCTCGCGACGCGAGAACGCCTGGTACAGCACCGGAAGATAGCCGATCACCACGGCCAGAAAGCCGATACCGACACCGCCCTCCAGCACGCACATGAACCGCCCCACCCCGCTTCGCGGAGTGACGTCGCCGTATCCGACCGTAAAGAAAGTCGTGCCGCTCAGGTAGAGGAACGTCCCCAGGTGGGGCGCCGGCTCCTGGGAGGTCAACGGCAGCTTCAGGGACCAGTCGAGGGTCCCGAAGCCGATCACCAGACAGAACGCCCAGAACCCGAGCAGTAGTGGAAGGGAAATCGGGCCGAAATACCCGAGCCAGGACTCCCGTTTCGCTTCCGAGCGAAGCCCACCCGCAATCGCCCGCCACGCATCCCACGACGTTCGATAGATTAGCCGTGTGATTCGAAGCGACCGGGTCACCGTGCGCGGCAAAACGATCGTCTCGAAGGCTTCCCAGAATGTGTTGAGAACGAGAAAAGCGCCCACGAGAAGCCCGATCGCGTGCATGCATTGGTCCTTTGTCGATTACGGATTCCTCAGCGTCCCGCCCGCGGACGCCGCCGTCACCGTTCTAAATGAGAATAAAGCATAAACCGTTCCCTGTTCCACGATAGGTTGTAAGTGAATCATTTGCATCACGGTTCAAAACAAATTCGTGCGAGGTGGGCGAAAAAAGTCGAAAACCGGGTATAATAGGATCATCCGTTCGCATTCCGCGAGCGAAACCGACAACCTTGACCAGGGCCAGGCAATGACGCCCCCTGTGCCGCACCCCCATTGCACTTCGGCACGACTGCCGTAGTGCTCCTCGAAACTCTCGGGTGCCACGCCGGTCGATCTGGACCGGCGTGCCGACTCGCGCGCCCGAGCGTACGGGTGCCACAATTGCCACACATCCATCGCGTCCATAATGTTTTTGCTATCCTGGTGCACGCCGCCGACAGGAATCGTAGAGCGAGACAGAGGGCACGGAGCGCAGCCACGTGCCAGAAGCAGTGAAACCGACGTGCCCGGCGCCTCGTCCGCCGATCGCCCGGGATGAGAATAGACGTGAGACGAGCACGGCCTCGAGAAAGCCGCAGGAAGATCGGCGCCCGGCGGAGAATTATTCGGGATGAGCAACCCATTGACACAGCAAGATGTCGATCACGCCGACCTGACCCGCGCCTTGCGCGACGAACTGCTGGCCGCCGCACGCGAGTCCAGGGCCTGCGCCTACGCCCCGTACTCGAATTTCGCGGTCGGAGCCGCCGTGCTGCTCAGCGACGGCGAGATATTTCGCGGCTGCAACGTCGAGAATGCGTCGTTCGGGCTGACCATTTGTGCCGAGCGCGCCGCAATCTTCAATGCGATCGCCGCTGGCCGAATGGACATCGTCGCGATCGCCGTTGTAACCGCGGCGTCGAAGCTTTGCAAGCCCTGCGGCGCCTGCCGCCAGGTCA
>JBKQWH010000396.1:0-6394 GCA_052139635.1 Capsulimonadaceae bacterium
GCACGGAGGCCTGTCCCACGATATGATCTGACGGAGCGGCGCAAGACTTGACTCACGGACAACAAGTGGAATCTAGCCATGGAGCGGGATTAACGCATGCTGCCGCCGGTGTGACGGCTGGGCCTATTCGTACCGTTTTGTGTCACAATAAAGCAGACGGCGTTCTTCGGAAAGCATCTGCTCATCTGCGGTAGCCGGGCACCCGGCGGGTCGCACCGGAGGCATCGAGTCGTTGAAACCTGTGCGGTTGCTGGTGACGGGTATCGGTGTATGGTGCGTATTGGCAGGTTCGGCGCCGGCCTCGCCTCCCATGCTTACGCCCATCGGTGAACTACCGTCCGCCGGCGAATTCGGGCATGCGTACACCCTGAACATTCTCTATACGCAGCCGCAGGGCGACCCTCCGACGTCCCTTGTCATGGTGCTGGAGTCGCCGGCCGGACGGATTATGAAGCCGCCGGATGCGATCGACGGCTCCGATCCGGTCAAGGGGATCACGGTGAACTGGACATTTGCGCCGCAGAACGCAGGGACCTATCGTTATCATTTCGAGGCGATGTCGAGCCTTGGTGAAGACGCTCGGTATCCCGCGGACCAGAAGCAGGAACTGGAATTCCACTCGATCAGCATTCTGGTTCAGGCCCTTATCTTTATCGTCGGCGCATTGATTGCTGTCGTGGCGCTTCCAACTCTGGTCTACGCGGCGGTGCGTGCCGTTCATCGCGGTGGTGATCCGGCCGCCGCCGCTCGTGCCGGACTGTTTGTTGGTGTGTTCGCCGCGTTTGGGCTGTTTTGTTATTTGTTCGCCGGGATTTATCATTCGCTGGGCGTGGCTGCCGCCGGAGTGGTTGCAATCGTTGTCTTGATCGCCCTGTTTACCCGGCGCTGAGGGCGGCTTGAAGAGAAGAAGGAACTTATGGCACGTTTGCTCGTATTACTGTGCGTGGCGGCTGTACTCGTCTGTATCGGCGGCCAGGGGCTGCTCAATATCGCGCAGCATCCCAGGCCGGCCCCGGTAAGCTACGCCCGGTTTGTCGCAACTCGGCCCCAAAGCGGATGGTATGCGATTTCCGGCGGCCACCTGGATATGCAGACAGTCACCATGCTCGTGGATGGTAGCGGCCGGCATCGCTATTTCATGGCACTTCGAGGCCCGCACGAGGATGCGAGCAGTCCGGCACACGTGATGTTCGAGCCGACCGACCCGACGCTGGAACACATTGCCATTGGGCTCTTTGAGGCGAATAAGGAAGCGGCGCAGGCGTTCCACACGATGTATGGAGATGGATCGGTGCCGGCGCTGGTGGGAATGGTGATGACGCAGACCGACTTGAGTGAGCAGGAGCGTGGCAAGATCGTGCGCGACGCAATCCAGAAAGATCCTAACATGGTAGTGCTGGAGATGAATTCGCGGCCATCCGCAATCGTGCCCGTCGTGCTCCTCGCACTCGGTCTTTTGCTGGCGTTTGTCGCATTCCGGCTGCAGTCCGGCGATCGGGCGCAAGCGCAGGAGCGCGCGGCGTTGGACAGCCAAGCGGCCGAAGGTGCATCGGCCGGCGGAGCGCCGCGCTTCCGAATGCGGGCGGGAGAATAAGGCTCCCGGCTCAGGCCTGTCAATCACGTATATGGCCCAACAGCGTGACACCCTCCCAGATCCGATCCACCGGCAGGACAGTCCTGCCGGGCGTTCGCACCCTGCTGCCCCACAATTATGACAGATAACAATTCAAACATTACAAATGGCGCACTTGCCGCATCCACCGTTATCGCTCAGGTCGACGAAGGGCGGTTGCGCGGAATCTCGCGCTCCGTTATCGTTGGTGTCGGCGGAACCGGTCACCAGATTATCCTCGACGTCCGCAAGCGACTGATCGAGAAATACGGCTCGCTTGCCAAGATCCCTATTGTGGGCTTTGCCCTGGTTGACACGGATCAGGCGATCTTTTCCCGCAACCCGGATTACGACGATGCCGTGAATCTCGACTCCGCCGATAAGGTCCATGCCTCAGTCCACGGCGTCGACAACCTGCGCAAGAACCTGCGTGACCATCCGCACCTGCGCACCTGGCTTGACCCACGTGTCCTTACCGGCGACATTGACCAGGGAGCCGGGGCCGTGCGTGCCCGCGGGCGCCTCGCTTACTTCTGGAATTACCAGGCCATCGCGCGCAAGCTCGAGGACGAGATTCACATGGTGACGCGCGATTCGAGCAAGGAAACCGCCATTCGCAACGGACTACAGGTGGGTGAGGGCATTACCGTGTACGTTGTTGGCTCGCTGCTCGGCGGAACCGGCAGCGGGATGTTCCTCGACCTTGCGTATACGGTGAGAAACAAGTTTCGCTCGCTGCGCATGCTCGAGATGGTCGGCATGTTCTCGATCCCGCCCAATACCGAGTCGGTCGCGGTCGACAACCGTCCGAACGCTTACGCCGCCCTCCTCGAGCTGAACCATTTCACGGACCCGTCTACCACCTTCACCTCCCAGTACCAGCCGGACATCCCGCCGATTGAGGAGGCAGACCCGCCGTTCCGCTACACGTACCTGGTCGACACGTCGTCTCCGGTCGCCAACCTGGATTCGGTCAAAGACCTGGTCGAGATGATCGGCCATTCGATTTTCCTCGACCTGACATCGGAGTTCCAGCGCCAGAAGAAGTCGAACCGCAACAACTTCGACCAGTTTCTGATCACGTCGGACGGGCTCGGCTGTCCGCAGAACTACATGGGTTTCGGGCTCTCGTCGATCCACTTTCCCAAGGACAAGGTGATCGCCGCCTGTTCCAACCGCCTGGCCGCCGATTTGGTCCGGCGCTGGACCGAGCCAATTGCGCCGCCGTCAAACCTGACTGCCTTCTCCGAACAGGAACTGACACGCCTCGGTCTAACTCCGGATGCCGTCATGCACACCCTGGGCGCGAGCGGTGGGACGGCCGGCGAAACGCTGCGCGACACGGCGCTGGCTTACTGGGGCCTTGTCAATCGGCAGTACGAAAGCGCGTATCCGGGCCACACGCATGTGGTGGAGTACCTGACCGCGCGCCAGAAGGAAGCCGATGCGCGCCTGGCCGACACCGACCCGAACCCGGATCTGCTCGCCAAGCGCAAGAACAACGTTGGCGAGTCCGTCTACCAGGTTCAGCAAAACCTGGTTGCGGCACTGGCGGCCAAGGACGATGCCTTGCGGGCGTGGGTGTCAGCCTGTGTCAACGACATCGACCAGCGGCACGGGACCGCCCTGCGGGCTCTCGACCTGATGGCCGACAGCTTTCGGTCCTATATCGAGCAGGTGGACAAGAAGCAGGCCGACTTCAAGGGCGGGCTCCTCCCGATTAAGGAGGCGCGTGCCGAGGCGCTGGTCAAGATCCACCGGATTGTCGGCGAGCCGGTCATGGGCCTGATTCTTGCGGCACGCCGCCGCGAAATCGACGGGCTGAAGGACGCGTTCCTGACCGCCGCGCGCCGGCATGACGGCGATGTGCTCGACATGAACCTCTGCGTGGCGTCGGTAGTGCTTTATCGGCACCTCCTGGAGACGGTCGTGGCGATCAAGGCCGACATGGACCGCTTTGTCGAGCGGATGGATGCGCTCAAGGCCCTTTTCAGCCGAACCGAACGCAACGCTGTGCTGGAACCGGTCGATGTCAATGGGGAGGTCTTGTTCAACCCGGGGCGCCGCGAGGTTGACAATGCGACCGGACAGGAGCGTTATGTCGAGGGCGATATCGACGATCGCTATGCCCACTATGCCGGCAACCCGCTCGACCCCAGCAACGCCGCCGTCAATAATCTTGCCGTCGACATCCTCGATACTCTCGGGACGCCGGGCGACATATGGGGCGTGCGTGACGCGGATTTGCAGCGGGCCGCCGGTGTCATTCGCGGCCACGCGCAGGCGGTGTTCGCCGCGGTCGAGGAGGAGAGTGTCCTCGACAAGTTCTTCCGCCGCTACCCTCCGGAAGCCGACCGAACGGTTCAGACCCTGCGCCGGGTGGTCAGTCTCTCGCAGCCGTTCCTGCACCTGCAGGAGAACGCGCCCAACTACACGCATAACATAAACAAGGAGCAGACCATTGTCGGGGTACTGCACGGCGCGGCGCCACGGTCGGAGAGCGAACAGCGGTTTATGACCATGATCATGGACACTGTCCAGGGCGTCAAGGACCAGCAGATCACCAACTCCAATGAAGCTTACCAGGTCCTCTTCCTGCACGAGCGCGCCGCGTTTCCGCTGCGCCTCTTGCAGGGCATGGAGAGCTACCGGTACGCCTACGACCAGTTCAAGTCGCAGGGGTCGACGGCCAACCCGGTGCACACGCGCACGGACATCAAGGAGTGGATCAGGATTTCGCCGCCGTCGGCCGAGGAGCAAAAGGACGCCTGGCGCACCTTCGTCGTTGGCTGGGCCTCCGGCGTCATCGCCGAGGAGCACGAGTCACGTTACACCAGCATCGGCACACGCGACGTGGTTTCGTTCACGGCCCACTATACCGACAAATTCGGGATGCCGAAAAGCGACGGTCTGGGCGGCTTCACCACCATCGAGTCGGTCGTGGCCGGGTACAAGCCCGAGTCCGGCGCCGCCGGACGTCCGCCCGCCGAGGCCCGCGACATCATCCAGCGCCTCTGCGACGACCGCCGGATGGCCGCCCAGATCAACGCCGCCGTCGACGAGAGCTTGCGCGCCGAAGGCGCCCCCGCCCTCGGCGCCCGCCTCGTCCAGCACGCAAATGCCCACAAGCCCGGCCTCGACCCGGCCTTCTACGATTCTTACTACGCGGTCCTGACGGGCTATCTGGAAGAAATCAACTACGAAGGCGGCCTCCCCGTCGCCGTCGTCTCGCCGTCGTCGAGCGGGCCTCAGAAGCCGGCTGCACCGGTGCGTACTGTAAGAGAGCGGCTTGCCCACCTCAAGGAGCTCCTCGACGAGGGCCTGATCACACAGGACGACCACGACCGGCGCAAAAAGGAGATCCTGGCGGAGGTGTGAGGGAAAACGTTGGTGATCTCTCTGAAAAGCGGTAATCAATTTGTCGAATCAAGAAGTGAGACACAGGATTCTGCGATTTGGAAGCAATGGCTGGCTACCAACCGGCCATTTTGAGGCAAGCTGGGATGAAGTCATTGATCTCCTTGACGGCGAGGCAGGTACGGGGCGACACCGAGTAATGGAAAGCCTGCTACGGTGGCGGGACGACGTAGTTGGACGAAACCTACACATATCATTCTGGACGGAATCCCGGCTCCTCCTCTTCAGGCGTTCAACGTGATAAGGCATCGATCGACGGTATAATAAAGACGTAGGAATTCCGATTACCGACTTCCTATTTCCGACAGACAGGAGATCAAGATGCCCACCAGTTTGGAACCACTCGTAACCCAAAGCCAATTGACAACCGCGTCTGTGGAAATGGCTGCCAAGGGGCAGGTCACAATTCCAAAGCCACTGCGAGACAAGTACGGACTCGTGGGCGGCTCCCGCCTTGGATTTGTGGATCTGGGCGGCATGCTGATTATCTCGCCATTGGATAATGCGGACGGGATTCGCCGTATCGATGCCAATTTCGACGAAATGCGCGAAGAGCTGGTCGCTTCCGGGGCAAGCCTCGAATCGATGCTCGCGAAACTTCGCCGCATCAGAGAGTCCGAACCTCCCTCCACCGTAACGGAAGCGCATTCCGATGATTGACTTGCCAAAGGTGTTTCTCGACACAAGCCTGCTCATCGCCGTCACGATTACGGAGAACCCAATGTCCCCTGGCCGCGGGTTGTTCCGGCTTGGAGTTGAGGAGCTTCTTGACCTGCGCATTAGCCCGGATGTTCTGAGAGAGGCCGAGCAGGTTCTGATAGAAGAGGCGGGGCCGGATGCCACGAAGGGCAGGCGCTGGGTGGCGCGCCTTGCCGAAAACCTGGCCGCCTCGCACGTCGCCACGACGGTGTCGCCGAACGAGTCGACGGTTCAGGTTTGCATGCGATACACCCACTACCGTCCGGATGCCAAGATTCTGGCCGCCGCGATTGAAGCGGACGTCGACGTTGTCGTAGCGTATGATAGACAGCATCTCCTCAATAACCCAATGATCCGGCCGCCAAACACACGGTTTGTTGTCATGTCGGGAGGCGAGGCGTTGGAGTGGGCCGTGGATCAAATCAAAACGCGAGCCAGGGAGCAGGCGACAGCTCAGAAGGTGCTTCGGCGACGGAGTTGAATGATTCGCCCCTTCAACACGTTGTCTGTCTGCTGTCCGGGTTGCAGTTTCACGGGCTAACTACGCAGTTGCCGCATCAGGTTTGGATTGTATAGACGGTCTGCTCCGTGCAAATTCGACCCCTACCCGGCCCTCCCCGCAAGCGGAGAGGGAGTTGCGGAATTCGAGAGATGTTAACGCATGGT
>JBKQWH010000397.1:0-10148 GCA_052139635.1 Capsulimonadaceae bacterium
CCCAGCCATACTGGGTGGCGTTCAGTTCCGACAGCAAATGGGTCGCGACTGGGACAAAACAGGCCGCCATTCGGGTCGTCAAGGTTTCCACTCAGGAACGATGGCCCTCCAGCATTGCGCCGCTGAAAGCAACCGTTTTGTGTCTTGCGTACAACCCGCAGTTTCCTGCGGACGTCGCCAAGTCGAGCGAAGAAAAGATGTTAGCGGTAGCGACAGGCGATGGCGCCGTAACATTTATTCTCGGCAACGGAAATCCGATCCGGTTATGCAAGCGCGATTCGCCGGCCACCGCAGTAGCGTTTGGCGGATCGAATGGCGAACTTCTTGCGGCAGGATTTAGCGACGGGCACGTCACTGTCTGGACACGAAACGCAACAACCGGTGACTATCAGCAATCGGAATTCAACCCTTCGTGTTACCCGAAGCCGGTGTTAAGCTTGGCGTTTCACGACGACGAGCTGGCGATTGGATATAGCAACTCGAAGATTGCATTAGTACCACATGCCGACCGGTCAAGCGGAGGTCAGCCCATCAAGCTGCAGGACCATTCCGATTCAGTGAACTGGCTTTCGTTTAGCGAGAACGGCCGGTGGTTGGCGTCGGCCTCCAATGACACATCGGTGATCATTTGGGACGCGGCAGGCACACATACGGGCACGGTCCAGCATTATCGGAATATCGACGTTGCCGTCAAGGGTGTCGCTTTATACGTCAAGAGTGACAACCCGCCGTTCGGCTACATGGCTGCTGGGTATGGCGACGGCAACGTTGGATTATGGGGATATCGAGGACGCGGAAGTCTGGAGCGCATTACCATGATACCCCCCGAGAACAACGTATCGTCGGCGGCAAACTCAGTCTACTGCGTCGCGATTAGCCCGGACGGTCGGTATCTTGCATCAATCTCTGCCGATTCCAGGCTTCGAGTTTGGAGTCTCCCGGGTCAGCTCGAGGCTCCGGCGACGTTGATCGCGAAGGGTCATAACGGCAGCGACGGCCTCAAGTGGGACGCTTGCCGTGGCGCGACGTCGTATAGTATTTATCGCGGTACAAGTCCTGGCGGCGAGGATGCGATGCCAATCAAGACAAGCGTCAAGGATCTGTATTACAACGACCAAACGTTGACAAACGGGACCACTTATTATTATAAGGTTGACGCCGTCAACGTTGGCGGGGAATCCCCGCTGTCAACCGAGGAAAGTGCGGCTCCGGAGCCCCCGCACCCACCCACCCCGACGGGCCTGGCTGCCAATGCCGGTAATGCAACGATTACGCTTTCGTGGACACCCACAGCCGCAGCAGCAAACTACGACCTCTACCGCTCGACCGCGCCGGGCGCTGAGGGAGCCAGGGCTTACCAGACAGGCATTACGGCTCCGAGCTACATAGACAAAAGTCTTACGAATGGGCAAGAGTATTATTACAAGGTAGCGGCGGTCAATGGTGGAGGGTCGTCGACACCGTCCACCGAAGCGACCGCCACGCCCATAGCTCCACCGGACAAGCCGAGCCTCTCCAAGCCTACACCCGGCAATTCTCAGATTGTCCTTACCTGGAAGCCCGCCAATGGAGCTACGAGCTACAACCTCTACCGCTCAACCTCCAAAGGCGGCGACCTCGAGAGAGCATACGCGACGGGCATCACCGCTACCGGCTATACCGACACAGGCCTCACCGATAATACCGTCTACTATTACTCTGTCGCTGGTGTCAATGGAAGCGGCTCTTCTCCCCGGTCGAACGAGGTGAAGGCCGCGCGGATCGCACCGCCCGACGCTCCAAAGAACCTCGAAGCTCAATCTGGCGATGGGCAAGCTACCCTCACTTGGACGGCTGGCGCCAGAACGGAGGCGTATGATATCTTCCGAGCAACCACCTCGGGAGAGAAAACGCTAATCGAAGGCGACACTCCTGATACTCACTTCACCGACACTGGACTGACCAACGGAACCGCATACCGTTACGTGGTAGCTGCCGTAAACGCCGGCGGGACTTCAGAGACCGTCGAGACGATCGCGACTCCTAAATTGACGACCGTTCAACCGACAACCAAAGCACCGTCACTGTCCTCGACCTCAAAAAAATGTCGATGCTTTATAGATGTTGGCTTCGACAACGACTCGATGAAGCTCTTGGACACTCATCTTACAATCACACTACACGCCACTTTCACGCCACAAGAAGGAAATCTACCTCCGATATCTGAATCGTGGACGTTGCATGAATGTCCGAAAGACGTAACTGAGGCGGATAAGCACATCGTCATCTTCCTTCCGGAAGGATACTATTACTACGAGTTGACTCCCGAATGCAGCGGAACGATGGCCGCAGCACCAACGTCTGCCATGCCACCAACGTCTGCCATGCCAGTTAGGCCAAAAAACACGGCGTCCGGTACCATCCATATCGGTGAGAAGGTTGGTGTGGCGGACGCACAAATTGGAATAACGTATCATTTATCGGTCGGGAGCGACGGATCGCACTGGATCTCATCGTCGCCAACTCGCAACTAACATGCCGTTGGTCCTGTCAAACGACGTCTGAGCAGGGGGGAAACCAGCGAACGCGACGTCGAACATTTGCACCCATCAACCGGGTATACTTTCCTCACGGGCGCAAGCATCGAACACGCTCGCACGCCGGCCGTTCGCCGCGCGGATGTACATTGACAACTCAATATATGGTCGACGTATATGGTCGACGTCGACAACCAACGTCGACAACCAACCATGCGGCATCCGCCCAAGGGCCGGCGCGTGTCCGAAGCGCACGCTCCCCTCTTGAAAACGCGAATAATTCAACTTTTTCAAGATCCGCCCCGCAAAATACCCTGATTCGTGCCCCAAATGCCCCATTTGCGACGATGATTGTAGTCCGGCACCGCGCCCGTTGCCTCGACAAGCGTCGATCGGGTATCATAATCGACACGCCGCTGGTCGACGTTTCGGAATGCACGAAACAGTTTGGCGGCGGGGCAGATTGGGCCGAACGGGGTCGGGAGGACCGCTTAAATTGCTGGCCGGAGGATACGCGCCGACCTCCGGGACCGCCACCTTCCAGAACATTCGCCTCTTCCGGACCAGAACCGTGCTTAACAAGGCGCAAAAAGCTACCGGTTTCCAACGCCGGACAGAGGTCCAACTATGCGACGAACTTTCATCAACATCATCCTGCGCGCGGTTGTCATCGCGGCCATCGCAGGCCTCGGACAACTGGCGGGCCATGCCAATCCCGCAAGCGCCCTTTGGACGAAATGGGAGGGCGATCACCCCATGTGGGTCGCCTTCAGCCACGACAGCGAACTCGTGGCCACAGGGACACGAGACGCCGCGGTCCACATCTTCGACGTCCGTAACGGCAAAAACTGGCTCGTGAATGTTCCGCAGCTCAACGCGGCCGTGACATGTCTGGCCTTTAGTCCTACATTCCAGTCCAGCACCGGCGGCCTCCAGCAGATGATGGCGGTGGCAACGGCCGACGGCGCCGTGACCCTCATTCTCGGAAACGGGACCCCCATCCGGTTATGCAAGCGAGGCTTTGCGGCCACCGCACTGGCCATGGGAGGCGGGCATGGCGAATGCCTGGCCGCCGGCTTCAGCGACGGCAATGTCCTGATCTGGAAGCGCAACGCCGCCGGAGACGATCAAGCGCCCATCAGCCGCTCCTACTATGCGTCACCCGTTCTCAGCCTCGCGTTCCAGGGCGACCAGTTCGCGATCGGATACAAGAACTCAAAGATTGCGCTCCTGCCGGATGTCACCTATCCCCGGCCCACCCTCCTGCAGGACCATTCCGACGCCGTCAACAGCCTCGCTTTCAGCAGCGACAACCGATGGCTCGCGTCGGCCTCGAACGACAGATCGGTGATCGTTTGGAACACGCAAACCCACGACGGCACCGCATACCACTATGACCCGGACGACAATTCGGCCGTGAAGAGCGTCGCGATCTACACCGCGAACGACGATCCCGACACCCCCAGTCCCTTCGGCTACATGGCCGCGGCCTACACAAATGGCGTTATCGGACTGTGGGGCGTCCGAGCAGGCGGGTCGCTCAACACGATCGGGACACTACTAGCCCCGACCTCCGACGGCGCCGCGTACTGCATCGCGATCAGCCCGGATGGGCGCTACCTGGCCAGCGTCTCGGCAGACAACAAACTCCACGTCTGGCAGCTCCCGAGTCAACCAGCCGCGCCGGCCAACGTGGTCGCCCGGGCGCATGACGGCCGGAACAGCCTCCGATGGGACGCCAGTCGAGGCGCGGCTTCGTACAACGTCTACCGCGGCACAAAGCCGGACGGCGAGGACGCAACTCCGCTGATAGAGAACGTCCCCGACCACGCCTTCGTCGACCGGAACGTGACAGACGCGACAACCTATTACTACAAGGTGGCCGCCGTCAATGCCGGTGGCGCCTCCTTGCTGTCGAGCGAGGCGAGCACAGCGCCGCAGTTCCGCATTCCGGCCGTTCCAACCCGGCCCGCCGCGACCCCCGGGAACGCGCAGGTCTCCCTCTTGTGGACGGCCACTGCCGGAGCCACCAGCTACAACGTCTACCGCTCCACGGCCGAGGACGCCGGCGGTACGCTCGTCGAGGACGGGATAACCAGGACCCGCTACACCGATACAGGCCTGTCAAACGGCACCGCCTACTACTATGAGGTCGCCGCCGTCAACGACACCGGCACGTCGGCCCTGTCGCGCCAGACAACCGCCATCCCCATCGAATTGATCGAGGCGGAATCGCAGTCGTCACCTGCAGCGACAGCAAGAGGGGAGGACAGAAGCCCCTCCGGCAAGGACGACCCCGGCTCGTCCACCGACCAGCCTGCGGCATCCCCGGCGCCCGAACCGGGCCATTATTACTTCGACTTCGACTTTGACGACGATTCCCTGGACCTCGTCAAAACGAACCTGACGGTCACGGTGAATCTCACGCTCACATCGCTCACCAACGGCTCCATCCTGAGGCACACCTGGTCGGTCACCGGCGCCCCGAATCATCTCGGCAACCAGAACATGCAGATGCTTGTCGACCTCCCGCCCGGACGCTACGAATACACCCTGATCCCCAAGTGCAGCGGAACGATGGCGGGTACCGACGCACCCGTTCTCACCGCAAATCCGGTGGTTGTCACCAATGTCTACAGCACGGAGGGTATAGTCTCACATACGGATGTCGAAATTCACCTGGCCGTCGATCCAAACGGCCAGCGTACGATATCCGCGACGGTTTATCATCCCTGAAGTTGAGAACCGTGCAGGCCCGGGCGGGTGCGCGAAAAGCGCACAATTCACCTGGTTCTTCAGTCCGGGACGGACGGCTGGCCGAAGGCCGCTCAGCCGCGGCAATTATCGCCGCGAGCATTATTTGGTTTCGGCTCGGCCGACCTGCGGCCAGATTCTGCGGGTCGGCTGTCAACGACTTTTACGCATCCCGCTTGCGTCCACTGGACACCCCTCTCCCGTCCTCGGAAGAGGGGCAGGGGTGAGGGCTCCGAAAATGACACCACAGTGCGCCATCCGTATAACCGCCTGCGTCGCGATGGCTCTTCTCGCGGCGGCCATGAGCGCCGGCGCCCCCGCGGCGCCGTCCGCCAAATACGTCACGAATACCCTGGATTGGGCAGAGACGGATCGGCCGTACACCGTGGCGTTCAGCCCGGACAGTCGATGGCTCGCCTGGGGCACGGAATCTGGCGCCGTCCACATCGTCAATGTCGCGACGCAGCAGTCCTGGCCCGTCGCAATTGCGCCCTTGCACGGCTCGATCGAGGCGCTCGCGTTTAGCCCGACGTTCCATTCCGCCCGACCGGACCCCGATCTCATGATGGCGGCTGCGACTTCCGACGGCGCCGTCACTCTCCTGTACGGCAATGGGGCGCCCCTCCCGATCTACAAGGGCAGGTCGACCGCCACGGCGCTAACATTCGGAGGCGAAACCGGCGAGTATCTGGCCGCCGGGTTTCATGACGGACAGGTCATCATCTGGACCCGCGATGCGACGACCGGCGGTTATGAGCGCTCGGATTTCAGCCCGATGTATTACGCTCGCCCTGTCCTGAGTCTCGCATCCCACGGAGACTCACTGGCGATCGGTTACAAGAACACGAAGATCGCGCTCGTGCCCAATTGTGTCACCCCGAACGGGACCGAGGCGACCATGCTCCAGGACCACTCCGACGCCGTTAACTGGCTGGCATTCAGCGCCGACGGCCGCCGGCTCGCTTCGGCCTCGGATGACACGTCGGTCATCGTCTGGGATACGTCCACCAACCGGGGTACCGTTTACCATTATCAAGCCAATGACGCTGCCGTCAAGAGTGTGGCGCTGAGCGTGGCCGGCGACAGCCAGCCCTTCGGTTACATGGCGGCCGGATATGCCGACGGCGGCATCGGGCTATGGAGATACCGCGGCAGCGGGAGCTTTGACCCGATCGCGAAGGTCCCTCTGGAAAGCGGCGGTTCCGCCGCGAGCAACGGAGTGCACTGCGTCTCGATCAGTCCCGACGCTCGCTACCTGGCCTCCGCCTCCGACAGTCGCCTGCGTGTCTGGAGTCTGCCGGTCCAGCCGACCGCCGCCGGGCTCAACGCCAGGGCCGGCAATGCCAGGGTTACACTGACCTGGGCCGATAGCGACGGGGCCACCAGCTTCACCGTCTACCGCTCGACCACTGCGGGAGGCGAAGGCAAATCCCCCGTCGCCGCCGGCATCGCCGCGAACAGCTACACCGACACGGGCCTGTCCAACGGGACCCCCTACTACTACACGGTGGCCGCGGTCAACGCCGGCGGCGAGTCTCTGCCCTCCCCGGAGGCGTCCGTAACCCCTGAGCCACCGATTCCGCCCGCCCCCGCCGCACCGAGCGGGCTTGTTGCGACTCACGGAGGCAATCAGGTCGCCCTGACCTGGACCGCGGGCGCCGACGCGACCAGCTACAACGTCTACCGCTCGACCGTCCCCGGCGGCGAGGGGACAACGGCCCACCGCACAGGCATCACAACCGGCGCCTACACCGATTCCGGACTGACCGCAGGACTTCGTTACTACTACACGGTAGCCGCCGTCAATGCCGGAGGCACCTCCGCTGTGTCAACCGAGGCAAGCGCCACACCCCTCGCTCCGCCCGTTCAGGTCGCACCCGCGCCCGCGACAACGGCGCCCGCACACCCAAAAATCGAACCTAAGCCCGGCCCGCCGCCTGTCGATTCGACCGCGCCGTCAATCCTCGGCCCCGGCGGACCATTCTAACAGCAGCCTGACGGGCTTGCCCGGACAGGAGGCTTTCGGGTATCATTCCGCCATGCCGCTGCTCGACGTTCGGGAATGCACGAAACAGTTCGGCGGCCTGACGGCCGTCAATAAGTTCACGCTGCAAATGGAGCCGGGCGAGTTGGTCGGGCTCATTGGCCCGAACGGAGCGGGGAAGACGACAGCCTTTAACCTGCTCACAGGTGTCTACGCGCCGACCTCCGGCAAAATCCACTTCGACGGGCGCTCGATCGCCGGGCGTCGGCCGCACCAGATTGCCGCCTGCGGCATCTCACGGACCTTTCAGAACATCCGCCTCTTCCAGACCATGACCGTGCTCGACAATGTCCGGACCGCCGGGCACCTGCACTACCGCCCGAGCCTGCTCGACACGGTTATCCGTGGCCAGCGCTTCCTCAACGCCGAAGCCGACGGAGAGCGGGATGCGCGCAGCCTTCTCGACCGATTCGGGCTCCTGCGGTTCGCCGGCTTCCAGGCCCGCAACCTGCCATACGGCGAGCAGCGCCGCCTCGAGATCGCGCGCGCCCTGGCGACGCATCCCAAACTCCTGCTGCTTGACGAGCCCGCCGCCGGCATGAACCCGCTCGAAAAACAGGGGCTGATGGAGCAAATCCGCACTCTCCAGGGCGACTTCGGCCTGACGATTCTCCTCATCGAGCACGACATGAAGGTCGTCATGGGGGTCTGCGAGCGAATCGTCGTCCTGGACTATGGCCAGATCATCGCCGAAGGCTCCCCCTCCGACATCCGGACCAATCCGAAAGTCATCGAGGCCTACCTCGGAGAAGCTCCGGCGGCCAGCTAGCCCCAGTTGGCGCGAATTATGCAATGAAATCAAAGCATACAGAGTTTAACCACGGAAAGGATGGGAATTTAACCACGGAAAACACGGAAAGGATTCCGAAACATCCGATTTCCGTGCTGTCCGTGGTTAAATCCTTATCCTGTTTACTCTTATCTTCTTTCTAATAGGCGGGGCATCGTTGGCGCTGCTCGAAATCAAAAATCTGGAAGTCTTCTACGGCGCGATTCGCGCTCTCCACGGTGTGACGCTCTCAATCGAGGAGGGCAGCATCGTCACTCTCATCGGGGCAAACGGCGCCGGCAAAACCACAATCCTCCGCACCATCTCCGGCCTTGTCCGCGCGGCCGCGGGGAGAATCACTTTCGCCGGCGAGGAAATCACGTGGCTCCCGGCGGCCGACATTGTCCGCCGTGGAATTGGCCACTCCCCGGAGGGGCGACGGATCTTTGCGAACATGTCCGTTCGCGAAAACCTCGATCTGGGCGCCTACGCGCGTAAGGACGGCGCCGGCATCCGGGAGGACATGGACCGCGTGTTCACGCTCTTCCCTCGCCTGAAAGAGCGGTTCGGCCAGAATGCCGGAACGCTCTCCGGCGGCGAGCAGCAGATGCTGGCCATGGGCCGCGCATTGATGGGGCGCCCGAAGCTGCTGCTCCTCGACGAGCCGTCGCTCGGACTTGCGCCGTTCCTGGTGCGAGACATTTTTGCCATCATCAAGGACATCAACAAACAGGGCACTACCATCCTTCTTGTCGAGCAGAATGCCCATATGGCCCTCGCCATCGCCCATCACGGATACGTGTTGGAGTCCGGAGAAATGACTCTATCGGCATCGGCCGCCGATCTGCTCACCGACGATAAGGTGAAGAAGGCATACTTGGGCGAATGAACCAAACACCGTTGATCGACCAGCATCGGCGCCTGGGGGCCATGATCGGCCCGTACGCCGGTTGGGATATGCCAATCACCTACCCCGCGGGCACGAAGCTCGAAGTAGAGGCCGTTCGTCGTCGCGCCGGCATATTCGACGCGTCCCACATGGGCGAGATCGAGGTCGTCGGACCGGCGGCACAGGGCTTTCTCCAGTCGACTGCCTCGAACGATATCACGCGGCTCGAAGTCGGCCAGGCACAATACTCCCTGCTGCTGAATCCGGACGGAGGTGTGATCGACGATGTCATCATCTCGCGTGGCAGCGCCGACGACTATCTGATCGTGGTGAACGCGGGCTGCTACAAGAAAGACCTGGCCTGGATTCTAAAAAACGCCACCGGTGTCGACGGAGTCCGCATCAACGATGTGAGCGAGGTCACCGCACTGCTGGCCGTGCAGGGCCCGGGCGCTGTCGCACTGGTCGAGAGCCTGAGCGAATCCACCGTCGCCAACCTTCGACGGTTCGGTTTGCGGACCACTTCGGTCGCCGGGGTCCGGACCGTGGTGTCACGCACGGGCTACACGGGCGAAGACGGATTCGAGTTGTTCTGCGCACGTTACGACGCCACAACCCTCTGGGAGGCTCTGGTGAGCGCGGGAGCGGCCCCCGCGGGACTGGCCGCCCGCAACGTCCTCCGCCTCGAGGCCGCCTACCCTCTCTACGGCAACGAGCTGGCTGAGGATGTCAGCCCGCTCGAATCCGGGGTCGGATGGGCCGTCCGCCTGGAAAAGGGGGCATTCGTGGGACGAGATGCGGTCGCGGCAGCACGGGCCGCCGGTCCGCCGGCACGCCTGGCAGGCCTACGCCTGACCGACCGGGCTATCCCTCGCGATGGACAAGCCGTCCTGAGCGTCGGTGGTAATCGTATCGGCGTGGTCACAAGCGGCACGTACTCCCCCACCCTCGAAGCCGGAATCGCGCTCGCCCGACTGGACCGACAATTTGCCACCGACGGCACCGAAGTGCGGGTTGACATCCGTGGACGAATCGCTGCCGCCGAAATCGTCCGCCTGCCGTTCTATCGAAACGGCGTGTAACAGTCGTACAGAGTATCGAAAACCACGTAAAGGAATGGAAATGTCAGAATTGAATGACCTTCGCTTTACGCAGTCCCATGAGTGGGTCCGCGTC
>JBKQWH010000398.1:0-5902 GCA_052139635.1 Capsulimonadaceae bacterium
CTTCGCTCCGGCGCGGACTCCTAGCGGAGAGCGTAATGTCCGCCCCCGTCGCTTCGCTCCGGCGCGGACTCCTAGCGGAGGGCGGAAAGTCCGCCCCCGTCGCGTCGCTCCGGCGCGGACTCCTAGCGGAGAGCGTAATGTCCGCCCCCGTCGCTTCGCTCCGGCGCGGACTCCTAGCGGAGGGCGTAATGTCCGCCCCCGTCGCTTCGCTCCGGCGCGGACTCCGCGGTGAATACTTCGTCTCGGCCGACCAGAGCGGCAAGCCGGCGGCCACGTCGCTCGATTCGCAGCTTGCCTTCGGCCCCGAGTTCCATGAGCCGGATTCGGTCAAGGGAACGATTCACTCCGCACGCTGGACCGGCTTCTTGACCGCTCCGGCCGCCGGGCACTACAGGATCGATGTCACGGCCAACAGCGGCGTCCGACTGACCGTTCGTGGAAAGACAATCATCGACCAGCCGACCCTGATATCGTCCATGCACAGCGGCGAAATCGATTTACCCGCCGGCGAATGCCCCATTCGCGTCGACCTCCTCAGCGACGGCGATGACGGGCATATCCGGGTCCGGATGGGATGGGTCGAGCCTGACCCGGCGTTCATTCAGGCCGCGGCGCAAGCCGCCGCCGCCTCCGACGTCGCGGTCGTCTTCGTCGACACAGGCGGGGAGGACGGGGAGGGCCACGATCGACCGTCGACCCTCCTGCACGGAAATCAGGACGCGATGATCCGGGCCGTGGCGGCCGCCAACAAGCATACCATCGTCGTGCTCAACGCAGGCTCGCCAGTGGACGTCACCGGATGGCAGGAGAGGGTGCCGGCGCTTATCGACGCCGGCTATCCGGGCATGGAGGGCGGTCGGGCCATCGCGGACATCCTCTTCGGCAAAGTCAATCCGTCCGGCAAGCTCACCGACACCTTTGGCGCCCACCGCAAGGACTACCCGGACTACGGCAACTTTCCCGGCATAAACGGCACGGTGCATTACGCAGAAGGCATCTATGTCGGGTATCGGTACTTCGACAAGCACAACATCACCCCGGTCTTCCCGTTCGGATACGGACTCTCCTACACAACCTTCCAGTACTCGAGGATTACCGTGCCGGACGCCGCACTCGCGCCGGACGGCGCCGTCACCGTCACGGTGCCGGTCACGAACACGGGAAAGCGCGACGGCGCCGAGGTCGTCGAGCTATACGTTCACCCGCTGCATCCCGCCGTCGACCGTCCAATCCGCGAGCTGAAGGGCTTCGCCCGCGTCGATCTCAAAGCTGGCCAGACAATGCCAGTAACCTTCCCGATCACGCCTCAGGCCCTCGCCTACTACGACACCGCCGGCAATCGGTGGAAGGCCGATCCGGGAGACTACGCCATCGACATCGGCGCGTCGTCCCGCGACATTCGGCAGACCACTACAATCAGGCTCACCGGCACGTACACGGCGCCGCCGTAAACGAAATGGCGACGCCGAGGTGGAGAAGCTGATGCAGCGGGTTTGGCGCGGCGGACAAAGCGGTAAATAGGGTGAGTTCGAGGAGGGACGCAACCTATGAAACTTAAAACAACGTACAGCCTTGCGCTCGCGGGGATGCTGTGCCTGGGTGCGCTGACAACATCTGCGTATGCTCAGGATGACACATCCGATAACACAACGACAATCGTACGGCACTACCACATGACTTCCGGTGGCAATCTCATCCGTGTGATCGTCGACAACCAGCCGGTGGACTTTCAAGGACCGGGTCCGATCATGGTCGGCGGCGATCACGTGATGGTGCCTATCCGCGGCGTGTTCGAGCAGATGGGCGGCGATGTCCAGTGGGATCCCAGTTCCCAGACGATTACCGGCGCGCGGCGTGGCCACATGTTTCAGATCCGGGTCGGGTCGCAGGACGGCCTTGTCAATGGCAACCAGATAACCCTGGCGGCGGCCCCATTGTTGATCGGCGGGACAACCTACGTTCCCCTCCGGTTTGCTGGAGAATCGCTCGGAGCGTCGGTGCATTGGCACGCAGACACGAATACCGTTTCCATTCGCACTCACGGCGACGAGGGAACGACAACGACGATCATTACTCACTCTCCACAGTAATCTCACGCGTATCGACCGGCCGTACCCCTGGTTACGGCCGGTCATACGTGATTGCTGCAAAGCCACTCAACAAGCTGAAATGCACACGATGGGCAATCTTTCGCGCCGACACTTGACATAAATCGGTCTGAGCGGCTAAACTGAGCAACCGTACCCCTGACATTGCTGTTGGACTCCGGCTCTGAAGCCACGAACGTGCGACTCTCCTCGGCACTCCATGCCGTCGAGTTGCACCATGCGTGGTCTTTTTATTTGCGCTCGTATAACCCGCCAGGAGGAGTCAGAAGCAGTGAAGTCCACCACAGGCAGGCAGGAGGCAATCTCCGCTGTCATCAATTACAAGCCACTGGTCAACGCGATTGACCTTGAGGGAGAAACGTCGAGATCCCTCTACGGAACCAACGTCTTCAACGACAAGGTCATGCGGGAGCTGCTCGCGAAACCGGTCTATAAGGCGCTTCAACGAACGATCGAACGGGGAGAGAAGCTCAACTCGTCGCTCGCCGACGCCGTCGCGTCGGCGATGAAGACCTGGGCGCTGGAGAAGGGCGCGACTCACTTTACACACGTGTTCTACCCCTTGACCAGCCTCACCGCGGAGAAGCACGACAGCTTCTTCGATCCCGACGGAGCCGGCGGAACAATCGCCCAGTTCTCCGGCAGCGCCCTCATCCAGGGAGAGCCCGACGCATCCAGCTTCCCGTCGGGTGGCATCCGCTCAACCTTCGAGGCACGCGGCTACACCGCCTGGGATGTCACCAGCCCGGCGTACATCTATGAGAATCCGAACGGGAATACCCTCTGCATCCCCACGGCCTTCCTTTCCTGGACCGGCGAGGCACTCGACCACAAGACACCTCTCCTGCGCTCCATGCAGGCGCTGAACACACAGGCGCAGCGTATCCTGAAGCTGTTCGGACATGCGGACCCCGGCATTGTCACCGCAACAGCCGGTCCCGAGCAGGAGTACTTCCTGATCGACCGCAACTTCTTCTTCGCCCGCCCGGACCTGCTCAACGCAGGACGGACGCTCTTTGGCGCAAAGCCGCCGAAAGGACAGGAGTTCGAGGACCACTACTTCGGCGCCATTCCCGAGCGCGTTCTGGCGTTCATGATGGAGTCCGAGCACGAGTTCTACAAGCAGGGAATTCCGATCAAGACCCGTCATAATGAGGTAGCTCCCGGCCAGTTCGAGATCGCGCCCGTGTACGAGAGCGCGAACCTGGGGCACGACCATCAGCACATAATTATGCTGCAACTGCAGCGCGTGGCGGCCAAATACGGGATGGCTTGCCTCCTCCACGAGAAGCCGTTCGCCGGCATTAACGGCTCCGGCAAGCATGTCAACTGGTCGCTCGGCTGCAAGCTCGGCAATCTGCTCGACCCCGGCGACAGCCCCCACGACAACGCCCAGTTTCTCGTCTTCTGCCTGGCCACGATCCGCGCGGTCCACATCTACTCGACCCTCCTGCGAGCGTCGGTGGCGTCGGCCGGCAATGACCACCGCCTTGGCGCGAACGAGGCCCCGCCCGCGATCATCTCCGTATTCCTGGGCGAGCAGCTCGAGGACGTCTTCAATCAGTTGAAGGAGGGACAGGCAAGTTCGTCCAAGCACTCCGGCACGCTCACGGTCGGGGTCGACACCCTTCCCGTCCTGCCTCGCCACGCCGGAGACCGAAACCGGACCAGCCCCTTCGCCTTTACGGGAAACCGGTTCGAGTTCCGGGCTGTTGGCTCCAATCAGTCCATCGCCTGGCCGCTCGTCGTGATGAACTGCATTGTCGCCGAATCGCTCGACTTCGTCGCCACGAAAATCGAGCACATCATGGCGGGCGACCCTTCGAAGCTGAACGCGGCGGTGCAGAAGGTGCTGCAAGGAATCGCCCTCGAGCATAACGCGGTAGTCTTCGGCGGCAACAACTACTCGGCGGATTGGCACAATGAGGCTGAGAAGCGCGGGCTCCCGAACCTGCGCAACACGCTCGACGCGCTGCCGGCCCTGCTCGAGCCCAAGAACATCGCCGTCCTCGGCAAGTACGACGTGCTTTCCGAGCGCGAGCTGTTGAGCCGGTACGATATCTGGCTGGAGCGGTACAGTCTCGACGTCAACACCGAGAGCCTGCTTGCCCTGGAGATCGCCAAGACGAAGATCCTGCCGGCGGCGCTCACCTACCAAACCCAGCTTTCGACACTGGCCATCAACCTGAAGACGATCGGCAAAACCCCGAACACCGCCCTGCTCGATCACGTGATCGCCCTCACCGAGTCTCTCGAAACGGGACTCGCCGAGCTGGAACACGCCATTGCACACGAATCGGATGGAGACTCGATGGCCCACGCTCTCCACTTCCGCGACGAAGTCATTCCGGCCATGCTCAAGGTCCGGACGGCCGCCGACGCCCTCGAGGGCGTCGTCTCCGACGAGTTATGGCCGCTACCAACATATCAGGAGATGCTTTTCATCAAATAGAGTGTGAAGTGGCCCGCCTCACGCTTACGTGGGCGGGCCTATTTCCGTCAATACGCTATTACTCAGTGCCCCCAGCGCCTAAACGACCACACGGATCTGGGTCGGATCATCGAGCATGATCTCAGGTATACAGCACAGTTACCAGAAGATTTATGCCCCAGTTGTTCTGCGAAACCCATCACCGAGTTTCAATAATAATCAAGCCTTGCCGTCGAGTTTACGTCGTCGGGTTATCGCCGCAAACACAAAATACGCAATAAACGCCAGGCCGGCCAGAAGGGCTAAGATCCCTGTCCTAGTTCGGTCCGGTCCTGATCCATATTTCGCCATCAAGAGTAACTGAGATTCTCGATGTTGTTCAACATCCCGTTGAGCACCGAAATCACCAAGCTTAGGATCAAACCAGTATGAGATTGGGACTTTCGAGGAGAAGTCATCGACCGAATTCAAATTCGCTTGTAAATAGCTCGCAAGATTGTAACTTCGTTCAGGGAGTGGCGCCGACGAGGCCTTTACAAGCTTGAACTCGGCCTCGACCATGGATTGATGATCGCCTCTGCCGACTGCGATATGGCCAAATGCCATTCGGCCGGCTATCGGAACACCGTTAAACAACTCGTATCCCTCGAACTTCCAATTATCACCGGAACAAGAGATTGAGTCCAAAACGTCATGGCCTTCCCAGGTTCCATAGTTGACAGTCGCATTGACGTAGGAAGGCTCCCTGTCACCCACGAATCCCCCGGGTGATAATAACATCCCCGTGCATGGGCCGCGTGCCGGGCAGCGGACATCCGTCAGAAGGCTGAAACAGCCAAGACTTGTCCCAGGGAAGGGGACATATCTCATATCTGCGGTTGCCCATCCCATGTTCCCTTTGTGAATCTCGGCATTAACACCGGAATTACACCAGGTATAGGACGTTTTGCTATCCGGATCATAGATGATTGTGTATGACCAGGATCCGTTGACCATTCTCCAGAGAACTTTTGAACCATCGGAGGAAACCGTGACGCGGCTAGGTTTTTCATAGTTAAAGCCAATTCCGACGAGCGAAGGATCCTCTTTGTTGAGAGTCACGTCGTAAGCGAGCGTGAATGTGCCGCCAATCACGGGGACTTCCGGCTCCGAATTTGCACGTGATATCGCCAGAAGCGTAACCAGACAAGCGCACAGGTAAATCACATATCGTTTCATCCGGCAGACCTCTTGGTTATCGACAGTTGCATCGATGTTTCCGCCTACAAATACTAACCCGAATTATTCATGTCCTATCGTGGGACAGGCGTCCCTGCCTGTCATCTGAGATGTTCGTGAATAATCCGGGCAAGCACGCAGTCGC
>JBKQWH010000399.1:0-13951 GCA_052139635.1 Capsulimonadaceae bacterium
TCAACATGTTGCGCGACGGTGCGAAGGCGCTGCGCGACCTTCTTACCATTCGGTGGCTTCACAAAGGACTCAGGCAGGCGCAGCCACGCGCCAGGCAACCTCTAGCATGAATCACGAAGAATATGAGCGAATGTTCCGGTTCGAGGACACGTACTGGTGGTTTGTCGCACGCCGGCACCTGATTGTCAGTATGATCGAACAGTTCTATCCCGATGCGCGGTCGGCGCAGAGGCGATCGAACGGCATGGCCGCGGTCGCCGGCCGGCCTGAAAGCGGCGTATGCACAGGCACCGGCCGGCCGCTGCGCATCCTCGACATCGGCTGCGGGACCGGCGCAATGCTCGACCAGCTTGCCCCGTTCGGGCATGTGGTGGGCGCGGATTTCGCCGAGGAGGCGCTTGCGTTTTCCAGATCTCGCGGAAGCGGCCATCCGCTCGCCCGCACGGACATACGGTGTCTTCCGTTCCGGTCGAACTCCTTCGATATCGTGACCGCGATGGATGTTGTCGAGCATATCGACAACGACAAGGCCGCGATGTGCGAGATTACCCGCGTGCTGCGGCCGGGCGGGCGCGTCTTCGTGACGGTTCCGGCGTATCAGTTCCTCTGGAGCGATCACGACGTCGCGCTGCACCACTACCGCCGGTATACAACCCCGGCAGTGAAGGACTTATTCCAGCGTGTCGGACTGCGGATGGACAAGCTGACCTACTCGGTGACCGGCTTGCTGCCCGCCGCCTGGGCCTACCGGATGCTGGTCAAGCTGCTCAAGCCCCGGGATGCCGAGCCGAAGGCTCATCTCGTGCGGGTCCCGGAACCCGCGAACGGCGCGTTGATCTCGATCTTGCGGCTGGAAACCAGGGCACTGAGCAAGATTAACCTGCCGTTCGGCCTGACAGTCGCCTGTGTCGCGCAAAAAGAAGGGACGCCTCGAGAGGACATCGCGGAGACGGATACTGTGGCCGACCGGCTCTCCCAAACGCTGCCAAAACCGATCCGGAACGGGGAATCACGGTCCGTGGACCGGTTGCGGCTGCCGTCCGCCTCCGCGCAGGAGTTCTGACACGATGGCGTCGTTCCTCCTCCCACGCGTGACCCGGCTCGCCGCCGCCTCCGCGTTTGTGGGCTGTCTTGCCTATGCCCTCAAGGTGGAGCCGTGGCTTACCGAGACCGTGCACTGGGAGATTTTTATCCCCCGGCTGCCAAAGGCTTTCGACGGGTACATGATCCACCAGATCTCCGACCTGCACGTTTCGGAGTACGGGCGCGGGGAGCGGGTTGTTCAGGGCATCCTCGAGTCGCTCCCGGCGCCGGACCTGTCCGTCCTCACCGGCGACATGGTCCATACACAGCGCGGCATCGCACCGTTTCTGCAGCTTGCCGGCCACGTTCACGCGGTCGACGGAGTCTGGGCGATCTTCGGCAACTCGGAATATAAGAACGGCGTGCGTCCCCTGGAAGTTGCCCGAAGCCTGCACGGAATCGGCATTCGCACGCTGCTGAACCAGCACGTCATATTGTCGCGTGGCGGCGAGGAGATTGTGCTTGCCGGTGTCGAGGACCCGGCCACCGATGTCGATGATACCGGCCTGGCCCTGGAAGGTGTCCCCGAGGACGTCTGCAAGGTCCTCCTGATGCATTCCCCGGACAGTGTCGCCGACGCCGTGTGCCGCGATGTGGACCTGGTGCTCTCCGGACACACGCACGGAGGCCAGATCCGTCTTCCGCTGGTCGGTCCGCTCTACACGCATTCGCGCCTCGGACTTCGGCTGTCCAGCGGTTACTACGCGGGTCGCAAGCTGCGGCGGGTCGTGGGCGTTCGTCCGGGACGAACGCAGCTTTACATCACGCGCGGCATCGGGATAAGTGGAATCGCCATGCGGTTCAACTGCCGCCCGGAGTTCACCATCATCACCCTTCGTCGTGGGGCACCCTTCGCCCGGCGCGCCCCCGTTCCGTGGCTCAAGCGGAATCGGTAATGACGGGTTTATGGACGATGGACACATGGACGCGATGGACGCGATGGACAGAAGAGCCATCCGCCCGAAAGCTGTCTCTGAGTCCGCTCAGTCCATAGCGTCCATACCTGTAACGGTATGCCTCTTTCCCACTATTCTACTATTGGCAGGAACTCCGCCTTGCGGTGGCGAATACTGACGAGCATGCATTCGTAATCTGTCGCTGAAGGAGTAGAATCATGTCAAATCCCCTGGAGAGTCAGGTCGAGTTCGCGGAGAACCCGGAGCCGCCCGTAGTACGGCCACGAAGGCCCGCTTTTGCCGGGTTCGCCGCCTTCGCGGCGGTGGCCTTCGCCATTGTGTGGGGCGTTGTGGGCCACACCCAGCACGTTCCGGCGCCGGTCGCTGCCACAGCCCCCGCGCCTGCGATTACGTTCGTGCCGAGCTCGAAGTCGAAGATCAACCCCAAGGACGGCGCGGAGATGATCCAGATTCCCGCCGGGCCGTTTCAAATGGGCGATACCGACCAGTCTGACAACCCGGTCCACACGGTCACGCTTTCGAGCTACTACATCTACAAGAACGACGTCACCGTAGCGATGTACAAGAAGTTCTGCGCCGCGACGGGCCACGCAATGCCGCCAGCCCCGGATTGGGGCTGGGACAAGAGCAACTACCCGATCGTGAACGTTACCTGGAACGACGCAACCGCATATTGCAAGTGGGCCGGCGTGCACTTGCCCACAGAGGCGCAGTGGGAGAAGGCTGCTCGCGGGACGGATGGCCGCCAGTACCCCTGGGGGAACGATTGGGACCCGGCCAAGTGTGCCAACTCGGTTGGGACGAGCATTACGTCTCCGACGCCCGTCGGGAGCTTCCCGGCGGGTGCGAGTCCGTACGGCGCTATGGACATGGCGGGGAACGTATGGAACTGGTGTTCGGATTGGTACGATGCGGACTATTGTAAGGGCGATCACGGCGCGGACCCGACGGGTCCTGACAGCGGCGACACCCGCGTTCTGCGCGGCGGCTCGTGGAGCTACAATCCTTTCGCGGACATCTTCCGCGCGTCGTTCCGCAACAACGTCACCCCGACTTTCGACAACAACCTCCTCGGGCTGCGCGGCGCGTCAGGACCTTAACACTCAGTCCTTTAGCTCTTTTAACACTTCCCGCGTAGCGGGACAAAATTTAGATACCGTTTACTATAGTATATAGTTGTAAGCTTGAACGATTTGGACTATGGACGCTATGGACGCTATGGACAGAAAGCTCGACGGGCGCTTTGCGGCAATGGGCTCCCATTTAGTGCCTGGCTGGGTATACTCCGGCCAGCCGTATAGTTGTGCAGGCAACTGCCGCCAGGAAGCCATCTCTGCACCCGCAAAGTCCATAGCTTCCATGGACAGAATAACGGTCCGTCATGAATGCGACCCCGCATCCGCGAAGTGCATCGTGTCCACGGTGCCCATCGCGTTCATGCCTGCCCTGAAATCCACTTCCCGCCGGTTGTTCGTTGACGGATGCCTTGAATGGGATATTCGTCTACTAGTAGCTGTTCTCAATTCGGTCGATACGGTTGATTTTGATGGGCGAAATATGCTATAATAATAGCGAAAAATCGCCAAATTATTGATAACTGTTGATACTCTCCACTACATATCGCATACATAGATCGTGTGGCCGGGGGCGGGATACGGCACCGGGACTCACCCGCTTCGGCCGCCGCCTGGAGGAGATGCTTTTCAATGGCGAAAACGCCGGGAGTGAGCGTGAGATTTGCAACGCCACTTCGGGAAGAATGAAGAGAACGGAAGCATATGTCTGAAACCATGTCGACTCGGGAAATCGTGATCGAGCGCGCGCTCGGAACACATGACAAGAACGGCAAAGACGGCGGTACGGCAGTCCTGGATGAAACCGGAGCTCGGGTGGCCACCGAATATGACGGACTGACCGACATCGGCCACGTCGAAAGCGAGTACACGGCGAACGATATACGGGTGCTGGAGGGAGTCGAGCACGTTCGACATCGTCCGGCCATGTATATCGGGGATACGGGCTCGGCCGGCCTGCATCACCTGATGTACGAGATCATCGACAACAGTGTCGACGAGGTGCTGGCAGGTTACGCGGACGAGATATGGGTCACGCTTCACAAGGACAATACGATCACCGTCCGGGATAACGGTCGCGGCATCCCCACCGGTATCCAGGAGCAAACGGGCCTGACCGCGGTCGAAGTGGCCATGACAAAGCTTAACGCCGGCGGCAAGTTCGATGGAAAAGGCTATAAAGTCTCGGGCGGACTGCACGGAGTCGGCCTGTCGTGCGTGAATTTTCTGTCGGAGTGGTGCGAGGGGATTATCGAGCAGAACGGCCAGATGTACCGGCTGCTCTGCAAGCGTGGCGTTCCGGTCGGGCCGCTCGAGGTTATAGGCCCGTCCGACCGGCGTGGCACGACCATCACGTGGCTGGCCGACTCGGAGATATTCGGAAGCTTTCAATATAAGCCCGAGGTCTTCGAGGCGCGTATCAAGAATACGTGTTACCTCAACCGCGAGGTGACAATCCATTTTCATGATGAGATGAGCGATGCCGAGTTGGTGACGTACCACTACGAGAGGGGCATCGCCCAGCTTGTCGAGCACCTGAACGAGAACAACATTGGCCTTGGCGATGTGATCTACTTCAACAAGACCCGCGTCGACGAGAGCAGCGGCAGCATCCAGGTCGAGATCGCCCTCCAGTACAACAACACGTACACAGAGACGGTGATGTCGTTCGCGAACAACGTCCATACCAAGGAGGGCGGCACGCACCTCTCCGGATTCCGGACGGCTCTCACGCGTGTTATCAACCAGTACGCTCGAAAGACCGGCGCGCTCAAGGAGAAGGATTCGAACCTGAGTGGCGACGATGTTCGGGAAGGCATCACCGCGGTCATTTCGGTCAGGCTGGAGAAGCCGCAGTTCGAGGGGCAGACGAAGGCGAAGCTCGGTAACTCCGAGGTCGAGGGCATTGTTAACTCGATCATGGGCGAGTCGCTGACGCAATTCCTCGAGGAGAACCCGCAGGTTGCCCGCCGCATCGTTGACAAGGCGATTACTTCCCAGAAGGCGCGCGATGCGGCCCGGAAGGCGGCCGACCTGATCAAGCGCCAGAACAGCCTCGAGAACTCCAACCTGCCGGGTAAGCTCGCTGACTGCACGGAGCGAGATCCCAAGAAATGCGAGCTGTTTCTGGTCGAGGGCGACAGCGCCGGCGGAAGCGCCAAGCAGGGACGGGACCGGAAGTATCAGGCGATCCTTCCTCTGCGCGGGAAGATTATTAACGTCGGCAAGGCGGCTCTCGACAAGACGCTCGAGAACAACGAGGTCCGCAGCCTGATCACGGCCCTGGGCATCGGCATCAAAGTCGACAGCGACGAGGATGAGGAGACCGGCGAATCGACAAGCAAGTTCGATATGTCCAGGCTCCGATACGACCGCATCATCATCATGACCGATGCCGATGTCGACGGATCGCATATCCGCACCCTCCTGCTGACCTTCTTCTTCAGCTACATGCAGCCCCTCGTGGAGGGCGGCCATGTTTACAGCGCGGTCCCGCCACTTTACGCGATCAAGGCCGGGAAGGACTCCAAGCGGTATGTCGGTTCCGAGGCCGAGCGGGACCAGGTGCTCAAGGAGATCAAGCGCAAGGACGTTCAGGTCACGCGGTTTAAGGGACTGGGTGAAATGAACGCGGAGGACCTGTACGATACGACGATGAACATCGAGACCAGAACGCTCAAGCGGGTGAGCATGGATGACGCCGAGAAGGCCGCCAACATGTTCTCTATCCTGATGAGCGAGAAGGTGGAGCCGCGCAAGCAGTTCATCATCAAGTACGCCAAGCAGGTCTCCGACGTGGACTGGCATTGCTAATACTGTCAGGAATCGCTTCGCGATGATTCTGGTTCCAGTCCACATATCTCGACGAAATGAGGCGGCGGAGCCTCCGTATCAATCTGGACGCATTCATGAGCGTGCCGCACACTGCTAAGACAATGTCCCCCAACGCTACAGGATGGCGTTGGAGGATTTGTCTCGTGTGGCTGGCGCTCGTTGCTGTCGGGCCGGCCGGGTGCGGATCACAATCTCTTCCGGTAGGTCCGGCCGAGGCGCATTTCGCGAGCGTAACGGATACGGCGTTTGCAGGTGCTCCGGCGGGCGATGTTCTCGCCACGGGCGTCACCCACCACGCCGTTCCAACCGACGGCCTCGATATCATCGATGTTGACCTCCGCGCCGCCAACGTTCGGATCGCGGTCGGCTCTCGCCATATCCACAACGATGGCGGGGCCATCGTGGCGGACCCGGTTTCTCCCGCCGATTGGGTTGGGGGCGGAGCGCTGGCCGCGATTAACGGCGGGTACTTCGGCGCCGCCCACGGTCAGGCGTGCGAAGTCGTCGGGCTGCTGGTGGAAGATGGACGTGTGCGACACGCCGCCCCGCCACTGCGTGGAAGCGGCGGAAGCGGGCTTGCCGCCGGTTCATACGTCCGGAGCGCGTTCGGGATGATGCCGGACGGCCAGCCGCACATCACGTGGGCAGCAACCGCGCCATCGCATTCGCAGCGGGTACTTGCATTTACCGCGCCGAGTCCGGTGTCTCCGCCCACCACGCGGGCTGGCCGCCCGTGGGCGCCGCGTGAAGCGATCGGGTGCGGCCCAATGTTGATTACGCACGGCAGGCCCTCAGAATCCGAACGTAGAGAGCGGCTTGTCAGTGACGGGCCCCTTCCTCGCACGTTCGTGGCTTACGACAATGTCGGTGGCCGCCCACAGCACATTGTTCTCGGGATTTCGTCCGGCGCGACCTTCGACGAACTCCGGCAGGAAGTGCTGGATTATTTTCCGAAGTTCGACGGCACCCACGCCTGGGCGGCGATGTGTTTCGACGGCGGATCGTCGGCACAGATGAGCTACCGCGCAAACGGAGATGTCGTCTCGCCTCGCACCACCGGTGTTAAGGTTGCGGACTGTCTCCTCGTTTTCGGTGGGCGTCAAGGGGCTGTCGCGCCATAGAGGTACCACTCGAATGTGTCGCCGCGGGCCAGAGAAGGCTTGTTCAGCCGGACGCACTATGGTACAATGCACGTCAACAAGCGCAGGTGGATCATATCATTTTCGGCGGGAGGCCGGATCTCAATGGTGAAGTATAAGTCCGCTGTTACCGATTATGAGGGGATGCAGTCGCTGCTCGATGCACATGCGTCTCAGGGATGGCGATTGTTCTCGGTCTCCGCAGACACGTGGCGCAAGTCGGTGACACCCGAGGGCGACGACCAGCCTCAGTTCAATCCGCTCGGAGCACCCGGCCGCTCCGCACTGGAATACAGCGCGTCGTACTACCTTGTGATTTTTGAGCGGGATGAGTACCACGAGTCGCATGAACTGGCCGCCACGGCCGAAGAATCCCTCGCAATGCCCCCCAGGCACTTTTACGAAGAATAGCGTTGCGTGCCCGTGATGCTCCCGGGACGTGTTCGTGGGGCCCGGTTCAGTTTCCGGTGGCCCGCGGCAGGAGGCCGTAGGTCAGCCGAATGTTGCTGATCGCCGGAGAGTTAGTCGCGGTGTCGCCCGCCAGGTTAATGCGGAGGAAGTTCGTATTTGACGGCAGCGCCCCCTTTGTTGTGCACACCGCCACGAACGTGTTCGTACCTGTCGGTACCGGCGTCGAGTTTGTGACCGGGACGGAGGCCCATTCCGCACCATCCGGGGACGCATCAACGGTGAACTGAGACGTGAGATCCCCCTGGTACGACACGGTTACGGCAAGCCGCTCGGCCCCCGGCAGATTATACTCGACGCTCTCGGGCGTTGTCTTTGTTCTACGAACGCACGGTTCGCCGTCGTAGCCCTTGGCAAGTTCGAGGTTGTCGGTATGATCCGCGCAGAGGCTCCAATCAGTCAGGGGGTCGTCGAACACAACGCCGTCATGATCGGGTACAACCCGTACATCCTCGGAAGTCGCCACTGATCCGTCCGCCTTAAGCGCCGTTAATACGTAGTAATACGCAACCCCGGGTTTGAGGCCCTGGTCGCGGACATGAGTCCCGGTGATGTCGGCGGCAATCACGTGGAAGGACGTCGGTTCCGGTCCACGCGACAACCGATACTTCGACGCCCCCGGAACCGACAGCCAGTCGACACTGGCGAGGCCGCCGGCCGCCATAACAGTTAACCCGCCGGGAACATCGGAACGCTGAACGGGTCGCGCCGGCGCCGGCGGAGTATCCGGTTTGGGAGTATCCAGCGGCTGAACGACCGGACTTGTGACGATGGGCAGAGTTGGAGCAGTCGCAGGCCCAATGGAGTTCGGATCGTAGATAATCTGCACACTTCCAATTTGAGGCGAGTATACTTGTGAACCGGATATAATTCGGATTCCAATGTAGTTGCAATCGGAGCCAAAGTTTTTCGCCTCCAACATTCCCGAATTCCAGCCCGGGCCTGAAGTCTTCGGCCAAAAATGACTGGTGATGGGAGTCCACGATTGACCGTCACTCGAGCCGTAGAGATCCGTCTCACCGAGTTGTTCAAAGTAGTAAATTATGCAGACGACCCTCACTGCGCCTGGCGTGTGATAATAGAAGCCCTCCTGACCGTCCTCGGTTCGCTTAACCCGCGATGTGTCCGAATCGAACCACTGAGGATTGGACGTGTCGAAAGTGAGGCCCTGCGAATGCCACGCGACAACGTTCCAGTTATCCAGCGGATCGTTGAGAATCGAGTAGTTATCAGCCCGCGCCACGGTGGCAGCCAGCATAGCCAGCAATATGAAGCCGACGCCACGGACAAGAGCGCCTGTTATTGCTTTCCCTGGCCGCATAGTTCCCCCGGTTCCGTCGACCCACGGACCTGCGCAATTGTCAGACAATTTCATACTCAAATGTTGCATTCAAAGCGACTGCTTACATTATATCACACATAACCGTCCCCAACGGGATCATTGCAACGGGGATACCGGGCAACCTGAGTCCGATTATTCCCAATAATCCACAGAATCATGACCCGTAAATGTCCGGTATCCTTGAGTTGGTACCCGGACGATTAGAACGCTTAACATTCGCAGCATTGGGCGGCGGGCGGTGTCAATGACTCGGTCCAAGTGTTGCTCCGTAAGCGGCCCTGACAGTCCCAATCGACGGTGTATCCGCGCAGCCTGTTCCCAACAGATCGATGCGCAGATAGTTGGTGTTGGCCGGCATCGGCTTGCTCGATGCAAAGACCGCGGCGGACAAACCGTTGCCCACCGTCACCGGTGTTGTGTTGATGAGAGGAACGGACGTCCATGTACAACTGTCTGTCGATGCCTCCGCGGCCACCTGACCATTCACGTCTCCCTTAAAGAACGCGGCAAAGGTCAAGCGCGTTGCGCCCGGAAGATTGTATGTGATGCTTTCGGCGTCCGCCTTCGTCCGGCGAATCGTCGAAACCGAGCCGGGCAACGCGCTGAACGCGAGCCCATCGGTGCGGTCTGAGACAAGGCTCCAATCCGCAAGCGGATCGTTGAACACCACGGCGCCGGGATCGGGAGTTACGGACATTGTCTGGGTCCCGGCGCCTGTTCCGTCCGCCCGAATGGCCACCAACTGGTACCAGTAGCCGTGGCCAGGTTTCAGTCCGCGGTCCGTAAAGGTCCCCGACGTCAAGTCCGACGCGACAGTCTGGTAGTTGGATGCCCCGGACATTCCGCGGCGGATGGTATACTTGACTGCACCGGGAACCGGCATCCAGGCAATCGACGCCTGATCGCTGGCAGCGACAGCGGTAAATCCCCCTGGAATGGCCAAAGAAGGGCCGTCGTTCCCCGGGTCGCCCGGCTGCGCTGAATACGCCCCCTCCCCGGCCCTCCCCGCAAGCGGAGAGGGAGTTGCGGAATACGGTGCGGATCTCGCCGGCGCGAGGGCGGGCGGGATGGCCGGGGCACGAGACTGCGCCCCGAAATCGATGAGGACCTCGCCTATTTGCGGCGTCCACGATTTTTCGCCGGACAGGATGGCAAACTCCAGATAGTTTGTGCCGTCGGGCAGCGCCCCGGACGGGATCATAGTTGCGGCACACCACGTATCCGCTGTTGGAGTTTGTCCGTCCAATGCAACGCCCACCTGCGACCAGTTGACTTTATCCGGTGATGCATACACTTCGACGGTACCGGGTTGGCCCCAGTAGTAAATGGCAGCCCGAAAGCCGACAATCCCAGGGAGGTGATAAACGAACCTCGCGGGATTGCCGTCCGCCTGCCGTGTAATACGCGACGTATCGCCTTGAAAGTACTGCGGATTGGTGTTATCGAACCGCAGATTGACAAACGAGTCGAGATGCTGGTCGTCGTTGAGCGGATCGTCCAGGGTATCTGCGCAGGCAACTGCCGCACAGCCAAGCAGTGCGGCCCACGCCGACCACACAACGGGCAATGCGATTCCGGGACGTCGAAACAAGGGCAGTAGCTTCATAACACACCTCTAACCTGGCCTCCTGCGACATCGGCGGCGGCCTGTGTGCGCTCGATCCATATACGTATTACAGTCGGTCTGCCCTGATCTTACAGGCCGTTCGCTCCCTCGCCCCGGCATGGCGCATATCCATCCCCGGCCTCGAGGCTGAGGAACCGATTAGTCAATCGGTCCGGACGTCCCCGAAAGTGCTTATCCCTGTTCGACGCCATTCCCGCCGGTTAAGTTCCCGCGGCTTCTTGTCCCCCCTGCGCTGACACTCCGGCCGGGGAGCGCGATATCTCGTACCGTGACAAGCAGAAAGCCTTCAAGTTTCACTAGACAAATGAGCTTGATATAAAAACTACGGCTACTTTATATCACACAGCACCGGCGCTCAATTCATACACAAACACTTGTACGGTTTACGTCCTATAGAGTGATTGTACCATATTCGCCGCGGTTTCATAATCGATGGCCCACCGTACCGGCGGGCTCCTAAATAGCAAGACGAACCAGGGCTGAAGTCGCGAGATCCGTCGGGTCACACGGTCGGTGGCATCCGGTTCTCGTTCCGCTTCAGGATGGCATCGGGTGCAATATCGGACCGGAATGATGACAGGGCGGGACGCCTGTCCCGCGATAAAATGGCGGAACAGGGATGGCCGGCCTGTTCATTAGCGGACAAGGGTCAGCGCGATGACCCGGATCGACGGGGCGTCGGGCAGGACAATGCTAGTGAGTTTGCCGGCTGCAGGGATGATGTAGTCGCCGAGGTATACCGGCGTGTCGACAACACCGGACGCGTCGACAGAGTACGGGCTTATGAGTGCCAACGACGCGGGAGCCGTTATCCACGGCGAGATCTTCACCGAAACCGTCCTGGCTACCGAACTGGCCGTAACACCGTTGGCGCCGGGCTGCGCCGAACCGGAGTCCGTGCTTGAGGCGCTTGAGTCCGCGTCTTTCTCGGGCGAGAACTTAAGCACAAAGTCCGCCGTTACCGCGGCGGACCCGCCGGCCGCGGCGAGCAGGTGAATCTCACTGTACATGCCGCTCGGGATATCGAGAGACTGCCCGTGACACGCCAGCCCTTTCCTCGAAGCCGGATAGAGAAACGGAACGGCATGGTTCGATGTTGATCCGTCGCCGGTGGATGCGGCGTAGTAGCCGTCCGGATAGAGCGGAAGGACCGGCCTGGCGGGGGCAGGCGGGTTGTCGACTTCTCCGGCGGAATCGGGAGGCAGCATCTCCGCTGGAAACGGAATGTTGTCCGCGTCCGGAGCGTCGACGGGCGGGGTGGACCCGGGGCCCTGTTCGGCAGGGTCATGCGCGGCGGCAGCATCCTGAGCAACTCGGTCGAGGCTGATGGGAACGACGGTCGAGTTCCCGGAAACCGTTATGATCGACGGCATCATGTTGTCGCCGAGGAAGTAGTCGCTCGACGATGTCCAGTTGCCCCGCGAGTCGCGCATGTCCCAGGTCAGGATATACCGGCCCTGCCGGACTGGAGCAGTCACCCGCGCTGCGAACTGATCGTCGAGCGCGCCCGGCGGCACGTCCTCGTTCAACGTCATCATCGGAGAATCCCAGGCCGCCTCGGCGCCGTCCAGATAATACCAGTGGTATCCGATCTGTACCGAGCGCTTGGTCCACGGTTCGGTCCCGAGGTTCCGCAGGGCAACATGGCAGACAAACGATTTGCCGGCATCCACCGAACGCGGAATGTCCGCCAGCACGAACGACGGAGCCAGTGTCGAGGCGGCCACGTCGAGTCCCTCGTCCATGCTCCCGGGAACGGGAGCCGACGTGCTGTCGAGAACAAACCAGTGCAGACGGTAGGGGCCCGGAGCAAGGGGGGCACCGTGAGAGTCGGTGGCCGCGACATGCATGGGGATGTCCGCGGCCTCGCCCGGCGTCACCGGCGAGGAGGACAGCGGGGCGGACCCTTCCGAAACGACCGTCGGGCTATCGCCGTGGTCGTCAATGATCTTGTAGCCGAGCTTGTAGCCGTCGCCCCATGCCAACGGGCCGTCGTTGCGAAGGCGCAGGGACGTGGCAACCGTTTGCCCGGCGGCCACGCAGGAGGAGGTCCGGCCGGCAAGGAATGTGGCCGCGGCCGGCAGCGACGCGCCCGAAGCCGCCGTCACAACCGTGATCGGCATCTGCAGAGGGAGATCCGACGCGTACGTGAACCATTTGTCCTGACCCTGGACCATGTCGAGCACAAGAACATAATCGCCCGGATCGAAATCCTGCCCGTAGGCGTTCATTGCCACCAGGCCGATGCTCAGGGTTGCCGACTGGCCCGGTAAGACGTCGTGGTCAATGGGGACTCGCGGCGCGGTGTCGTCGTAGAGACGCCCGTCGTGGTACCAGCGCGGGCAAAGCGAGTACTCTTCGCCGGCCCGCCAGGGGAGGGCGCCCGCATTTTCCACACGAACGCTAATGGTGTACAGTGCCCTTTGCTGTATGACGGGCGGCACCGAGTATGCCACGTACCGCGCATGCCACTGCCGGACCCCCACGTATTCGAGGACATGCTGGCGAGTCAAATCGGTGTATTGCGTGCCGTACTGCCGCGACGGCGCGACTTCCGTGCCGGCGGCGAAGTCGTTCCAACTGTCGATCAGTACCGGTATGGCTTTCGAGTCCAGCGCCTTGCGCCATAACTGGTCGTAGTCCCCACCGCCGTTCCGGCCCGCAACGCTTCCTCGCGCGCCGCGGACTACCGGGGTGACCTCGGATACATCGGAAGCCGACACCGTTGCGATCGCGGAGCCATCATCGAGCGGCGGCTCGTCCGGCGTTCCGCCGTAGACCAGCACTCCAACGCCATCCCCGCGCGGCCAGATGGCCCGGAACTGCGGCGGAATGCGATCCAGGACTGCGGCGACCAACTCGGGCGTGGCCCCGCTGCCGTCGACACCCACGAGCGGATAATCCTCGCCTGACGATTCCATGTCCTTCAACGCGGCCACGAGCGCATCGACCTCGCGAGCCAGCAGCCTGTCCCCGGGGATCGGGCGGATCAGCGCGACGTCGACTCCGGCGAGGCGGAGTTCGGTCAGTTGCTGCCGATGCCAAGCAGAGCGCAGCCCGCTGAACCAGGGGCCCGCGCCGTCCATCGGCTGATCGATGAGCAGGGATTTGCCGGTCGGGTCCCAGACATTCTGCGATGCCAGCTTGCGCCCTCCCGCGTCGAAATCGAGGCGGTACACGGCCATCACCAGATTGGGCGGAGCGGACGGCGACAGCGTGAGACTGCCGGCCAGTTCCACGCCGGGCGGAGGCGGCTCGTACCCGGTCGGCATGTGGGCGATCAGGCCGCCGCCGCCGCTAGTAGTCGGACTGCTGGTCGGCGGAGGTGGAGCGATTCCGCCGGGTACAACCTTGATCGTGCCGCCCCCGGGCAGGTGGATTGAGTTGTAGCCGGTCTGCCCGGCGCCCGCGGCGACCGGCGCAGCAGCCGAACCTGCCGCGGGTGTTGTCGCCGGCGCGGGAGCCGC
>JBKQWH010000400.1:0-32740 GCA_052139635.1 Capsulimonadaceae bacterium
TTGCGGGCGCTTGCCGGACATCACCGTCTGGTGATCAGATTGGATCGGAATCGCTGATCAGATTGCAGCGGAATCAGTGATCACATTCCAGCGGAACGAGCGATCAAATTCAGCGGAATACGCAGACAACGGAGGGCGCCTTGAGTCCGAGATCCTTCATCAGTTTAGGGAGAGTAGACTTCCGAAGCCTGGCGAGCTCGCCGAGAGCATCGAGACGCTCCGCGTCGAATGCCTCAGATTCGTCGGAAAGGTCGAGCAACTCCTTCTGCTCATCCCGTGTGAGAGCAAAATCCCGGCGCTTGGCGTTGAGTTCGGCAAACCGGTCTCGAAATCCGGGACGCTTTTCGCGATAAGCAATCCGCAGAAGCTCGGCCTCGCGCTCGGCGAGATGGGGGGCCCTTCGAAGAGCCTGCAGCGTTAGAAGCCGGCGCGAAACTTTATCCGCGTCCGTCGGCTCCAATTGTTCGATCGCGGCAAATATGTCTTCGGGTGTCAGTTTGGCCGGAACTGAAACAAGTCCCATCGGGAAAGACTCCTACAATTGAGAAACTATGACCATTGTACCGCACCGGGTTCTGCGGGTCAACCGCGCTCGTGCCGGCTCATACCGCCACGGTCGATGGAGCCGCTTCGGATGCTATGCCGGTAGCTTTGGACCGGCATGTCGATACCGGACCGTCCATGACACGCAGTCCTTGGCCCTCGACAACTCTCGAGAGACCGGGTCAGTCCGGGGACCGACCAGCGCCCATCGGGGGGATGGGAGTGACCACCGGCTGCTTCGTGGCAGCGAGCTCCTCGAGCAGAACCGCCGCCTCGCGGGGGGCGTCGTGCTCCCGCAGGTCGTTTCGGATGCGTTCGGCGGCGGAGCGGTACGACGGGACCATGAGAACGCGCTCGACGGCCGCGCGGATCTGGTCCGCCGGAGGCGGGTCGCCCTTCAGTCGGATGCCCGCCCCCGACCAGTCGATGCGAGCGCATACCTCTATCTTGTCCTCGGTTATCCCGCATGCCACCATCGGTATGCCGTACGACAGCGCGTACTGGACCGTGCCATAGCTGCCGTTTGTCACCACCACATCGACATGCGGGAGCAGCCGATCGTAGGGCAGGAATGCGGCCACCCGAACGTTCGCGGGCACGACGCCCTCGAACGACCGTCCGGCGGTCGTGACGACCACCAGCAGATTCTCGGACGCCAATGCGTCGCAAACCGGTTTGATGAGATCATCGAGGTCCGTCGACACGGTCCCCTGCGTCACCAGCAGGACCGGTCGATCCGTCGTCTCAACCTCGCGCCACCAGTCCGGAAGGACGAAGGACGACTCTGATCCGGCAAGAACGGCGCCGATAAAGTGGACTTGCGGCGGCAGGCTGGAATGAGGATATTCGAACGAGGGGACAGAACTCTGCAGCCAGAGATAGGGCGACATGACATCGTCCACTAGCGTGCCGGTCCCCGCCGGCAACCCGTACGCGAACCGGGCCTCGCGATATCGCTCGTGGATCCGCCGAAACAGCACGTTGTTAGACAGCCAGTGGAGCCCTCGATTGCGTGCGCGCGCCAGGACACCCTCGCCGGGCGAGAGGCCGAGCCCGAGCGGTGGCGTGTCGCCCGACGTGTCCGCGACCCCGAGGATCGTAATGTTGAACTTCGCCCACGGGGGGCCATCCCCGCGCTCATGGAGGAACCTCGCGCCCAGAAACATGGTATCGCAGAGGAGGACATCGGCCGGAAAGTCTGCCAGGATCTCGGCGCAGTCGTCGGCCTGACCGGCCGCGGACTCGATGAAGACGTGCTCGATGTCCCACAGCACCCGCTCGACCCCGCGCTTCGCTTCCCGTTCGGGATACGCATCCATCGCCTGCGCGCCAAATGTCGACGTCCGCCTCATCGGCCGCCACATCGCACCGCAGGCTTCCACCTTCATGCGGAATTGCTCCCCGGTGTACCATTGCACCTGGTGCCCGCGAGCGACAAGTTCACGAACCACCGGCACAATCGGGTTGATGTGCCCCACCGCGGGGATCGTCCCGACCAAAAAGCGTCCCATCGTCGATTACCTCCCGGGAATAGGCTTGCTGTCAGGATCGAGTCATTATACTGAATTTTCCGTGCGAAGGTGATCCACGGGGGGCATGCGTCGAGGGGCCGGCAGCCTCCTGACGCATGACGCGGCGCTGGTACGCGGGCGAGCACACCATGAGCACGAAGTCCGCGCGGTCGAGGCCGAGTTGCATCCAGACCGGCCAGCCTTCGGCGGGATTCGGGTCATACTGGTCGAGGAGGACGTCGATGCCGTCGGCGACGAGTTGGTCGGCGAAGGCGAGGACGCGGGCGGCGTGGTCGTCGGATTCGTGGGCGTAGCTGATAAAGACTGTTGGGCGTACCGGCATCGAAGGGCCTCCGACGCTAAACACTTACAGGATCTAAGATCGCGACGTTTGCGACAGCCCCATATCGGACAAAAGAAGCAGACTCGTAGGTAAGCACGGCTTCAATGCCGCTCGTCATCGCCGTGGCCACAATACGAGCGTCGAAGTTGGAGCGTCCGACAGTCTGGACCGTTTCCACAATGAGTCGCCATGCCTGATATCCTGCCAGATTCTCGACGATGAGCGAGTACTCACGTTCGAAATCTGTGATCGAGGCTGCTACATCCGCCGATGTCATACCCAGGCCGTTTGATGTTGCCGGGCGGGTAGCCACTTGTCGAAACTCCTGCATGTTTTGCGTGCAGATATGGAGCTTGACACCCGCGTTCTTAAGCCGCCGGATCGCACGCAACGTTCCCGGGCGGCGTGTGTCGCCAGGGCTGATCGCCCGCACCAGAATGTTCGTGTCGAAGAGAACCGAAGCGGGCAAACTAGTCGGCATAAATCGCCTCTCGAGAGAGATCCGCGACGTAGCCCGGTGGCGGCACCCGCGCCGCGATCCGGTCGAAGAAGGCCTGCGTGTCATCCGTGTCGGGATATTGTGAAATCACCGCTTCAGCGGCAAGCTCGTCAATGCCTTTCCCTGTTCGTTTGGCATTGGCTGCAAGATGTTCCATTGTGCTCTCCGGCAAGTCCAGTAAAATCGTCATATTCCGCCCTCCTCACGCGCTACGACAAAAGTACTGATACGTTATTGTAGTACATTTCGCTCACGTTAGACAGCGCTACCGCCATCACGGCGGAACAAGAACGAAGACAGCGGCAGAGAGGCAGGGATTACGGAGCCCGGTGGAAGACCCCGCATGGCGTCCCAACCCTGAAGAGACACGATAAGGTGTTTGGCAAGAGCGGACCGATTCGAAGGCTTAGTTTCCTGAAATGCACGTCGAATTTCGGCAACAACGCGCTCCTGCTCGATGGTTGACGCATCAGAGGTGTCCGGAGTGGGAGACTCAGGCGCCGTAGCGCTCGGCCGTGCTTGCTGATCGGCATTATTCTCATCAAGAGATGGCGTGTTTGTGCGAGTAACACGCGTCCGAATGCGACCTACTGGTGCGGCTGCGCCATAAGCGGGTGTGGATTCTCTTATAACATTCGGCTCTTTGTCGCCGCTCATATCGATTCGCCTTGATGCCGCCAGGAACAGCACGATCATACCACTTAATGTCCTGCCAGTCAACACGATCTTGAGTGCGGTGTGAAGCGTGGGAGGAGGCTCGCTTCGGGCGCGCGAGGAGGTTGTGCGTCGAGAATGAACGTGGCCCTTCGCAAGCTCCCAAGCAAACTGAATGCACACGCGTCAACGTGGGAGCGTAAAGCTACAGCCACCCTTGCGGGTGGCTGCGCTGCCCAACCAGCGAACCGGTTGGGGATTACTGCTGTTATACCGAGAATCGCGGGTTGGCGCTTCTGAATTCGCGGATGCCGTCCGTGACGAGTTGGTCGGCGAAGGCGAGGACGCGGGCGGAATGGTGAGCGGGCGGTGACACGCGTGCCGGGGGCGTGGGTTGATGTCGCGGGCGTGCAGGCGGGCTCGACGAAGGGTGGGCGAGTGGCATTGGACGAGGCGTCGAGCCGTTCGTGGCGCGAAATCGCTCGTCGGATGTCGGCGTGCTCATCAAGGCGCATGGATCGGGGCGAGAGTGTGGCAGGAATCCCGGTCTTCCGTCACGAACTTCTTCGACATATGCAGAGCTTTACAGTACTCGTCGTCGATGCTCGAACGGGGAATCGTGTGCCGGCTACGCTTTTGGTCGATATGCCCATCGAGGCAGTAGCCACCGCCGGCGACCGCTTTCTTCGATCGATGCAGAGAGTCGAGGCCCGCGCCATTGCCCGTGGAACGGACCCTGCAACACTGCCCGAGCACACGCACTGGGATTGGCGACGGAAGGGCAAACACGCGGTCGACATCCATCAGCGTTATGGAGTTGTCAGCCGATTCTGCGGAATAGAGCACCGCGGAACCGTCCAGGCGCTCATGATGGGTATTAATGGAAAACACGCACGCAGGCGAGCGTCTTTGGGGCGCAAGCTCATATACGTGGACTACCTGGCGGTTGCCCCCTGGAACGATCGGAGCATTGTTCAGCATCCTCGATTTAAGGGATTGGGGTTTGTGCTGATCGACCTTGCCGTCCAGATCAGCGCGGCCTCGGGCTTTCAAGGTATAATAGGTTTACATTCTTTACCGCAGGCGGAACGTTTTTACCGTGACGTGATAAAGATGGACGATCTGGGCGTTGATGCGGACTATGGTTACTTGCACTACTTTGAGCTTTCAGAGACCAGAGCAACGGAGATGTTATATGAAATCTAATGTTCTGAAATATCGCCGGATACCCGAGGAAACTCTGCGCCGCATGGCGGATGCCGAGGAGCATTATTCCGTGAGCGCCGGCGGTGCTCGTCCGGCAGGCGTTTCGGGCGACCCTACTCTCAACTCGGAGGAAATGGCCGCATTGTCTGTTGCTATTACATCACAGCCCCAATGTTCCTCATCACCGATTCTGATGACCTCGACGTGATTCCGGCGGGGTCCCGCCCGACTTCCTTACTGCAGATCGCAACGACGACACTGGCGTCAAGAACAACAGAAGGCTTAGGTGGGGTCATAACCGTACATGGCCCCCGCCCGCGCTTCGTGGATAAGCCGCAAGGTATCGGATCCGCCGCTCGTCGTCCATGGTGAAGCCCTTCAAGAGGTACTCGTCCAACCGCTCCGTGGCCCATTGGCGGAACTGCGTGCCACGCAGGCTACGCACGCGATAGCCGACCGCGAGGATTGCGGGAAGACTGTAGTGTCTCAGGCTTCGGCGAACCTCGCGCCCGCCCTCGGAACGAACCTGTAAGTAATCCTTACAAGTTGCCCCATCGACTTCTCCTTCCTTGTAAACTGCTTTGAGGTGGAGGGTCACGTTCTGCGGGGTCGTCTGGAATAACTCCGCGATCTGTGACTGCGTAAGCCACAGTGTCGCGTCCTCAAATCGGCACTCAATACGGGTTCGACCGTCAGTCGCCTGGAAAAGGATGAACTCACATTGTGGAAGTTTGTTATCTGGCATCGCTTGGCCTTGTTGCTCTACGGTGAAGACTGGGTGCGCCTCAGCTCAATGCACACGGCAGCCGTGAGCGGAGCAAACAGCCTGGGCGAGTTTCTCGACATCGTAGTTGGGGTGCGTGCATCCGAAGGTACTGAGCACGTTGCGGTACAGGTTTTGGCCGTCGAAGAAAGCGACTGTACGTTTAATGGTAGGTTCGACCGGCATGGGATAATCTCAAGTAAATAACCCGACCGAGGCCTTGCGGCTGGTCAGTCGGGCTGGAAGTGACTTCATTATGGTATATCCGGCCGTGGAAGTCAAGGATTTTGGCGTAATATTCCGAAATACACTCGTCAGGTCGAAACCCGATCACTCCGTGATTGGACTGCGCGTGATTGGGCGACCAGGAGAGGTTCGTTTGCGGCTATGCCGCGCTGTGTCGCTCTCCATGGCAGCCCACGACTTCGTCCGTTGGTCGAGTTTTGAAGGCGAACGCTCGCATGTTAAATAGCTTGTCTACTAGACACATTACCGTTTCCATGATACAATGCCATCAGCAGATCGCCGCAGTGCCTCGCGTCGGTCTCGAATAACATGAGCCAGGGTCCGGCAACGACGCCTCCTGAGCCGCACCCTCAAATGGGGCTTAGTCACGACTCCATACGAAAGGGAACATCCCCAAGCAGGAAAGCCCGCATCGAAGTCGGCCCACCGTTGCGGTCGGCGTCGGACGAGGACGATATGCTCGGAAACTTACCGCGTGTTGGCCAATTAAACCCAATAAACCCCGCGTCCGCCGTCATCGTAGGTCTTGCCATCCTCGAAAAGGCTGGCAACAACCTGTTCTGGAGTGCGTGGTAACGGTTCATGTACAGAGACGCTTACAACGGTCGCCTCTTTCTTCTTGCCCTCTCTATGCACTCACCCGGACTAACTTCGCTTCATAGGTGAATATCTTACACCATCATTGATTGAATCGCATCCTTTAGATCTTGCCGAATGAGTTCACGCGCGATAAACGGAGCATCGTGTTCCAGGAAACTGAAGGACACGTCGCCAATCGCGTAAAGCCTGACAAACTTGACGCGCGCTTTCACGCATGTGGCCTCGTCGTTCAGTTTGAGGCGCCTGATCGTTGTAGCCACCTTAATCGCCACATCACTCGGTAGATCGTTGTTGGGAACAACCAGGCACACCGGGAACTTGAGCGTAAACCAGGAATCGTGGATCTCGAACGGATCAAGGACGTCCTCGTGGATACCCTTCCTGCTATTCAGCGTCGCGCAAACCAGGCGGTAGTTTGCCCAGTCGAACGCGAGACTCGGGTAAGTGCTTTTTGGCTTGAAGTGTTCCACAGTGTCCGCCCCGGTGTCGGGAGATATCCAATGGCAGCTATATGCGCAAATGCCATGGTAGGAGTCGTATAGCTCTGCCAGGACAGCCCGCCACAGACTATGGCGCTCCCACTCCTTCGCGGTCGGGCGCCTTCCACCCGGCGCGAGCGACGCCAGGAATTCCAGTCCGGGTTTCCTGACAGTATCTTGAAAGCCGGGCGGCTCCGGCGCGGGTCTGACTGGAATCACCTTGGAACCCCGTGCTGCAGAGCGAAATATCGCCATCTGGGCCAAAACTCGTCGTCCTGGGCCAGATATTTTACAAGCCGCGCATCAATCTCTCGGACCGTGTCTTCCGGCGCATCCGAGCCAAGCTGGACGTCGATTGCCGCCTGGATGGCCTCTTCGGCTTCCAGTGATCGGGCCTGGGCAAGACCGAACACGTCGCTCATCAACCAGAGGTCGGCCGTGCCCCGGCGAATAAATGGCACGGATTCGATGCCGGCATCGCGGCCGAAGAGGGACAGATGGTGCAGCGCATCATCACCCTGGCGAAAAATCGGCTCAACTGAGGCAAGCACCATGGGCGAGTGGGTCGCAATATGAAGCTGGGGCGACATCATCGTGCTCATGATGTCCACGCAGCCCAGTAGCGCCGGGACGATAGCGCGCTGCCACCTGGGGTGCAGGTGGGCCTCTATCTCGTCGACCAGCAGCACCAGGCGGCGCTCGGGGTTCTTGCGCAACTGAGCGCTGTTTTCGAGATGTTCGTGCCACGCCCACACGAGGACGTAGGCGAGAGTGATGATGCGCTGTATGGCGGCCGATGCATGCACGACCGCAACATCTCCATACGGCATGCGGAGTGTCGGAACATCCCTCACGTCGGGCGGCACGCGGGTGAGTGCCCCGGGGGTGAGGCGCTCCTCCGCCGAAACAGACAGGGCCGAAAGGGCGGCACGCAGTGCCCGCATTTGCGTTTTATATCGTGTGCCGCCGGTCTGCCATGTCGCCCAGTCTCGCAGCAGTCCGTTGCACTGCCATTGGGACCGCCCGTTTGTGTCATGCGGTCGGGAGAGGACGCCGTCCCATATCTCGCCCCGCGACATGAACAGGCCGCCGCTGCCGCCGTCCTGAGGATCGTCGATGGCTCGGCTCTGGTGCGGGTCAAATATCGCAAAGGACCCGTCGAACCGGGCATATATGGCCAACCCGGGAGGCGTTTCGGCCCTTTGTGGCTTGCTCCATCGCTGCGCGTCCCATTGGAACGTGCGCACGGTGTCCACCTGTTGGGTGCCGGCGGACGTTATTCCATATTCCACGCGCGCCGCAGATTTTGGACTGTCTCTTCGTGGAACGGCCGGGTAGTCGATCCACATTCCGGTCAATGACCACCAGATGCACTCAAGAAGAAATGTCTTACCAAGGCTGTTGTCCCCGGTAATGATGTTCAGCCGGGCCGACGGCTCATACTTCAGGTCCCGCGCAGGGCCGACGTTCTTGAGCACAAGATAACGCAGTGCAGCGCCGTCCTCGGCCGGAGAGCCCGGAGGATGGCCTATGACGCCCAACAACTCGTCTTCTGACACCGGGTGTTCGCTCAATTTCAGAACGCCCGCCGAGTACGCGGAGGCCATGTCGAACAGTGCTTCTACCTCTCGGTCCGGAATGGCGTAGGTCTTGAACATGAAGTGACACAGGTCGATCCCCGTCGCGTTTTCCGCCAGCCATTCGTTCCGGGACATCCAGACGGCCAGGGAAAGCGCTGGTATTCGGCGGCCCTTGAGATGATCGATCAGGACGTCGAGATAGTTGTCTCGCCATCCCCACGCCTGATTATCCTTGTCGTGGACCAGCGCATCTCCAAACGTCTGCTTGGTGATCCGTAGCAGGGATGTCCCGGCATATCCGGCCGCCTTCCATCGTTTCGACCTGTCGGACGTCTTGAAGGGAATATAGTAGCCGGCGTAGCCGGAATAGGGGCGGTAATGCCGATCGAGAACTTCGTCGGCCTCGGGAGCAAAGCTAAATTGCTGCGTTCCGCCGACCGGCAACCCGGCCTTATGGAATGCAAAATAAGAGATTCCGAAAAACGGATGCACGTTTTCGAGCGCCCGTGCCGCGTCGCCGATATCCCGTGCTGTGAGAAACATCATTCACCTGGCTTGTTGGATCGAGTTCTTGCGCCAGAAGGGCGCGAATGCCACTAATCGTATCCTCGTCACCGCAAGGTTATACCACACCACGAATGGACTGGGTCATTGGCGACAATAGTGGTTGGCACTCATCCGGCGACGCGCTTTCGATACCATGGCTCGATCCGGTCGACGGCGCGCTGGGTGGCGCCCTGGCTCTCCTCGAAGATCGCGTGAGCAGCGCGGCCCAGCGACTCGGCGGCGGAGGGGTCGAGGAGCAGGCGCGTGATCTCCCGCGTGAGCGCCGTGCGCTGGGCGGGCTTGTCGTTTTCATCGGCGTCGATCTGCACGACCGCCTGCCGGCTCTGGAATTCCCCGATAATGTCCGTGAAGTTCTCCATGTGCGGTCCTGTGACGATGGCGCGGCCCCAGGTGGCCGGCTCCATGATGCTCTGGCCGCCATGGGGGATCAGCGTGCCGCCGACAAACGCCACCGACGCGAACCGGTACGCCGTGCCGAGTTCACCAAGCGTGTCGAGCAGGAGAATCTCAGCGGCCGGGTTCGGGCCGCGCGAGTCGGACCGGCGCTGCACCGTGAAGCCTTCCCTTTCGGCAAGCGCCGCCACATCGTCGAATCGCTCCGGATGGCGTGGCACGAGCAGCAGGCGCGTCTTCGCGAGCCGGTCATCAGCTCGTACCTCCCGAAGCACGTCGAGCAGGGTCTTCTCCTCGTCGTCGTGTGTGCTGCCTGCCACGAGGATGGGCGTGGCGTATTCCGTGATTCCGAAGGCAGCGTCGATGGCCCGCGACTTGGCCTCCACCAGGCCGGACTCGGCGGCGCCTCGGTCGTACTTGATATTACCGATCACGTCGATCCGGCTCGGCCGCGCTCCCAAACGCTGGATTCGCTCGGCATCGAGGCGCGACTGCATGAGCAGCGCGGAGTAGTTCTCGAACACGCGGGCCAGGGCCGGCTGGGCCAGCACGTAGTATCGGAACGACTTCGCCGAGATGCGCCCGTTGACCAGAACGATCGGGATGCCGCGACGGTGCGTCTCGTGCAGCACGTTCGGCCAGATCTCGGTGTCGATCGTGATTAACAGCGACGGCTGGATCCAGTCGAGCACGCGGTTTGCCACAGTCGCGAAATCCAGCGGGAAGTAGAACACGTTCTCCGGGCCATAGGCCTCGAACCGCTCGCGTGCGACGGCCTGACCGGTCCTGGTCACTGTCGAGAAGACCAGACGCGCCTCCGGAAACCGCGCGTGCAGCTCGCATGCCAGGGGCTGTGCGCTGAGCGCCTCGCCCACCGAGCAGGCATGGATCCAGATGGTCGTCCGCCCGTCGTGCCGTAATTCCCCGGGGAGCTTTCCCAGCCGCATGGGGATGTTCGGCAGGTACTTCTTTTTCCGAATGGCGCGATAGGCCAGCACCGGGCACATCAGCGCGGCCCACAGGCCGAACAGGAAGCTGTAGACGGCGTACATCATGCGGCCGCGCCCGTTTCAAAGAGCGCGATGACCCTTTCCAGATCGGCCTGCGTATCGACCCCGACCGTGTCCCGCGCGGTCTCGACCACGTCGATCGGTATCCCGTTCTCGAGATAGCGTAGCTGCTCCAGCTTCTCGGTCAGCTCGAGCGGCGTTTGCGGAAGGCGGTGGAAGAGGTCGAGTGCCTCCCGCGTGTAGGCGTAAAGGCCAATATGCTTGTAGTAGACGGCGCCGCCGGCCCCGTCGCGGTCGTAGGGGATCGCGTGCCGCGAGAAATAGAGCGCACGGCCGTCGAGCGTCGTCACCACCTTGACGCAGTTCGGGTTTGACGCCTCAGTGGCGCTGATGCGGACCTTGAGTGTCGATACCCGTGCGTCGCCCCGTTCGAGCAGCGGGCCGAGCAGGAGCGCGATGTGCGCCGGCTGCACGGTCGGCTCGTCGCCCTGGATGTTGACATAGATGTCGGCAGCGGTTCGCGTCAGCACCTCGTAGAGCCGGTCCGATCCCGAAGGGTGCTCGCCGGTCATCAGGACCGGGATGCCCGCGGATTTGCAGGACCCCTCGATCTCGGGGCTGTCGGTTGCCACGATCAGGTCGGTCAACAGGTCCGAGCGGCGCGCGTTGAGGTACACCCAGTGGATCATCGGCCGGCCCGCGATCTCGAGCAGGGCCTTCCCCGGCAGCCGTGTCGAGTTCAGGCGGGCGGGAATTACGCCCAGTATCGTGTTTCGTGGTTCAGGCATGGATGCGTGTCAGACTTCGTATCGACGAGAGGCTCGCGCGTAGTATAGCCGATGGACCGAAACGGTGTCAACGCGGTCTCCGATCGTTCGCGCCGCTTGACGGTCTGTCCCGATCGATATATACTGTCTGCGTCGTCATTGCGACACGGCGTGCCCGTAAAGACAGCCTTGACGAGCGAAAATGAGGAGGAATCCGCGCCTGTTTGGCGTATCAAACTACGGGGGCCTACCGTATGGATGATCACTTCGACTTTGACGTGTTTCTCAGCCACAGTTCCAGGGACAAGCCCACCGTGTGCGCGCTGGCCGAGCGGCTGCGCGGCGATGGGCTGCGGATCTGGCTCGATATATGGGAGATCCGGCCCGGGGACATGGTCGGGCTGCGGATTGAGGAGGGACTGGAACGCTCGCGAATTCTCGTCCTGGCCATGTCCGCAAACTCGCTCGGCTCGGACTGGGTCTCGCTCGAACGCCACACCTCCATGTTCCGCGATCCGACCAACACCGATCGACGCTTCATACCGATTCTCCTCGATGACTGCGAGATACCGGACATCCTGCGCCAGTTTCTGTACGTCGACTGGCGGACGCCCTCCGACGAGTCCTATCAGCAATTACTCTCTGCGTGCCGGCGGCAGGACGGCCCGCCGCACGCGGCCGTCGACGTGACTCCGAACGCGCCGTCGACGCCGGCGCCGGTGAAACCTCGCGTCTTCCAGGTGTCCGTCCCACGAAACCCGACGTTCACGGGTCGTGCCGGCCTTCTCGCGCGGATGGAGCGGGAGTTGGCCGTGGGCCAATCCGCGGGGGTGGCGCAAGCCAGTCCGCGCCTACCGATTGCCGTGGTCGGTCTCGGCGGGGTCGGTAAGACGCAGCTTGCCGTGGAATACGCTTACCAGCACGCCGGCGACTTCGACGTGATCTGGTGGATCCGCGCCGAGCAGGCGGAAACGATCGATGCCGACTACGCGGCTCTCGCCGAGGAACTCAGGCTGCCCGAGGCGAAGGCACAGGAGCGGTCCCTGGCCGTCCGCGCCGCGAAGACCTACCTGGCGAGCCATTCGTGCTGGCTGCTTGTCCTCGACAACGCGGAATCCCTCGATTCCGCCCTGGCGGCGCTGCCGCACGGCGCCGACCCGCGCTCCCTGCCAACCTGCGGGCACGTGCTCATTACTACTCGTGACCAGACACACAGTCGGCGCGCACATACCCTCCTTCTCGATACCTGGTCCCGACCCGAATCGCTATCTTTCCTGCGCGATCGCATGAACATGGGCGGCCTGGAGTACACGTTCGACTCCAGCGATCTCGACGCCCTTGCTTCCGCCCTCGGCGACCTTCCGCTTGCCCTCGAACAGGCAGGCGCCTATGTCGATGTGACCGGCCGTCCCCCGTCGTCGTTCCTGGCCCTGTTTCGAGAGCGCAGCCTCGCGGCGCTCGGTAGCCACTCGCCCGACGACTACCATGCGACGATCACAACCACCTGGTCGATCGCCATTGAGCAGGCGGGCCGGACACCGCATGCCGCCGACTTGCTCGATATGTGTGCTTGGCTTGCCCCGGACGACATCCCCATCGCGCTTTTCACGGAGTGGAGCGGCACGTTCGACGACCTGCTGCTCGATGAGGCTGTCGTGGCGCTGCGCCGGTACTCACTCGTCTCCGCCACGACCGACGACGGCCTTTCGGTCCATCGCCTGGTCCAGGCCGTCATCCGCGACCGCCAGCATGCGAACGGCACGGCCGATTCCTCTCTCGGTCGCGTGCTGTCGATGCTGCGGAAGGCGATTCCGGAGGACGTAAGGACGAATGTTGCCGCCTGGCCGATCTATACCCGTCTGCAGCCGCATGCCATGGCTGCGGTCGATCACCGGGAGGACAAGTCCGGCCCTGAGCCGGCGGCGGCAGGATATATCCTGGATCGTGCGGCGACGTATATGCATGTTCGCGCGGAGTTCGGCGAAGCGCGGCATCTGTTCGAGCGCGCTATCCGCGTCCAGGAGGCCGCGTTAGGCCCGGACACTCCGGATGGCGCCAGTTTCATCAACAATCTGGGCGGCGTTTTGCAAGACATGGGTGACCTTGCCGGCGCCGGCGATTCCTTTCTGCGCGCGCTGAAGATCAACGAGGCATTCTACGGCCCCGATCACCCCGAAGTCGCGACCAATATCTGCAACCTGGGCACGGTCCTGCGTGCCCGGGGGGACCTGGCGGGCGCGCGCACCGCGTTCGAGCGCTCGCTCGCGATCGATGAGGGGGTCTATGGCCCCGTCCACCCGAACGTTGCGGTCCGCCTCAACAACCTCGGCAACGTGCTGCGGGACCTGGGCGATCTGGCCGGTGCTCGCGCCGCCCTCGAGCGCTCCCTCAAGATCGACGAGGCGGTCTATGGTCCGAACCACCCCGAAATCGCCACCGACATTAACAACCTGGGGCATGTTTTGGAGGTTCTGGGGGATCTGCGCGGGGCTCGCGAGGCATTCGAGAGAGCCATCAGGATCGACGAGGCCTCTTACGGCCCGGAACATCCGAACGTGGCGCGCGATGTCAGTAACCTGGCGGGCGTGTTGCGTGCCTCCCGGGATCTGGCCAACGCGCGGACGTCGTTTGAGCGCGCCGTGCGCATCTTCAGCCGATTCCTGGGGGACGCGAACCCGAACACGCAGAGCGCTCGGGAATCCCTGGAGACCGTGGAAGCGGAGCTTTACGCCGGGGATCAGCCCCTCCGGATAGTCCCTTCTTCAGCCCCGACGAGGCTTGTGTCCACTTAGCCATGGACGATGGGGTGCCAGAGCTCCGGCGTTAGTGAAAAGCGCAAAACGCTCCAGCGCCGCCGGAATGCCGGTGACCTCTGAACCGGCGACCTGACGTCGGAGTTCGATTCCCGAGCGGCCCGTTTCGTGCTTACATTCGACTATCCTGAAATCCATTTCTTGCGTGTACGGACCTGGCGTGCTATACTTTACGGTAACGTGGCTCCGGCAAGGGCCGGCACGGTGCGAGAGCATATTGGGGAGGAGATGGGATGGGCGAACAGTACGTTTCGATCAATGGGGAACTGATTGCAAAGGAGCGCGCCACAGTGCCCCTGTATGACCACGGCATGCTCTACGGCGACGGCGTTTTCGAGGGCATGCGCGTCTATAATAACCGCGTTTTTAAGCTTGATGAGCACGTTGCCCGGCTCTACTTCTCCTGCAAGGCGATTAACATTACCCCGCCGGTGGAGCTGTCGGCGATGCGGACTCGCATCCTCGACACCGTCAAGGCAAACCGGCACACTGACGGCTATATCCGCGTGACGATCACGCGAGGTACGGCTCTTGGCCTCGACCCCAAGCACATCAAAGGAACCGCCAACGATTATATTTCCTGTGAACAGCTCGCGCTGTATCCGCAGGAGATGTACGACAACGGCCTGAGCGTCGTGACCGTGTCGACACGCCTCCCTTCTCCCGATGTGATCGATCCGCGCGTCAAATGCACGGGCAAATACATCAACAATATCATGGCGAAGGCGGAGGCGAACCGCTGCGGCGCCGGCGAGGGACTGATGCTGACGCGCGAGGGATATGTCGGAGAGGCGACCGGGGACAACATATTTCTCGTCAAGGACGGCCGGCTGGCGACACCGCCGGCCTCGATCGGGATACTGCAGGGAATCACGCGCGACACCGTGATCGGTCTGGCCCGTGAACGAGACATCGCCGTCCTCGAGCCGATCATCTCGCTTTACGATGTCTACAATGCCGACGAGGTATTCTTGACCGGTACGGCGGCCGAGGTCATCCCGGCCGTGAATGTCGACGGCCGATCGATTGCCGAAGGTAAGCCGGGGCCGATTACGCGCCGGCTGATCGCGGCGTTTCGCGACTGCACGCGCTCGGAGGGCACGCCGGTCATATAGCGACTGGCGACGACCGACCGCGGAAAACAACCGATGGCGTGGGGGCGCTGTAGGGAGTAGGAAATAGGTTGAAGAAGTTAGGAAATAGCGAGAACATCAGGCGGAGCTAAATCCTATTTGCTACCTTCTATTTTCTCAACCGGGCATCATAACTCTGTAATTGGATAGTGAGAAAGGAACCATTCCCATGTGGCAGCGGTTTACCGAGCACGCGCGTAAGGTCGTCTTTTATGCACAGGAAGAGGCCGGCCGGCTCGGTCAGAATAGTGTCGACACAGAACATCTATTTCTCGGGATCGCAAGAGTGCCGAATGCGGCCGGGACGCAGATATTGTCCAGGCTTGGAATCGGGTTGTCCGATATTCGATTGAAGGTCGAGGCCGTCCCCCGCACGGGAGAGGGTCGTCCCGGATGCGATGTCCATCTTGCGCCGGGCGCCCGGCGCGTTATCGATCTCTCCTTTGACGAGTCGCGCCGGTCCGATGCGGAACACATCGGTACCGAGCACATGCTCACCGCTCTTGCGCGGGATGACAACGGTCTTGGCGGAAGGATTCTTCGCGATCTCGGCGTCACGGTTGACATCGTCCGCAACGAGGCGGCTGTCCTCAAAACCGTGGAACCCGCTCCCATTGCCTCGGAGTCGGAGCCCCCGCGCGTCCTCCGCGGCGTCCGGCGCGGTCCCATCCGGTTGAAGTCCCTCGAGCGGCATGACGCCCCCCTCCATACCGAGATCGAGGCAGCCCGGCGTCTGGCATCGATGCAGGGGGAGTCGATGGTGACTCCGGTCCACCTCGCCGTAGTTCTTCTCAGCGACCCGAATGAGACAGTGATCCGCATCCTCGGCCAGTACGGTCTTTACGCCCATATGCTCCTTGTCCAGTTGGCAGAACCCCGCAGCGCCTCCACCGCTTTCATGTCCGATGACGTCGCCACCGACCGAACTGCGGTCCCGGCGCTGTCACCCGCCGCGGGATCGATGCTGGTTCGTGCTTTGGAGAAGGCGCACGGCTTGATGAACGAAGAAGTTGTCGGCCGCGAGCACCTGCTGCTGGCGATGCTGGAAGAGCCGTCGATCGCGCCGCTTCTCACGGAGTTCGGAATCGAGCCTTATGGCGTTCTCCTCGAGCTTCTTCGATTACGGGAGCGCGGATTATAGGAGAGGAAATAGTATCTTATAACTTGAGTCGTGCGCGAAAAGCGCACGACTCACCGGAACCATCTTCGACCCACGAATGAATTCGTGGGCTGCCATGGAGATCGTCCTACGGACGAACAGAGGTATCGCTTCGCGATGATTTTGGTTCCGGCTACGCCGGGTTAGGAAATAGTCAGGATCACCAGGAGCCCTGGCTATTTCCTCCGTGGTGGTGAACGAGCGGCCGACCGCACACGATCCGTCGGAGTCGTCTGCGCCTGGGACGGGCGTTTCCAGGCTATTTCCTATCAACTTTTTCCTTTTTACCAAGGAGCGTACAGCATGTGGCAGCGATTCACGGAGCGCGCCCGCAAGGTCGTGTTCTATGCACAGGAAGAGGCCGGCCGCCTCGGCGAGAACTACGTGTCCACGGAGCATCTGCTTCTGGGGCTCGTGCGCGAAAACGACAGTGTGGCAGCGCGCATTTTCGAGCGCATCGGGGTCGAGCCAGGGCGAATCCGCACGGAGATCGAGGGCATGGTTGCGCGTGGCAACGGGCGGATGGGACAGGATATGCAGCTCACGCCTCGAGCGAAGCGCGTCATCGACCTGGCATACGACGAGTCTCGGCTCCTCGACAATAACTACATGGGAACAGAGCATTTGCTACTCGGGCTGATCCGCGAGGGGGAGGGCCTGGCCGGCCGTGTCCTTTCCAAACTCGGGGTGGAACTCGATCGGACACGTCGTGAGGTGATAGACCTGCAGGAGGGTAGTTCTGTCAACCTGCCGGCCCAGCCGCGTGTCTCCGCGGACGTGCCCCTCGACGACCGAATCGACACACGGCGCCACCTGCGGGTCGTTCGGCGTGAGCCCATCCGGTTGAAATCGCTAGAGCGACAGGATGCACCGTTTCACACCGAAATCGAGGCCGCGGTCCGTCTGGCAGCCATGCAGGGCCAGCCGTTTGTAACGCCTGCACACCTCGCAATTGTATTGCTGAGCGACCCGAACGAGACGGTCATACGCATCCTCGGCCAGTACGATGTCGATGCGCAGGCGCTGCTTGCCCAGTTGCCGGCGCCAGGCCCCGCAAGCGGCGAAACCCGCGACTCTTCTCCGGACGAAGACGGCGGGGCACGGCCGTTGGCGCTCTCTCCGGCCGCCGGTGCGCTGCTCGTGAGGGCTTTGGAGAAAGCGCACGGTCTGATGAACGAAGAAGTCGTCGGCCGTGAGCACCTGCTTCTCGCCATGCTCGAAGAACCGTCGATCGCCCCCGTGTTCACGGAGGTAGGGATGGAGTCGTACGGCGTCGTGCTCGAGCTGCTCCGGCTTCGAGAGCGGGGGCTATGACAACCGTACGTTAAGTCCGCGTAGGGGCTTGAGGAGGGCGCAAAACCGCCATATTCGAAGCACAACTTCCTCGCGCGCCCGAAGCGAGCCCACGCCTGCGATTACGCCGGGGTCTATCGTCAAACGCCGCATACGTTACGCTTGAGGACAGTGCATCGTTCGAGAAGGGAAACGATCGAGCCCGACGGCTGGAAACGGCCCGGGCGACGCGGCTGGTCGTTATTTGCTATCTTCTCTTTTCTAAGGAACGAGCATGTGGCAGCGATTTACAGAGCGAGCCCGCATCGTCGTGTTTTATGCGCAAGAAGAAGCCGGCCGGCTCAGCGACAATTACGTCTCGACGGAGCATCTCCTGCTTGGACTCTTGCGAGTGGACAACAGATTCGACAGCGTGGCAGTGCGGATACTGGACCGGATCGGCGTCAGTCGCGAGAAGATCCGCTCGGAGACCGAGCGGCAGACCGCGCGCGGTGACGGCCGCCCGGGGCAGGATATGCAGCTCACGCCCCGGGCCAAGCGAGTCATCGACCTGGCGTATCAAGAGGCGCGCCTGCTCAACAACAACTACATTGGCACGGAGCATCTGCTCCTAGGATTGATCGGGGAACGCGAGGGTCTGGCGGGACGCGTTCTGTCCGATCTCGGTGTTGACCTCGATCGTACCCGTGCAACAGTCGTCGAGTTTCAGCAAGGTGGCAGTTCCACCGCACAGCAGTCCTCGCCTGGAGCGTTAGCGGAAGGGGAGGACATTAGACCCCCCGGCAAGGAGCCCGGTGCCGCACGTGTGAGGCCGAGTCGGCCGAGCCGGGGCTGTGATGATGGCTGGGAGCGATTCACGGAGCCGGCGCGGGCTGCCATATACTACGCCCACGACGCGTCCCGCGGTGTTGGGGCGAGCAGTGTCTCCATGGATTTCCTGATTCTCGGGCTTTTGCATCAAGACGGCAGCGTGGCTGCACGGGTCCTGGAGAGCCTGGGGATCAGCCGGGATGCGGTTCGAGCCAGGGTCGAGCCCAGGGATGTCAACGCCGCTGTGCCGTCGGATCGGGGCACGCGGCTGGCGCCCCGGGCGAAGCGCGCAATCGATTTCGCTTACGACGAGGCGCGCCGCCTCAAGAATAGCCACGTCGGCACAGAGCACCTGCTGCTCGGCCTGATCCGTGAGGACGTGCACGAGGGCCTTGCCGGCCGAGTCCTGTCCCGATTGGGGCTGCGGCAGCCTCGACGCGGGGCCGGAGCCCTCGGCCGAGCCGGCGTCGACCTCGAACCCGCGCGGCAGGCCGTCAGTCAACTGCAGGCGAGCGGTGCGGCAGAGGCATCGGGTGGTGCGACAGAGGAGTCGGCGCCGGAGCGAAGCGACGGGGGCGGACATTACGCCCTCCGCAAGGAGTCCGGTCGTGCGGCGTCGAGGGTATGGCCGCCGCCGGCGACGCCCGCCGGCTATGGCGCCGGACCGCAAACCGGAGGCGGGACGTCGCTATGGCATCGATATACGGAACGTGCGCGCAGGGTCGTGTTCTATTCGCAGGAAGAGGCAGGCCGGTTCGGCGTGAACTATGTCTCGACAGAGCATCTGCTGCTGGGCCTCGTGCGTGACGACGATAGCGTGGCAGCCCGCGTTCTCGACGGGATCGGCGCAAGTCGCGAGGCCATCCGTGCGGAAATCGAGCTGCAGGTTACCCGCGGCGACGGCCGGCTCGGACCGGACGTGCAGCTCTCGTCGCAAGCGAAGCGGGCGCTCGATCTTGCCTACGACGAGGCGCGCCGGCTGAAGAACAACTACATTGGAACTGAGCACCTGCTTCTCGGGTTAATTCGAGAGGAGCAGAGTATGGCGGCGCAGGTCCTGGCGAAGTTCGGCGTCGACGCCGACCGGGCGCGTAGCGACGTGATAAGACTGCAGGCGGGCGGCGGTACGGCGGCGTAGGCCATCCGCAATTCGGAACCAGCGGGCCTCTTCAGATTGACGGAATTCGTAGGGGCTCGAGTAGGGCGCAAGCGGTGCTAACGATTTCGATGTTGTGATTGCGCGCCCGGAGCGAGCCCGCGCTCCCGCCGACAGACACGGCAGAATTTCGCAAGTAAGGCAATTTCCGTTTCTCCTGTTCTTACGGTTGTTAAGTGTTTTCTCTTCGACTTCATCGGAACGGGATCAGTCGGATCGCCGATGCTTTTTGGTCGCGGAATGGGTCATATTATGGGAGTGGATGAATTGCGCGGGATCCGCCGGAATGCGTTCCGGGCGCAGGCGGGTGGGTGGGGTATTTCCTAACTACTCCATACTATTTCCTCTCCGCCCGACCGGTCACGCCGAAAACCGGTGCGCTTGCGGAATAATAGGACTGTCGGTGCTCGGATCGGAGCGCGAAGCTCCGGACGTGCTGCGGAATTGGGTATAGTCGAGTCGAGCATCAGGGTGTGCGCACAACAACGGGGCGCGCTTAACGGGAGAAGTTTAATATGTGGCAGCGATTCACCGAGCGCGCCCGCAAGGTCGTGTTCTATGCACAGGAAGAGGCAGGCCGGCTCGGCGAGAACTACGTCTCGACAGAGCATCTGCTTCTGGGACTTGTGCGGGAAAACGACAGCGTGGCAGCGCGGATACTGGACCGAATCGGCGTCAGTCAGGGACGGATTCGCTCGGAGATCGAGCGTCAGGTTGCGCGTGGCGATGGCCGTCTTGGGCAGGACATGCAACTCACACCGCGGGCGAAACGGGTGATCGATCTGGCCTATGACGAGGCGCGCCAACTGAATAACAACTACATCGGAACGGAGCACCTGCTCCTCGGGTTGATCCGCGAAGGGGAGGGCCTGGCTGGCCGCGTGCTGTCCAAGCTCGGCGTCGACCTCGACCGCACCCGGCGCGAGGTGATGCACCTGCAGGAAGGCGGCGGCGAGAATGGCCCCTCGGGCCAGGCACGTCAGGCCACAAAGACCCGCACGCCGACCCTCGACGAGTTTGGCCGCGATCTGACCGAGTTGGCGCGAAACGAGAAGCTCGACCCTGTGATCGGCCGAGCCAACGAGATCGAGCGCGTCATCCAGATTATCTCCCGTCGTGTCAAGAACAACCCGTGTTTGCTTGGCGAGCCGGGCGTCGGTAAGACCGCTATCGCGGAAGGCCTGGCCCAGCGGATCGTCATGGGCGATATCCCCGATTTCCTCAAGGACCGCCGTGTCGTCGCACTCGATCTGGCGGCCCTCGTGGCGGGGACAAAGTACCGCGGTGAGTTTGAGGAGCGGATGAAGCGTGTCATGGAGGAAGTGCGCAAGGCCCAGGGCGAGGTTGTGCTCTTCATCGACGAGCTGCATACTCTCGTCGGCGCCGGCGCGGCCGAAGGCGCGATCGACGCGTCCAACATCCTCAAGCCCGCACTGGCGCGTGGCGAGCTTCAGTGCATCGGGGCGACAACGCTCGACGAATACCGCAAATACGTGGAACGCGATGCCGCTCTGCAGCGCCGCTTCCAGGCGATCCATGTCAAGGAGCCGTCGGTGGAGGACGCCATCGAGATCCTCAAGGGGCTTCGTCCACGGTACGAGCAGCATCACAAGGTCGAGATCACCAACGACGCACTCGATGCCGCGGCCCGGCTCTCCGACCGCTACATCTCTGACCGGTTCCTGCCCGATAAGGCGATCGACCTGATCGACGAGTCGTCGTCGCGCGTGCGCCTTCGAAGCGCAATGCCGCCGCAAGACCTTCGCGATGCCAAGATCGAGCTGAACGCCGTGCAGAAGGAGCTTGCCGGCCTGCCCAACAATCGCCAGTACGAGCGCGCTTATGAGCTTCAGGGACGCCGTCGCGAGCTCGAGGAGAAGGTACGCGAGCTCGACGAGCAGTGGCAGGTCGTTCGCAAGGACGCCAAGCAGATCGTCGACGAGGACGAGATCGCACAGATTGTGTTCTCCTGGACAGGCATTCCCGTCTCTCGCCTTGTGGAGGCGGAGACCCAGAAACTCTTCCGAATGGAAGAGGAGTTGCACAAGCGAATCATCGGACAGCACGAGGCCATCGTGGCGATCTCGAAGGCTGTGCGACGCTCGCGGTCCGGATTGCGTGATGCGAAGCGGCCAATCGGGTCGTTCATCTTCCTCGGACCGACCGGTGTCGGGAAAACGGAACTTGCCCGTGCGCTGGCCGCGTATTTGTTCGAGAAAGAGGACAATCTGATCCGGATCGACATGTCCGAGTACATGGAGAGCTTCGCGGTCTCACGCCTGGTCGGCGCCCCTCCCGGGTATGTCGGATACGACGAAGGCGGCCAGCTCTCAGAGGCTGTCCGGCGCAATCCCTATTCGGTGGTCCTGCTCGACGAGATCGAGAAGGCGCATCCGGAGGTCTACAATATCCTCCTCCAGATCATGGAGGACGGCCGCCTGACCGACTCGCACGGTCGTGTGATCGACTTCAAGAACGTCATCTTGATCATGACCAGCAATATCGGCGCGCGATCGATCCAGGGCGAGCGCGAGATGGGCTTCCGCAGCACGTTCGACGATAAGAAGGGTCACGAGATTAACCGGAATATGGACAGCATCCGGACTCGGATTAACGACGAGCTTAAGCGCGTATTCCGACCGGAGTTCCTGAACCGGGTCGACGAGACCATCATCTTCCATGCCCTGTCGCACGACGAGATCAAGCAGGTTGTCGACCTCATGCTCGACCGCGTACGCAAACAGGTCGTGGTAAAGGGGATGGACTTCGAAGTTACCGATTCCGCGCGAGAGGTTCTGGCCCGCGAAGGCTACGACCCCCAGTATGGCGCCCGTCCGCTGCGCCGCGCGGTCCAGCGGCTTGTCGAGGACCCGCTCGCCGAGGAGATCCTGCTCGGCCGGTTCATCGCGAACGATACCGTGGTTGTGGATTCCGAAGAGGGGAGCGTGGTCTTCCGCAAGGGAACAACGCTCGGCCTCGACGGGGAGCCTGCTCAGGGAGTGGAAGTTGTCGCCAGCGAGCCATCCGCATCCGCACTTGCGTAGCGCGACTACGACCGCAAGAGGAACCCGGTTATGAGAAGGCGGCCCCGGCCAGCGATAAGGCGTCCGGGGCCGTTCCATTAGCAATGGGGGGTAGTTGCAAGTTCACAATTCCATTATCGGCATTGACGATTGCCGTGTCGAAGCGGCGTTTGCGGACTGTTCCTGAACGACGCGAGTTGCTGTCTCCCGTTCGCGTATCCCGGCGTGGACGACTTTTGCAGAAGCCCAATGGACCTGTTAATTCCGCGAGATCAAGACACCGGGCAAACGATGCTATCCTCGCCCGGTGCTCCGGTGAAAGGGGAGACTCGACCATCCGGTGCGGACGTCGGCCCCGTTTCGCCGGATGTTGCGCATCCGGGCAGCCTTTCACCGCTATCGACGTTCGGAAATGAATGGTCCAGCCGCCGGGGATATTTGTCGGCGGCCGGTGGTACGGTGGTTATCACCGTCCTGTTGTATTGCGCTCACCGGTGGGTTCACTATGATGAAGACGCCGATCAGTCCGCGATGTTGTACCTTCCCTTCGTAATCGCCATGGCGATCTATTACGGGTTTCGACCGGCGGTCGTGGCGGCGCTTCTGAGTTTTGCCGGCTGGGATTTCTTTTTCGTCCGTCCCCAGTTCTCCATGTTGGTTTACAGCATCCACGACTATGTCATGCTTGGAACATTCCTCATCTCCGCGCTCGCCACGGGACATCTGGCCGCTCAGGTTCGGGAAGAGGCCCGGCGGACCGCCCAGCGCGAGAACGAGACGTCCGAACTTTACCAGGCCACAAACGCGATCAGCCGCGAGGTTCATGCCGATCGGCTGCTACCCGTGCTGGTCGAGCAAGTCACGCGAATTTGCGGCTCGCCGCATTGCCTTGTACTACGATATAACCCGGATAAGGTTGACGTCTTTCTGACTGCCGGCGCCGCAGGGATCGAGTCTAACGCGTCGGCCTCGCGGTCCCCGAATTTGGTGGCAGTGAACAAGATGGCCGAGATCGTCGTCCAGCGTGACATATATGTCGGCTTTGGAAGCAGCCCACAGACCTGGGCAAAGGAATGCAATCGGGTGGGGGTCCCGGTGAGCGAGGCCGCCGGGCTATATGTGCCTCTGTACGTTCTTGGGCGGACTGTTGGAGTGATGTATGTCCGCTATCGGCAGGACGGTACACCGTTTTCCGCGCAGCATGAGCGGGTGGTCCTTCACCTGGCCAACCACGCCGCTGTGGTGATCGCTCGGCTGGTGATGGGCGAGGAGGCGTGGAGGCAGGCCCGGCACAACGCCGTCCTGGATGAACGCAACCGCCTGGCGCGAGACGTGCACGATTCGCTCTCGCACATGTTCACCGGTATTAAATTCCTTCTCGAGGCTGCGGATCGCATAGCTCCCTCCCCGAACGCGTTTGAGCTTGTGTCCCGTGCCAGGCAGCTTGCCGTGGACGGGACTCAGGAGGCCCGGCGGTCGGTCTGGGCTCTGCGAGCCACTCCCGAGGAAGCCGACGGCGGTTTGCCTGCCGCGGTTCGGGCGATCGGAGATCGGCTGGCCAATGCCGTTCCCATTCAATGGGAGGTACTGGTGACGGGATCGCCGCGTCGATTGTCGCATGCCACTGAGCAAGACCTCCTGAGAACGTGCCAGGAGGCCGTCGGAAACGCGGTACGCCACGCGAAGGCTGACCGAGTGCGAATCCTGCTCGACTATGAGGCCGATGGTGTGGTTCTGAGCGTTGTCGACGACGGCCGCGGCTTTGATGCCGGCCAGGCTAACGCCGGTAGCGGCTTCGGTCTGACCAGCATGCGCGAACGATGCGAGCGAATCGGCGCGGAACTCGATATCAAGACCGAAGTGGGACAGGGAACATGCGTCCGCGTGCGCTTGCCGTGGACTGAGGAGAACGCCGCGTCACTCGTGGACTCGGCGGATGCGAATAATGGCATGATCGCACCGGGCGACTGTGAAATCCGACCGTTGTAACACGCCCGTGGACCGAACATCGATGATACTTTCGCCGCATCGAAGTCAACTGCCGGGGTTACGCCGGACCGATATTGTGACGCTGTGTTTTGTTGTTTGCTGGGCGGCTGTTGTCGCTGAGCCGGGGCTCGCGGTCAAGTCCCGCCATGCCCAAGTGGCCTCTGCGGTTAGCCACGCGGAACACATCGTCCCGATTGGCTCCGTGTCCGGCGCGATGATCGGTTCGATTGCAGCGCGAGCCGTGTTCTCCACCTCGTCGTGCGCCGGCATTATGCTCGTGGGCGCTCCGGTGGTTGCCGACATCGGGACGCTGCTGGCTGTGTATCCGAAGATGACCGTAAGTGGTACGACGGCCACGGATCAGTCGCGATACCTGGTCGTGTACTTCCTGCTGGGCCTGCTAAGCATCGTAGCGCTTTCGATGGCACGACTGGCCGCGCGCATTCGCGAAGAGGCACGTCAAACCGCCCAGCGCGAGAATGAAACCGCGGTCCTGTACCAGGCGATCTATTCAATCAGCCGCGAGGTTCACGTCGATCGGCTGCTGCCGGTCCTGGTCGAGCAAGTCACCGGGGTTTGTGGGGCGACAGATTGCCTGGTTTTTCGAAATGACCCGGATGACGAAGGTCTTTCCCTGGTCGCCGGTATGAGTGGCGACGCCGAGCCGCCTTACTACGCATCCGTGCTGACGATCGCCGGCATCGTGCTTGACCGGGACATTTGCGTGGGATTTGGTGCATGCCAGGAAACCTGGGCGGCGGAGTGCCGACGTGCGGAAATCCCGATGGGTGATTCTGCGGGACTCTATGTGCCGCTCCACGTTCTCGGACGGATCGTCGGTGTAATGTATGTGCATTACCGGGGTGACGGACAGCCATTCTGTGCCCAGCACGAACGGTTGATACTGACACTCGCCAACCATGCCGCCGTGGTGATAGCCCGTCTCGCGATGGGAGAGGAGGCTCAGCGGCAGGCTCGCAACAATGCGGTTCTTGACGAACGAAATCGGCTGGCGCGCGACGTGCATGACTCGCTCTCACATACGTTCACGGGGATTAAGTTCCTTCTGGAGGCCGCGGACAGGGTCGCGCCGTCACCACAGGCGCTCGAGTGCATGGCACGGGCGAGAGACCTTGCGATCGAAGGCGCCCAGGAGGCACGCCGGTCTGTTTGGGCCCTGCGCGCCGCGCCACTCGATGAAGGGGGAGATCTCCCGGGGGCCATTCGGGCGGTCGGAGAGCGGTTTGGCACCGGGCTGCCCGCCCGATTCGAGGTATCCGTGACGGGAGCGCCGCGCCCGCTTCAACCCGCTGTAGAGGAAGATATACTCAGAACGTGCCAGGAGGCCGTTGGGAATGCGATTCGCCATGCGCGAGCCTCCTGTATTCAGATAACGCTGGCCTACGAGACGGATTGCGTCTCCATGAGCGTAGTCGACGACGGGTGCGGTTTCGATGCCGAGTGCGTGTCACCGGGGAAGGGCTTGGGCCTGACCAGCATGCGTGACCGGTGTGCGCGGATTGGCGCCGAGTTCTGCATTTCCGGCGAACGCGGCCGTGGTACCCGCGTGCGAGTAAGCTTGCCTATAGTAAGGAATGAAGTGATGCGCCTCCCGCAATCGGATGCGCGATTGGACGCGCCTGCGGCGCTGAGGGAGTAAACAGAGATGAACGCGAGTGTCGAGGAAGGCGCCCCGGACGTCATCCGGGTCATGCTGGTCGATGACCATGCCGTGGTACGGCTTGGCTTGAAGATGGTTCTGAACTCGGAGCCGGACATTCGGGTTGTGGCCGAGGCCTCTTCCTGCGAGGGCGCTGTTGCGGAGTTCGGGGCCCATCGACCGGATGTTTCCCTGCTGGACTTGAGGCTAAACGGAGAATCCGGGTTGGACGCGGTCGTGGAAATCCGCGCTCGATATCCGGGTGCCAAGATTATCATCCTGAGCACGTACGAGCGCGATGAGGACATTTACCGGACGATCCGTGCCGGCGTCATGGGGTACGTGGTAAAGGACACACCGGCGGCGGAAATCGTATCGGCGATCCGGTCGGTAAATAACAATCGTCGTTACGTCCCCCCGCGCGTCAGTGAAAAGCTAGCCGGGCGCCTCAGCATGCCGGACTTGAGCGATCGCGAGATCGCGGTGCTCAGGCTGATGACGGCCGGGCAAAGCAACAAGGAGATCGCAAGTTCACTCGGGCTGTCGCTCGGGACGGTCAAATGCCACGTCAACAGTCTTCTGGCGAAGCTCGACGTCGAAGACCGCACCCAGGCGGTCGTAACGGCGCTGCGCAAGGGCGTCATCGAACTGGACGCGTCGAACGTGCGATAGGTCGACCGCGCCCGTACCTCCCTGCCATGGGAATGCCCGGGGATTGAGCATCCCCGGGCAAAACAAGTTTCGCGCCGAAACACGACTGTTCCTATTGTCGGTCTGAGGCGAAGCCTCGCTAGATGATCGCCACCTTTCCGCGTTCGCCGGTACGAATGCGAACAGCTTCCGTAACGGGACTCAGGAAAATCTTGCCGTCCCCGATCTCGCCGGTCTTAGCGGCATCGACAATTGCGTCGATGACCCGGTCCTGATCGTTATCCGGAACGACGACGATGATCATGACTTTGGGCAGCAGGTTGACCTGATACTCGGAGCCGCGGTAATGCTGGGTGTAGCCCTTCTGCTTGCCTGCTCCCTTGATCTCCAGGACGCTAATCCCGTGGATCCCGGCGTCGTCGAGAGCTGCCTTCACCTCATCGAGCCGGCCGGGACGAATGATCGCTTCGATTTTTACCACTGATGTTCTCCTTAGCTTATTCCGGCCAGGGCAGGGGAACTGGCGGTCGCGCCGATGTAGCCTTCCTCGCCGTGGTCGGTCAGGTCAAGCCCCATCTCCTCGGATTCGTCGGAGGCGCGCAGGCCGCCGCAAATCAATCCCGTGATTTTGGCCAGGACGATCGTCCCGACGACCGACATCAGAATTGTGACGCCAATATCCTTGAACTGCGGGATAAGGGCATCAAAGCCGCCGCCGTTGAAGAAGCCGTTGTGACCGGCGGAGTTCAGCGCGCCCACCGCGAAGAGGCCGGTGGCCAGCGAGCCCCACATGCCGCCGACGCCGTGTACCCCGAAGACGTCGAGGGCGTCATCCGCCTTCAGCGCGTTCTTGATCTTGCACGCGAAGAAGCAGATCACCGAGACCAGAATGCCGATGATAAGCGCGCCCATCGGGCTTACGTAGCCGCACGCCGGGGTAATCGCCACCAGGCCGGCTACCGCACCCGAGCCGAATCCGATCGCCGTTGGTTTCTTGTAGACGATCCAGTCGAGGAACATCCAGGTGAGGGCCGCCGTGCCGGTCGCGATATGGGTTGCAATGAAGGCGGTAACCGCGAGTTGTCCGGAACTGATGGCCGAGCCGGAGTTGAAGCCGAACCAGCCGAACCACAGCAGGGCAACGCCGAGCAAGGTCAACGGTGTGTTGTGCGGCCGAAGTTCTTCGCCCCCCTGCGATCGGCGCCGCCGGCCCAGTATAATCGCAAGTGTCATGGCCGACCAGCCAGACGACATATGGACAACCGTGCCGCCCGCAAAGTCGAGGGCTCCGTGCGCCGCTCCACCCGGGCCGTTGGTGCCAAGGTAGCCGCCCTGTCCCCAGACCATATGGGCAAGCGGGTCATAAACGAACGTCGCCCAGAGCAGCATAAACCACAGGTAGGCCTTGAACTTCATCCGCTCGACAATCGCTCCGCTGATCAGGGCGGGAGTGATAATCGCAAACATCAACTGAAACATGCAGTATATCTGATGTGGCACCGTCGGGCTGTAGACGGTGTTGCCATGGAACGCGCTCACGTGATTGAGAAATGCCCAGTCAAGCGTGCCGACAAAGTGATGGAAGTCGGGGCCGAAGGCCAGTGAGTAGCCGAAGAGAGCCCATTGAACCGTGATGAGGCCGCACGCGACGAACGACTGCATCAGCACGCTGAGCACATTCTTCGAGCGAACCATTCCGGCGTAAAAGAAGGCGAGCCCGGGCGTCATGATCAGAACAAGGGCTGTCGAGGCCAGTGTCCAGGCGGTATCACCGCTATTGACTGCCGATATGGCAGCATGACTCCCAATGTCGGGTGCGGGAGCCTGTGCGTGTGCGGCCACGGCCGTAAGTGAGAAAGTCGCGCATAAATACATAATGCGCCGAAGTAAGCGATGGATCACGAAGAACCCTCCTTGCGGTAGTTTTTATGTCGGTTGCCCGTATTTGGAAAGAGAATCGCGTATCAACCCTTGCAAGACCATCCTTGCCCGAACCGATCGCAGAGACGGCAACCACAGCGTTACCGGAGAGAACTTCACTGCCGAAAAGCCACTCCGTGGGCTGGCTCCTTCCGCGGCGTCGAGGATGAGTAGAGTTTGTCGATGGACCCCGTGGCAGTGTTCACGGGTTGAGTTTAATTATGGCGCCTCTCCGGATTGCGTTACCTGGCCAATCGGTCGAATTGCACTAGAGATATCGGCCGGTTTTGGAGTGAGACTCCTTGCCGGAGAGGCTAATGTCCTCTTCTTCCGCGGACACTCCAGGTGAGGGCTCCGTGAGAGCGTGGTTTCCGACGCTGGCTGCGACTTTTCATGGAATATGGCGACTCGCGATGATTACCGGTAAGTTCAACGTTACCCGCGATGAAAAACGAGAAAAAGGACCCCAAAATCGAGCATAATTGCAGTACGAAAGACCGATTTATCAGTGGGTCAAGCATTTGATTGATCGATTAGTGCAAAAATTTGTATTGACAATACGGCTGGTTGTGTTATAATTTTGGTAACTCCTGTTGACGCGCCGGTTTCGACGGCGACGGGGAGAAGATTGATCGCCGATCTGTAAGGCGCCTATGGACTTTAAGTGATAATTGCTATATAGAGATGTCGCGATGGCGCAAGTCCGTGGATCGAGCCGGCTCGACACCGATCTCTGCCTGGCATTTATCGCTCTGCTGATCACGAATTGCGTGGAGGTAACGATGGACTCAACTTCAACGATGCACCGTCCAGTGAGCGCGAGCCGCTCAATTGGACGCTCTCAATTATGGCGGGCGGCGTTTTCCGCCCTGGTGGCCGCCGGCTTGTTTGCGCTGGCTGGCCCCGCTCATGCACAATACTCGGAGTCCTGGGAAGACACCTTCCAAGGGGCCGCCGGTTCCGCCGTGAACTCGGCGAACTGGACATACCTTACCGGTAATAACTGGGGCACCGGCGAGCTCGAGACCGGCACCTCGGGTACGGCGAATGCCTGGCTGACCGGCTCCGGCGGCTACATCGATGAAGCCATCGGTAACTTCTCCACTGGCGTGTACACGTCGGCCCACCTCACCACCCAGGGACTGCATTACTTCGGCCCCTACGGCGAGATGGTAGCGGATGTCGAGCAGTGGGGCACAGCCACTCCCGCGGATTCCCAGAGCATCGGCGAAGCGTTCTGGGCGATGGGCGAAGATTACATCACGACCGGCGTTCCGTGGCCGTATTGCGGCGAGATCGATATGATGGAGTCGCACGGCGGCACCACGTTGAGCCAGGCCACCAGCAATGGAACCATCCACGGCTACGATGTCAACAATGACGATAACTACGGAAACGAAGGGCTGACAATGCCCTATACCGAATCCGGCGATGTGGGGCTCTATGAGGCCTTTCACACGTTTGGCATCTACTGGCAGCCCTACCAGATCCAGTTTTTCGTGGACGGAAATGTCTACAGCAGCCCGGACGTCACACAGCTCGACTGCAACGGGACCTGGCCATTCAACCAGCCGTTCTACATGATCAGCAGCGTCGGAGTCGGCGGCACCGTGTCAGGGGCGCCTACCGCCAGCACGACCTTCCCGGCCACGATTACGACGAACTACGTGGAGTATCTCGATTACACGTCCGGCGTGCCCGGCGCGCCCGGCGCGGTGACCGCGACGGCCTACAGCAACGGAGTTCAGCTCAGTTGGGGCGCCAGCTCGACTTCGGGCGTCTATTACGATGTTTACGAGAACACCACAAACTCGTACACCGCGGGCGACCTGGCGAACCTGGTGAGCGCGGAAGTCAGCGGGACCAGTCTCTACGTGAGCAGTCTCGCGCCCAACACCACGTACTACTTCGACGTGGTCGCAGCCAACCCCGGGGGTGAGTCCAATCCGTCCGCGATTACGGTCACCACCTCGCCGCTTGGCAACAGCAGCTCGACCTACATTCACTGCGGCGGCTACGGTGTCGGCCCGTGGATGAAGGACCTGAGCTTCAACACGAACGGCAACCCGAACTACCACTGGCCGGATGTCGCCACCACCTCCGGCGAAGCGAACCCCGCCCCGGTGCAGCTCTTCCAGACCGAACGCTGGGGGCCCCAGTCGTACACGGTCAACGACCTGAATCCGAACTCCTACTACGATGTCCGAATGCATTTTGTGGAAGAGAGCGAGACGGGCGCCGGCGAGCGCGAGTTCAACGCCTACATCAATGGATGGCAGGTACTGACCAACTTCGACGTCTACGCGACCGCCGGCGGCGAGTTCATCGGATGCGAAAAGGACTTCTATGCCCTTTCGGACGAGCAGGGCACGATTAATGTCGATCTGGCGATTGGCGCGGCCAACGACCCGACGATCAGCGGCCTGGCGATCATCCCGTACACGGGCACAAACACAACGCCGAGCGCCCCGAGCGGCCTGACCGCGAGCACGGCCTCCAGCACGCAGATCAACCTGGCGTGGACGGCCAGCGGCACAAGCGGCGTGACCTACAACGTCTACCGCGGGGACTACCCGTACTTCGTGTCCGGCATTGCGACCAGGATCGCGAGCGGCGTCAGCGCGGACACCTACGACGATACGGCCGTTCCGTCTCCCGGCACGACCTACTACTACCGTGTCACGGCCATCAACAGCGGCGGTGAATCCACGCGCTCAAACGTCGCCAGCGCCACTTCGACCAACCCCTCGAGCGGTCTGATCATCGCTATCGACTCCGGCAGCACCGTGGCCGAAGGCAGCTTCGTGGTCGACACCGACTGGGGCGGCACGACCTATACGGCAGTCACAACAGCGACGATCACGACTTCGGGCGTGACCAACCCGGCGCCGATGGCGGTCTACCAGACGGAGCGGTACTACACGCCCACCTACTGGATCGGCGGCCTGACGCCCGGCGCGACCTACACCGTTCGCCTGCACAACAGCGAGAACTACTGGACCGCGGCCGGCGATCGTGAGTTCAACGTCTTTATCAACGGCACCGAGGTTCTTACCAACTTCGACATCTTCGCAGCGGCGGGTGGCGAGGATATCGCCAATATCCAGCAGTTCAACGTGACTCCGAACGCGCTCGGCCAGATCGTGATCGCGTTCACACTGGGAGCTGAAGATTCCGCGACGATTAAGGGCATCGCCATCGACTACGTGTCCGCCCCGGCCATCTTGGCGCCGGCTGTGAATGCTACCGCGGGCAACGGTTCGGTATCGTTGACCTGGCCGGCGGTTTCCGGAGCCACCAGCTACAACATCAACCGTGGAACGGCGTCACTGGGCGAGGCGAACATCAAGACCGGAGTGACGACAGCAAGCTACTCCGATACGTCCGTGACGAACGGAGTGACCTATTACTACACGGTCAACTCGGTTGGCAGCCCGGGCACCTCGGCCCAGTCCGTGGAAGTCTTTGCCACCCCGATCAGCTCTGCCACCGGCTCAGCGCCGGCTACCCCGACCGGCGTGACAGCTACCGCAAGCAGCGGCCAGGTGATCGTAAACTGGACGGCCAGCAGCGGCGCCACCAGCTACAACCTCTTCCGCAGCACCACCAGCGGCGGCGAGGGAACCACGGCCTACGCGACCGGCATCACCGGTACGAGCTACACGAACACAGGTCTCACCAACGGCACCACGTATTACTACACGGTCGACGCGCTCAACAGCTACGGCTCAAGCGCACAGTCCACTCAGGTTTCCGGAACTCCGTCGAGCGGCATCCCGGCCGCGCCGACCGGCCTGACCGCGACACCCGGCAACGCCCAGATCGCCCTGGCCTGGACGGCCAGCAGCGGTGCGACGAATTCGAACGGTCCCTTTTGGTGATTGCAGAACGCGATCGAGGGGTGGTGCAGGTTCGCACGGTCATTCTTATCGCGCTGCTCGCGATCGTACGAAAGCTGATGATCATGGATAT
>JBKQWH010000401.1:0-27295 GCA_052139635.1 Capsulimonadaceae bacterium
TGGTCAAGCCAGTGTTTGTGAACGAGGTCGTCGTGATCCCGGTCGCGATGGCCGTGGTGCTCTCGCCGCCCGAGGCCGTTCCCCGGTAAACGTTGTAGCTGGTGGCGCCGCTGCTCGCCGTCCAGGAGAGGGATACCTGCGCGTTGCCGGCGCTCGCGGTAAGCCCGGTTGGCGCGGCCGGTACGCCGGCCGTTGGCGTCGCGGACACCTCGCTCGACATCCCGGACGTCCCGCTCGCGTTGACTCCGGCAAGCTTGTAGTAATACTTCGTGCCGTTGGCAACGCCCGAATCGGTGTAGTTTGTCGCCGTAATGCCGGTCGCCTCCGGCGTGGCGCTCTCGCCACCCGCCGCCGTGCCGATGTACACGTTGTAACTGGTGCAACTCGTGCCCGCCGTCCACGCCAGCGCTACCTGTGCGTTGCCGGCCGTCGCGGTCACGCCTGTCGGCGCGCCCGGCGCCACAACCGGCGTGCCGGATGCCTCGTTCGACTGGGCCGACGTGCCGCCCGAATTGACAGCGGCGACCTTGAAGTAGTACGCGACGCCGTTGGTCAGGCCCCCGTTTTCGTAAGTGACTGTCGTGACATTGGTGGCGATAGCAGTGGCGCTCTCGCCGCCCGACGCGGTTCCACGATAGACACTGTAGCTGGTGGCTCCACTGCTCTCGGTCCAGGACAGCGACACCTCCGTGTTGCCGGGCTTCGCCGTTAGCCCGGCCGGGACAGCCGGCAACGCATTCGGAGTGGCCGAAACCTCGCCCGACAGCCCCGATGTGCCGCTTGAATTGACCGAGGAAAGCTTGTAGTAATACGTCGAGCCGTTGGTCAGACCCGTGTCGACATCCGTGGTCGTCGTGATCCCGGTCGTGACCGGAGTGGCGCTCTCGCCGCCCGCGGCGGTGCCGCGATAGACATTGTAGCTCGTCGCGCCGCTCGCCGCGCTCCAGGCGAGTGACACCTGCGCGTTGCCCGGAGTCGCAGTCACTCCGGAGGGCGCTCCGGGTACGCCGGCTTGCGCCGTATGAGCGGATAACAGCGCGGTGGATATCAGGATCAGCCACAGTGTGATGGTACTTCGGATACTCATTTCGACTTAACTCCTTGTGATGTGTGGAGATTCGCCACGGCGGACGACAATGTTGTATTGTATCTCTATCGATTCATACAATAACGTCTCGAAACGGCGGATGGCCGGCGTCAACGCCCCACCCTGCTTCATTCGGTTCTATCTGTATAGCAATGAGTGCTTGAATACCTATGAATACCACACTCGTTTCATCCTGTTATTGGTTGATGAATCGATTTATCAGTCCGATTATACATCCGTGGTGGAAATGAGTCAAGAGGGAAACTCATATCCGAAAGACGGGTGCATAGATTCCAGACGCGAGATTCCGTGGCTCTCCCGCCACGACCGATCCTATCGTGGGACAGGCCTCCTTGCCTGTCTTCCCTTTGTCCATCGCGTCCATCGCGTCCATGTGTCCATACTGCTTGTCGGTCGGAGGCGAAGCCTCGCCTGCCCATGATACGCTATCGAAGCAGGCGCGGCGCCATGCCGAGGGAGACGTACATGAGCAGAGTCCACAGGCCGGAGAGTACCTCTATCCGGCGCGCGCTGGCAGTGGACGGGCTGCGCACGAAGGACACCGCACTTACGACGGCAACCGCGACCATGGTCAGGGTTACCGCCGCAACCGGGACACCGTAGTGAATGATCCTGGCCGCCTGCCAGGCACAGAAAGTCGTCAAGACCAGGGCCGCCAACCATCCGGATAGGGCGGTGCGGATTCCCCAGAGGGCCGTGTAAGTCTCAACCCCGTGCTCCTCGTCCACCGGAGCCCGGATCTTGCGGCCGAACTCAAGGACGATCCCGTTGAAGAAGCTGATGACGAGAAACCAGGCCAGCCCACGCGGCACCGGCGCCCCAGACGCCATCCAGTCGCATGCCGTCACGTAGAAATCGACCAGCGGCATGATCAGCATGTGGCTCCAGAGATACGTAAACGGATGCGCCTTCAGCCAGCGTCGCGCAAAGAACTCCTTGCTCATCAGAGCCAGATACGTCCACGGGATCAGGAGAATCCATGCAAGCGACGGACACAGACTTAGCGCCAGTACAAGCTGGACCACGCCCGCGGCCACGAACACGATGCCCAGTTCCCGGAGCTTGATCAGCCCGCGTGGGACAGGCCGATAGGGCCGGTACCGGCTGTCCTCCTCGAAGTCCTTGAACTCGTCGGCAATCCGAAGCTGCAGGAAGATCAGCAGGGCCGTGACAAACGCCACCAGAGCACTGCGCATGCCGGGAGGATGCGGCTGATGCCGCAGCATCGACGAATAGCAAAGGGCCGAGTAGCTGAATACTGCCACCAACGGGCCATGTGCAGCCAGAGGAAACCGCTCCTTCTGATAGACCCACCAGCGGTTAGTCACTGCGTTTCTCCCGGACCCAAGAGAGGAGATTTAACAACGGAAAACATGCTTCGAAACATAGGATTGCTGAGGGAAGACTCGGTCATGAGGCACGATCTCAATCGTCCCCATCATCTCATCAACGGCATCATGGTTCAAGACGAAATCTGTTTTCGCGCCCGAGCGAGCCGTTCGTGTGCCCGGGCGAAGTCGCCGGAACAGAAAGCACCGATGATGGAGAGCTCCCCGGCCAGGGTGACGGCGGCGCAGACCTCCGCGAAAGCCTGGGCGTGGTCGGCTCCGGCCAGCCCCAGGATGTCGAGGCAGGCGCGCTGACTGGGAAGGGACGTCCCTCCCCCGACCGTGCCGACCATCAGATTGGGAAGGGTCACCGCCGCATAGAGGGCGCCGGCTTCGTCGACCTCGAACCGGGTCACGCCGACTGCGGACTCCGCGACGCACGCGGCGTCCTGACCGCAGGCAATGTAAAGCGCGGCCAGCCCGTTCGCGTAGTGCCCCTGTACGCCGATGGTGCCGCTCATGACCCCGCCTAGCGCCGACATCCGCCAGTATGAGCACATCCGCTCCGGAGTTGTGCGCAGTCGCGCCGCGACAAGCTCCGCGGACAGAGTGGCCTCGGCGGTCACCTTCTTGCCGCGGACGGTCTGGAACGATTGTGCGCTCGCCTTCTTGTCGCCGGACATGTTGGCTTCGAGAAAGTGATACTTCACGGGTACCGGCGAGTTCGCTTCGATGTACTCGCAGATCGCGGCGGTCGCGATGGTCACCATGTTCTGACCGGCAGCGTCGCCGGTCGTGAACTCGAAGTTCAGGTAGACATGGTTTCCCTCGATGTGGATCTTGAAATCCTGGAGCTTGCCGTGCCGCGTGGTCGTCTCGGCCCGTTCCCGCAGGGCCTCGACCTGGTCGATGATCCAGACCGCGAACTTGCCGGCCTCGACCAGGCTCTCGAACGCAAATCCCGGCGTGCGGCTCACGCCCTCACTCAGGAGCACCGCGCGGCAGCCTCCGCATTCGCTCAGCAGTTGCGCGCCACGGTGGTACGACGCAACCAGGGCCGCCTCGGTGGTCGCCAGCGGCACATAGAAATCGCCCTTGGCGTAGAGCCCGTTCACGCGCAGGGGTCCCGCCACACCCACCGGCACCTTCACCGTGCCGATGAAGTTCTCAATGTTCTGTTTATATCGGTCGAACTGGGCCAGGGTTTGCGGATCGAGCAATTGCTCGCGCGCCGACGTCTCTTCGAACGGCAGGTCACCCAGGACCCGCCAGTGCTGTTCGAGCGTGGTCGCGGTCAGCGGCTTCCCGGTCGGCCGCGGCGGCAGTTCGTCCGCATGGGGTTGCAACTGCTCCTGCAACTCGGCCACACTGCGCTTATCGAGCAATCGGTCCAGGTTCTCTTTGAGGCGACGGTGATCGATCGACATATGGCAACGATAATACCCGATCGAACCTTCACCTCGATGAGACCGAGTTTTGAGTGAACGCATTGTCGTACGAGGAACCTGCGCAGCCGCAGCGATGTTTTGTCAGCGGGTAACGAGGGAGGACCGGGGCGATGATGGTGTTGGACACGCGTAAAGCGGATTGGAGGATCGATGCTGGCGCTCAGATGGGGCGCGTGGCGCTCCGGGTGGCGGATCTGCGCAGGTCGCTCCGGTTTTACACGGAAATTCTCGGGTTCCGGGATTTCAGCGAGACGCCCGGGACCGCGCTCCTCGGCGCCGAGTCCGGGGAGATTCTGCTCGAACTGGTGGAGGCCCCGGTGGCGCTGCCGGTTGTGTCGACTGCGACCGGCCTCTATCACGCCGCCATCCTTACTCCGACCCGCGCGGACCTGGGTCGCCTGCTACAGCGCCTGATCGAACGAGAGATTCCGTTCGGGCAGTCGGACCACCTGGTCAGCGAGGCGCTCTACCTCAGCGATCCGGACGGACACGGCCTCGAACTCTATTCGGACCGCCCGCGGAGCGAGTGGTCATGGTCGAATGGCTCGGTTGCGATGGCGGTTGACCCGCTCGACCTGGACGGCCTCCTGGCAGAGGCCGACTCGGATGGCGCACAGTGGACCGGCCTGCCCGCCGGAACGCGCATTGGGCATGTCCACCTGAGAGTGGGCGACCTCACGGTCGCCAGCGAGTTCTACCACGGCATCCTCGGGTTCGACATCACCTGCTCGATGTCGGGGGCCCTGTTCGTAAGCGCGGGACGATACCATCATCACCTCGGACTCAATGTCTGGCAGTCGAAAGGCCGCGGCCCGGCCCCAACCCGGGCGGCGGCAATGGACTACTTCACGATTGTCCTTCCAAATGCCGACGCGCTTGCCGGGCTGGCTCAGCAGTTGGAAGACGCAGGCGTGCCGTCGACGCAATTATCACCGTCCACGTTGCGGATACTCGATCCCTGGCGGAACGTGATTATCCTTCACGGATAATGCCGCCCCAGATCGACAAGTATATGGCCTTGTGATCCGTGCGGTCGGCGCGGGCTGGTGTTTCCTGATCAACGCCGCCAGCTATGTCGCCGTGATCGCATCCCTGCTGCTGATGCACATCAGGCCCGTGAATGCCCGCGGGGAGGCGACCGGCATGCTCGACCAGATCCGCGAGGGCTGGGAGTGTTTTCTGCGCGCAAATGAACCACTCATAGCGTACTTGGACCGGTCCAGGTACACTAATCGCCGTGAAGTCGACGAGGATGACCGGGACCGAAAACAACGCGAGCGGATCGCGGCGGGGACGGAAGCCGTCCGAGTGTCGGGCGGCCGAACCGTCCACGGGCGCTAACCCCGTGGTGCCAGTGCCCAAGCCGCCCGTCTTGAACGTCGACCTGTGCATCCCTCCCCTGCTGGCGGCCGTCGTGCTCGCCGTATACGACCGCGTTTGCGGGTATGCATTCGGAGCCTGGGACGACACCGCGCACATTACGAATAATCCGTTTCTCAACCCGATCTCGCCGCACGCGCTGGCGCATTTCTGGAGCCAGCCCCATCTAGAGCTCTATATCCCGGTCACGTACACCGTATGGACTGCCCTGTGCTTCTTGTCGCGGCTGCGCACGCCGGTGGCGGTTGCGGGACTAGGTACGATCGGCTACGATGCCCGTGTGTTCCACTCCGCCAACCTGCTGGTCCACGTCACCAGCACGCTGCTCTGCTATTTCCTGATACGCCGGGTGCTGACGGCGCGTGCAGGGACGCCGGTCCCGGGCTTGCAGGTTCGCACTGCCGCGGCCGCCGGCGCGCTCCTGTTCGGGCTTCATCCGGTGCAGGTCGAGTCAGTGGCATGGATCTCGGAAATGAAAGGCCTGCTGAGCGGATTCTTCGCGCTGGTCGCGCTGGACCAGTTTGTTCGGTTTCGTCTAAGCCCGCCCGCCGCGGCGCCCAACCGGCGCAGGCCCCTTGCCTCCGGGACCCAACGTCGACTCAGCGGCCATTTCGTCGCGGCGACAATTGCGCTGGTGGCGGCCCTGCTCTCGAAGCCGAGCGCCATCGGTGTCCCGCTTATCGCCGCGGTAGTCGACGTCTTCTTCCTTCAGACTACCCCGCGCGACGCCGCCCGGACACTCTGGCCATGGGCACTGGTGATGCTGGCGGCTGCGTGGATCGGCCGCCAGTCGCAGCCGTCCGTCGGCTCGTCGCTTCAAGTCGCCTTGTGGGCTCGTCCGCTGATCGCGGGCGATACGCTCGCATTTTACGCCGGCCATCTCCTTGCGCCGGTGCGCCTCGGCCTCGATTACGGTCGCCAGCCGCAGATCGTCCTGCGGCATCCCGTCGTGTACTTCACATGGGTCATTCCGGCCGCCATCGCCTGTATCCTTGCCTGGCAGCGCAACAGACGGCCGGAGTTCGCCGGGGCGGCCTTGATCATGGTCTGCGCAATCCTGCCCGTCCTTGGACTGGTCCCATTCGATTTCCAGGCCATCTCGACCGCGGCCGACCGGTACCTCTATCTTGCGATGCTGGGACCCGCGCTGGCGCTCGGCGTATGGCTGTGCCGCTCGGAACGGTCAACGTGGCCGTATGTCGCCGCCGCAGCGGTCCTGGTGTCCTGCGCCGTTCGCAGCGCCGTCCAGGTGCCCACATGGCGCGACAGCCGCGCGCTCTTTCGAAACACCCTTCGCGTTAATCCGCACAGTTGGACGGCCTGGACCGACCAGGGCGCGATCGCAATGAACAACAACGATGTGGCCGCCGGCCTCGCGGACTTCCAGCGTGCGGTCGCGGCAAAGCCCGACGATGAACGGTCCCTCCGGTACCTGGGTAAGACCTATCGCCTGCTCGGTCAAGCCGACAAGGAGCGCGACCTCTATCTTCAAACCATTAAGACTTATCCTGCCTGTGGATCGGCCCACCTGCTGCTGGGGATCAGGCTCGCGCTTGACCACAACCGGGCGGGCGCGGAGGCGGAATTTCGCAAGGCGTTGAAGATCGATCCGAAGGACAGCGAGGCGCACAACGCGCTCGGCGATGCGCTCCTCGAAGACGGTAGCAACGACGAAGCTGTCGACGAGTTTCGCACCTTCCAGGCGTTGAAGCCGTACGAGCCCGAAGCCTACCAGCAAATGGGACGTACTCTTTTGGCCATGGGACAGTACGAGGAAGCCGCCGACCAGGATCGACACGCCATTTCCCTGGCGCCCAGCGATCCTTACGGTTATTTCCATCTTGCAGAGGCTTACAAAGCCATGCAGGACGACGATGACGCCATCACCGCCTACCGCGAATCGATCCGCTACGAGGGGGACATCGCCGCGGCGCACAGCAATCTCGCCGAGATCCTGCGCGACCGCGGCCGCCTGGCGGAAGCCGTGTCCGAATGGCGCGCCGCGCTCCGCTACGACCCGGCCCGCCCCGCGACGCACGACGATCTTGCCGGCGCGCTCCGGCAACTGGGCAACACCATCGAAGCGACTGCCGAGTATCAGGCCGCGCTCCGCCTCAATCCCACAGATCCTGTCGCTCAGGCGGCCCTGACCAAGCCCGGCGCGCACTGAATCCGAAGATATCCATGCCCGACCCGAGCTACGGGCATGGGACCACGAACGCGCTCCTGTTACAAGCACGGATTATTCCTATCCTATGGTGGGACAGGCGTCCCTGCTATCATCTGAGGTTTTCATGAATAATCCAGGCTACTACTACTAGCCTGCATTATTCATGTCCTATCGTGGGACAGGCGTCCCTGCCTGTCATCTGAGATGTTCGTGAATAATCCAGGCTAGAGCTGCACCAAGGCGTAGACCGTGTTTGAGCGGCTGGCGGGCTGCTGGACGGTCTCGGCGGATATCCGAAGCCAGTATTGCCGGGCCGGATAGTAGGTGAGAGTAAACACCGGATAGGAACTGTTGGCGCTGCCGGCAATGGATTCGTAGCGCCCGCTAACCGCAAGCCAGGGGAACGGGACAAAGTCGGCCTGACCCGACAGGTAACGCTGCTCCCCGTTGATGTCGTGCCCGTCGGCCGCGATCCCGAGAACATCAACATATTCTCCCAGATGCCGCGTGCCGATCAGCGCACCATAGTTGTTTCCGTCGTGCGTGTAGTAAAAGACGCCGGCCGAGGTAAGTCCGACCCGCTTGAACGCGTGCAGATACTCCCCGTGAGGACCATCCCACTGTGAGTATCGATTCAGGGACAGATGACCGTCGAACGGCACGCCGGCCTCAACGAAGTCGCCGTTTGCCGTCATTTTCCCGCGATTATCGTCGTATTCCAAGCGGACACCCGGCTGTGATTGATCGAAGATAATGTTATCGAATCCGGTTCCGAAGGCCCCGGTGTCAAATGCCGCCGGCATGGCATTTGTCAGGCTTCCGGTTGAGTCCCACTGGTACGTGAGCGGATCGAACTGTCCCGCGGTCACCGCAAGCTGGCCGCTATCGCCGGCGAGCGGAAGCGAAACGAAGGCGCCGTCGAGGTCAGTCGCGGGCTGATCATCGGTATTCGTGACCGCAAAATAGTCGATCCAGTAACCGCCGCGTCGATTCTGTGAGAGGTCAAATCCGTCCGAGGCGAAAAGCTCGAGTGTTTGAAATGCGGTCAGCGTTTCCTGACCCTGCCCGGACACGGCAACGTTCGTCATCAGCCCGGAAATCGGGACCGCATGGAGCCAGGCGTCAAATTTCGGCCCCGCACTGTTGGGCCAGTTGAAGTAGTTCGCCTGGAACACCAAACCCGTTCTATTAAGTTTAGGAGGAATGGTATGGCACGTCTGGCACGGTGCTCCATAACGGCGTGTGAAGATCGGAAGTGCATGTACCGGCTTCGGCGGGACAAGCGCCGACACCGTAATCGACACCGCGAGAGCAGTCGTTGCCGCTCCCATCGTGATGCGCCTGGTTGCTGTATTCATATAATAGTGTTCCTTGGCGAGATGGCCGGCAAGCGGCCGGATGGTCCGGCTATTGCCAGGATCGACGGCTGACACAATTCTTAAATATTCCAGAACGCGAATATTCTCCGCGCGGAACATGCGTGAGACTGTCTCAAAATCGATGGATACATTGCAGTCCCTGAACGATCATTCCAATCAGCTACTCGTCGTAATCGTAGTTGAGAGCGATTTGTCCAGGATTTCGATATGTGATCGAGCCGGGCACCGCGGCGGCGCCGGCGGGAGGGAAACCGGACTTTGACCGGAGAAGCGCCGTCTGACGGTCCTCCTGGTCAATCTGGTCCATCTCCTCCTTTGCCGAGTTCATCGCGTCCGGATAGACCTTGAACTCGCCCGTGTACGGCTGATCGATTGCTGAGATCAGAAAGAGAACCAGCCCGATCAAGCCGCTGATGATCATGGTCATCGCCATCTGGGAAGCACGGTTTTCAATATCGAAGAAGTAGGTAAACACGATTGTCGCGAGACCACCACAGACCAGCACCAGCCACATCAACTTCGGCACACCATTGCGGCTGTCCAGCAAGCGGGTGTTCCGGTCGATGGACATGTCGTTGAGCCGGGAGACGAGGTGCGGCAAAAGGATCATCTGCATGGGAGTGTTGGGCGTGCGCGACAAAACCGTCTCCCAGACCTGATCCGCAGCCGTCTGAGTCTTCCGGCTCATCTGTCCCGAGGCCAGGCACGGCCATTCGTCGCTCACGACTGACAACTCGTAGTTGCGCAGCTCCTCGCGCAGTTTCAGGCGCTCGTCGGGTGGAAGAATTCGGGCGACACGATAGACCGCCAGCATGCTCGCGGCCTCCTGGCTGGCGTGCTCCTCCGCGGACTCAAACTGCTCCCATGCGACGATGACGACAAACGCGAGCAGGACAGTATACAGGACACCGATAATCCCGATTAAGAAACCGGCAACGTCGTGATGGGGTCGAAGCTTCTCGGCCGGAACAAACCGCCGGGCCAGGGCCAGTCCGCCACAAGAGACGGCAACACTGCCCACGACGTACTCCGTTCCCAACAAAGCAAGTGACATGTGAGTAGGCCCTCCTGAGTATTTATTCTTTCCGGCACGGCATGACTTCGGGTGAGTATACCCGCCGGAAAGACGTTCAGAGAGGGGCACGGAGAAAGCGGAGAGAAGGACAGGACCGAGAGAATGTCGGATGCTTCGGTCCGGAGCGATACGCCAAATACGGCGGCGCTGCTCGGCAAACGATGCAAGCGCCGCGCGTGAGGTGTCAGGAGTAGACCGGAAGTCGCTTGGTCATGCGGACAATGAGGCCGCGGCTGGAACTGAGCAGCGATACGTCGTCCATTATGTTGTTGATCAGGAAAAGGCCGCGGCCGCCCTCGGATTCCAGGTCGGGAGTGTGCACCATCGGCATGTTCTTTATGCCGGCATTCTCCCCTTCGTCCTCGACCTCGAAAACCAGCGATTCCGCGTTGCTTAATCCGCAGCGAACCGTAAAGTAGTTGCCGTCGCCGGACGGCGAACCATGCTCCACCGCATTCGCGCAAGCCTCACCGATTGCTAGCTCGATCAGGTCGGTGACGTCGGCGGCGTAATTGCTCACGAAGTCCCGAATGACCGCACGAGCGAAATGAACGTTGCCGGGGTGGCTGATCCAGCGACGCTCGACAAGGAAATCGTTTTCCGACATAAGTCTTGGTGACCTCAACATGGCGTCCTCACCCACTCCGGCCTCACCGGATGTCCTCGACGCTGTTATTAAAACAGAAATTCGTAAAAAAATATGTCACTTCAGTTACTATTCATCTATTTTCATTCTGTTTTGCATAAATAGCAACCCTCAAAAGTACGAACGCGAACAAAATAAGAAAGGCATACCGGGAAATCCCCAGGATAATCGCTTCAACACGAAAATTCATGCCCGCCCTCAAGTCGCGAAACACCGTATTTACAACGATTAGTCAAGATGACTAAACGATTGGATTCGACTCGCCGTTCGGCTCTCGCCGTTAACTAATAATACCCAAATCTGCGAGAAAATAACGGTTGCCAGGCTGATGCTTTAATGGTCCAATCTGAACGTTACCGGCCCGCCTCAAAAAACTGTAAAACACGGGTTCCAACGGTAACCACATCGCCGTGCGAAAGAAAGATCCGCTGTCCGGCAAGTGCGGGGCGTCCGTTGACACGGGTTCCCCGGGAACTGCCGAGATCCTCGAGCACGAAGCGGCCGGCGCTGCCGGCGATAATACGGGCATGGCGCATCGAGACCGAAGGATCGTCGAGAACAACGTCCGCCGTCAGGGCGCGTCCCACCAGCGAGTCGCTCCCGAGAACATATTCGCGCCCATCGCAGGACAGCCGGGCGGCGCGGCCTCCCGCAACGAGATCGGGAACGTCCACAACGTCACTCCGCCCCGAGTCGACATCGGCCTGCTGAAACACGAGCCTTGTCGCGCCGATCAGAACTTCATCGCCGTTCGCCAATGGGGAACGATGGTCAATCCGAACATTATTGACCACAACCCCGTTCATACTACCCAAATCCGCGATAACATAACGGTTACCGGGCTCTCGTTCAATCCGCGCGTGCTGCTTGGACACCATTCCGTCACCGCTCAGGAGAATGTCATTGCCGGAGTTGCGCGATCGGCCGATTGTGGTTACGGCGCGTGTGAGGCTGTGATGGCTCTTGCGGCCGTCGACAGCCGTAATCGCCAGAGCGGCCCAGGCTATGGCCGGCACAGTCCCGTCTTCGTCCCCGCCGGTCGCCGACGCCACAGTCGGAAGATCGTCGTCGACATCATCGCGCGGCGCCGGAAGCGACGTCATGCCGGAAGCACCGAACTGCGCTGAAGTCGACGGGCGCAGTGTTCGCGGACGCAAGGCATCGGCAGCCGGAGTGGCCGGGATAGGCTCGTCACGGGTCGCGCCACCCTTCTCGAAGCGCGCTTTGACCCGTAGCTTCTCACGCGAGACCGCTCGTCCCGCCTCGTCAAGCTCCGCGATCGTAAAGTCCAGGGGGGCGCGGGTGTGGTAATGATTCTGAGCCATGAACCGCTGCAAGACGCTGACCAATTCCTCCTCATCGAGAAAGGACAGCAGATAGTCGCGCTCCTCGGGGTCGTCTACCGCCAGTTCGAGGACATATCGGTTCGGAACGTACACCTTGCCGTCGAAGCCTTCCTTCCGGTTGTCCTCCATGGCGGTCGTGATCTTGCGCAGGATGTCGCGCGGGCGCAGCTCCCCGGAGCCAGCGCCGAAGAGACCCTCGTACCAGTTGCCGAACTTGCTGCTAAACTTCTCGAACAGATCCATGATGATTATTTTACCGTCCTCTCACGAACTTGCGATCGTGGCAACCTGTCCCGCATCACTCGCGGGGCGTTCGCTCCCGGTCGGACGCGTCGGACGACGAGTCCTCGAGGTAGGACGCGCCCTCTCCTCCCGCGAGCGGATCGAAATACAAGTCGGTTCCCGCGTCGGCATCTCCGGCGGTTCCTATCGGCGGCACGGCTGGATGCGCTGGCTTCGCGCCAAATAAGCGCGTGAGGAAACCGAGTTTCGAGAGGACCATCTGACGGCCGACCTCGAGCTCCGGCATGTGCAAAAGCTCCGCGACACGGACAAATGCCATCAGCCCCAGGCCGCCGCCAAGCGCCAGCGCAAATATGGCCTCGACTTTGGGCGCCATCACGATAGTGTCGGCAACGGCGCAGACCAGCCGGTTCATCGTCCAGGCGACCACCGACAGTGCAAGGGTCGCGACCATGATCCGCCCGGCGCTCCTGGCCAGCCGAAGCCCTTCGATCCCGCGCAGCCGAAACCGCAGTAGAAGGAGCAGCGCGATGCAATGGATGCCCGCTGAAACGCTGGTCGAAATTGCGAGCCAGTCGATGCCGAGCCGATAGCGAACGACGAGGACATTCATCGAGATGAAGATGACACTGACTATCGCCCCGGAGATGGCCGGGATCTTCGAGCTTTGCAGCGCGTAGAAGCCGCGGGTTAGCAGCGACGAGCATGACCAGGCGCAGATCCCGAGGCTGAGGCAGCGTAGAACGGACGCCGTTACCGCGGTGTCGGCGCCGGAGTATTTGCCGCTCTGAAGCAAGAATGTAATGATCGGCGTGCCAAGGAAGAACATCAACGCCGATGCGGGCAGGGTCAAGAAGAGGATGTTGCGCAGACTGCGATTGACCGCGCCCCGCAGCCCGACATTGTCCTTCAGGGCCGCATAACCGCTCAGCGTGGGAAATACCGCAATGGCCATCGACTGCGCGAATACCCCGATCGGAAGGAGCATCAGCCGATAGGCGTTCATCAAGGCGGTCGTGTCGCCGGTGCCAAAATCGGATGCGAAGTACTTGTTGACGACCTGATCGATGCTCGGCAGGCCGATCCCGAGGCCAATCGGCAGCAGCATTCGCCAGACCTTGACCGCGGCCGGATCAGTCACGTTCAGCGACGGCGTGATCCGCACACCGAGGCGAAGCACGGCCAGGAAGGGCAGAAGGAGATTACCGATGAAGGCCCCGCCGATGGCGCCCCAGACAAGGCCCTCAATGCCCCGCGAGGGGCCGTAGGCAGCCATGAAGAACGGTCGAAGGAGGACCGCGCCGGCGATGATGCCGAGATTATAGATCACTGGGCCCATGGCCGGAATCAGGAACTGCTTGCGCGAGTAGAGTACTCCCATCAGCAGTCCGCCCATAAAGAAGCACATCTGCGCCGGCAGAAGGACCCGCGTAAGCGGCACCGACATCGCAATGCGATTCGCATCGAAGCCGGGGTTGAGCGCCCGCGTCAACTGCGGGGTGAACACCTCCATCAGGACAATCAGCGCGCCGATGAACACGAAGATGGTCGACGCGACGATGCTGACGACGCGGTCCGCGGAGCGATCGTCGCCCTTCTGGCGCAGCTCCGTTACGATCGGCACGATAGTCGACGCCAGTGCGCCGCTTTGGAGAAGGTTCCAGAGCAGATCGGGGATGGTGAACGCGGCGTTATAGGCGTCGGTTTGTGCCCCGCGCCCGAAGTAGTGGGAGATAATCGCGTCGCGCACCACGCCGAGGACGCGGGAGAGCAGCACGGTGACCATCATGATGACGGTCGCAAACGCCACCCCGGTCGTCTTTGCCCGTTTACGGTCCATCCGTCCGCCGGCTTGAGAATCGTTTCCGGCTGTCCCAGTAGTTGAGGCCATATGGCAAGAAGTATACGGAAATGCGGCCTGCCTGTCAAGGAAGCGTGCGACCGGACGCGAGCGAGCCCTTCAGTCCGTAAGGCAGAAACGGAAAGAAGCAGTTGTGCTCATCACGCTTCCTGTTTCAGACAACGGAACTCAGGCCGTCTCGTGTCTTGAGGCCATCACCTCGCTGCGCTATTGTTCGGGCACCTCCATCCACATAAGTGCCCCTACTTCATCTTGCCGCCGCCAGGGTGCTCGGCGGCGTGGACCCGACGGTAGACGCTTGCAACGTCGCGGGTGGCGCGGCCGGCGCCGTAGCGGGCGTTGACGAGTTCCCAGGCGCGTCGTGCTAGGTCGGCCCGCAGGCCGGAGTCGTTGAGCACTGCATGGAGAGCCCCCGCCAGCGCGGTCGGATCGCCGGGAGGTGTCAACAGCGCGGCCCCGGAGCCAACGAACATGCCGGCCAAACCGCCGACCGAGGCCACCACGAGGGGCACGTGAGCCGCCATCGCCTCCAGTGCGACGATCCCCTGCCCTTCCTTGCGCGACGGTATCGCAAGAACGTCGGCGGCCGCGAGCACACTGCGGACATCGTCGAGCCGTCCGAGAAACCGCACGTTCGCCGGGGCTGCCGCCGCAAGGGCGCTTCTCTCGGGGCCGTCTCCGGCGACCAGGAACGTCGCTTCCGGCAGGAGGCGTGCGGCGGCCACCAGGATGTCGACACCCTTTTCGGGCGACAGCCGGGCCACACAGCCGACCACGGCCGCGCCGGGCGCCAGCCCGAATTCGTTGCGGGCGTTGGACGGAAGTGTCGAGAACCGCTCGATATCGACGCCGTTCGGTATGAGCCGCAATCGATCTCCGGGCACCCCCGCAGCGGCAAGGCCCTCTCGAACGGCCGTCGAAACCGCCAGGACCGCCGCCGCGCTCCGCCCGGTCATGGCCATGGCAACGCGGGCCGCCGGACCCTCCGGAACCAGGTTGTGGGCGGTGAAGAGAAACGTAAACGGGCGCATCCCACTCGCTATTCCGGCGACCCAGGCCGCGCGCAGGCCGTGGGCATGTACCAGGTCGTATCCGGCGACAAGCTTCGAAAGTCGGCCGGCTACCATGAGATCGGCCGGCCCCATCGACGCCGAGATTCCGAGCGCGGAACAGACGGCGACTGGCAGGCCCACCGGCAGATTCCCAAGAAAGTCGACCGGCGCCGCGACGCCGCACTCGACCCCCTCCGCGGCAAGCCCGCGAATCAACTCCAGCACGTGCTGCCTGATCCCGCCGCTCGCCGGTCGCACGACCTGGAGGACGCGCAGCGGCACGGGCCGCTCGATTCCGGCACGCGATATACGATGGTCTTGTAGGAGGTTTTCAGGCATTGTCGATCATCCCTCCCCATAGTATCATCAATTGGCCCGGCTTTCAAGCGACCAATCGTAGGATTGCCCCGGCGGACCTACCAAGTCTTCAGTCGGCCTGCCAGTCTTCGCGGACGTCGCACGGCATGGGCGAGGAGCGTGGTATCATTCCAAGTGGGCGCGACGATTGTGTCAGTATTTGCGAAACGTTATTGGAGTTCGCCGTAAATGGTGTGCCATGAACAACGAGATCCTGACATTCGACCAGACGGCCACCATCCTCGGTATCGACAGAGCCACGCTCTCTCGATTGCGTCAGGACGGCAAGATCGCGGGAGACGGGGGCGGCGTCCGCAGGTCGAACGTCATTGCGTACGTCGATACTCTGAACAGCGTTCCAGGCGCCTTCGTGGCGGCGGAAGTCGAGGCAATTACGGGTAAGCCGTTCCCGATCGCTGGTTCGGAGAGTTCAGAGTCGGCCATCCACGCGCTGGCGATCGGCCTGCTGATCCGCGCGATCCGTGACGAGGCTGTGGATCTGCATATCCGACCCCAACAGAAAGGCACCGGGATACACCTGCGATACGACGGACAGCTCGAAACTGTCCGGACAATTCCGCGGACACTCACGGGTCCGTTAATGACGGAATACAAGCTGCTGTCCGGCATTCCGGTAACTTCCGCGCGAGTGCCGTACGACGGCCTGATGGATTTCTCGCACGAAAACAGGCTATATCGATTGCGTGTGGCGAGCATCCCGTCATTCCATGGAGAAGGAATGGCACTTCGTATGAGTGAGCCAGACCAACCATTACTGCATGTTGGCGAGCTTGGCCTGTTGGACGAGGATCTCCTTCGGCTTCACGGACTGACGGAAGCCCCCGGCATGGTGATCTTCGCCGGATCGGCCGGGGCAGGAAAGACGACAACGATATACGCCCTGTTATTGGAGCTTGCGGCCAATGGTAAGAGCGTGGTGACGATCGAGGATCCCATCGAGGCCAAACTGCCCGGCGTCACTCAAACAGAGATCAACGAGAAGGCAGGGCTCACTCTTGCGACCGCCCTTCGAGGGGTCCGCCGAGCGGATGCGGAAATCGTCCACATTTCCGATGTCAGAAGGTGGCCCGGTCCGCTTCAACTGGCGGTGGACGCAGTGGCCGACGGGCACCTCGTCATGGCACCGCTCCGCGTTTCACCGCCGGCCGCCGTAATTCGCCGTATTGCTGACATGGGCATCGACAGAACACAGACGGCGTCTGTTCTTAGAGGCATTGTTGCCCAATCGCTCGTACGCAAGCTCTGCCCCGATTGCGTAGAACCCCTCTCTCAACGTGACGTCGAGGCACACGGTCCGATCCACTTGCTCGCGGCCGCCGGCGGATACGATATGCCGTACGACGCGGTTCTGTTTCGGGGTCGAGGCTGCGAATCGTGTCACGGGCGAGGATACAAAGGCCGGACCGGTATCTTCGGAATCATGGAAGTAACTCCGACCTTGGCCGACGCTATCCGCCGAGGCGCCGATGCCAGCGATCTCAACACGATCGCACTGGCGAACGGCATGACTACCCTCTGGGCCGACGGCATGCGCAAGTCCGTCGCCGGCATCACCAGCGTCGATGAAGTCGAGCGGATGGTATTGCATTCAACAGTACCGTCGCGATGACCAGTGGAGCTACGCCTCAGGCCGATGTATGGACGTGATGGACCGGAAGAAGGACAGGTTGGCTCGCCATAGTAGGATCAGTCGTGGCCGCAACATCAAGGAATCCGCGGCGCGTGTGTCGAACAATTCTTTGTACCGAATCATCGCAGGAGAACCCATGACTCGACCGAACCGGCCGAACGCACGATGCCGTGCGGCGGTGGCATTCTGCTGTATCGTGCTAAACGCCTCAGCGTTCTCGCCGTGCCGCGCCAATGCGGAAGCCGCGCGGACGGCGACGGCAAATCCGATTCGCTCCGCAAACCTGAAGACCCCCTCGATCGACGGCCTGCTGAAGCTGTGGACCAGGGACGCTCATGGTTGGCGTTTCGTGGGCAGCGTCGACGCCGTCAAGAAGACGCTGGCCGGGGGGGCCGACCCGAACGTGTCGGAGCGGCACGGCTATACGCCGTTAATTCTGGCGGCTGCCACCGGGCAGTCCGATGTCGCGGCATATCTCCTTTCGCATGGCGCGGATGCCCGCGCCGCAGGCCGCGACGGACGGACAGCCCTGATCTCGGCCGCGGTCAACGGCAATCCGGCACTCGTGAAGCTGTTGCTGGGCGCCGGAGCCGATAAGGACGCACGGGACGATGTCGGGCTGACCCCGCTGATCCTGGCGTCCGGTTCCGGGCATGCGGATGCGGTCAAGCTCCTCCTTGCTGCGGGAGCGAACAAGGAAGCGGCGGACGACATATTCGTGTCGACATCGCTTCTCTGGGCGGCAGCGAACGGCCACGCCGATGTCGTCCGCTTGCTGCTTCAGGCCGGGGCCGCGACGGAAGCGAAGAACACTGACGGTTCCACCGCCCTGCTCGTGGCGGCGGCAGGGAACCATCCGGATGTCGTTGGGTGCCTGCTCGCAGCCAGCGCAGACCGAGACGCGAAGAACAAGATAGGTCTGACGGCACTGTCCTGGGCTGCCTTGAATGGACACGCCAGGGTCGTCGAGCTGTTACTCGTCGCCGGAGCCGGCACGGAGGCGGAGGAGACCACGACCGGCTCGACGGCGCTGAAAATGGCGGCAAAGCACGGGTACACCGGCGTGGTGAGGCTGCTGCTGCGAGCTCACGCGAACGTGGAGGCGGCGGATCACGGGGGCTGGACACCGCTTTTATCCGCCGCGGGAAGCGGTCATGCCGATGTCGTGCGGGTTCTGCTCCACGCCGGCGCCAACATCGAGGCCAGGGACAGCCACGGATCCACCGCGCTGATCATCGCGTCGATCGAGGGCCACGCCGATGTCGTTAAAGTCCTGCTCCATGCCGGCGCGAACAAGAACGCGAAGGATTCCGACGGGGACACCGCACTGACCCAGGCCCGGCGAGGCAACCATCAGGCCATCGTCGACGCCCTCGTCGCTGCTGGTGCGAAAGGGTAGCGGTTAGCGTTTCCGCAACCAAGAGCCGCCGCCAACCACGATTGGACAGGCAGGGAAGCCTGTCCCACGATCGGATCAGTCCTTGCCGGCGAAATACTTGATTCAGGAACAACAAGAGCCGCGCACCGGCAAAGACTGCTGGAATTGCTGGATGTAGTAGACGTCAACCGAGCACTGCCGCTATATAGTGCCCGGTCGACCCTGGATTGAAGCACGCGACCGGACACCACCGGTACGGTGAGCCCCATTACCTCCGCCTCTCACGGGCAATGCGGACCGAAGATTTCGGTATAAATAATCTTTGCTGCACATGCCTGAGACTGGAATTCTTCGCCCGCGCGTGTGTCATAATAGGGCAGCAACGAGCGCCCCGCGAGGGCGCTCGCGACGACTGCCACCCTTGCTCCGCCGGCAGGCATACCAGGGGTGAGTGCGCTCGTCCATTCCGGACTAATTCCAACGCATTTTGCCTGATTACGGCCGCCGGCAACCAGTGGTGAGGTTCTCCTCAAAACGCGTGTTGCCCTATACCCCGGACCAAGGAAACAATGCTGCAATTATCCACCGGTCGCACCCGGTTTAGCGAATTGAAGATTTGAGGAGTTCTAAACATGGCTGGCATACTTCGGGAAGCCGCTCCTTCCGGGCCACCGTCGATACTGGATGACGACTGCGTGTCCGCACGTCTGCTGCGACGACGCGAGCCGGACCAAAGAGCGAACGCCCCTTCCAATCCCACCAACCCCTGCCCTCTGCGCCTCCCGGACGACGTGCGAGAGGATATCGCCTGTGAAGATCACCCGCTGCCCAACGTCCTCTTTGTCGCCTCATCAGCCGGCGAAGGCGGAATAGAGCGACTGTCCGTCCGGCTTGCATCGAGGCTCGTGGAGGGCGGAGTCAACGTCACCTTTGCCTGCGCGCCGAACTCTTTTGCCGAGCGCCACGCCAGTGCCGTCGAGATCCTGACCGAACCGCTGACCGTGCGTAACAGCGCCGACATCGCCGCGATTCGGCAGCTTGCCGCCTATATCGACGAGCTTAAGATCGACATTGTGCACATCCATTCGCGACGCGACTACATTCCGGGCCTCCTCGCTGTGGCCTTGCACCGGTGGCGCAAGCGAAACGGGCGAAAGCCCCGCGTGATCGTGCACTCGCACCTGGACAAGCCCCTCGGCGGTCTGCCGGCGTCGCTGACGCGCCGCCTGTTTGCCAGCCTGTCCGACGGCATTATCGGCGTGTCGGAAGCAGTTCAGCGACGCCTCATCGACAAACACGGCTTCGCATCCTCGTTCGTGCGGATTATCTACAACGGCATCGACATGAACGACTTCCACACGGCGGGCACTCGATCGGCTATCCAGAAGCGGATGGTCGCTCGCAAGGATCTCAGCCTTCCGCACGACGCGCTCGTGCTCGGCATGGTCGGCCGCCTCGACGCGAAGGGGCAGGCGATACTGCTGCGAACGGCCGGGCCGCTGCTACGCCGCCGGCGGAACCTGTGGATCGTACTGGTCGGCCCCGAAGGATTACCCGGTGACATGGACCGATTGCGAGAGGTCGCGGTCACGGAGGGAATCGCCTCGCGCACGGTCATCACGGGCTCCCGCAACGATGTTCCCGACCTGATTACAGCGATGGATATCCTCGTTCACCTCCCAAGCACCGAATCGTTCGGGCTGGCGCTCGTGGAAGCAATGGCGGCCGGACTGCCGACGATCGCGTCCGACATTGGCGGCTGCCGCGAGATAGTTGCGCACGAGATCACCGGCCTGCTGGTCCCGCACGGCGACTCGGGAGCGCTTCAAGCGGCGCTGACCCGCCTGGCGATTAACGAGGACGGGGCAGAAGTCCGCAAGAAGATGGGACAGGCCGGTCGTACCATCGCAGAAAGTCGGTTTACCATCGAGAAGCAGGTGGAATCCCTGCGGAACTGGTACATCGAACTGACTCGGCCAGCCGAATAGGTGGGACGACCATTGAATCCGCAGAACGCTGCGTTTCCAGTGCCGATCCTGATGTATCATGCCGTCGAGGATCGGCTGCGCGAGCCGCGGTACAAGCACTTTTATGTTACGAAGTCCGAGTTCGACTGGCAGATGGGTTCGCTGCGTCGACAAGGTTATTCTCCGATCGACTTTCGAACCCTTTTCGAGGCGATGGCGGGCCGCGGCGAGTTACCGTCGAAGCCGATCATCTTGACGTTCGACGACGGCTACGCGAATCTGCTGGACAACGTCGCCCCGGTGCTCGCAGGTCTGCACTGGCCGTATACGGTCTTTCTGGTGTCGGAACGAGTCGGCATGACAAACGAATGGGTTATCCCGGAGGGATACGAGCCGACGCCCTTGTTGACGTGGGAACAGATACGGGAGATGGCCCGCACCGGCGATGTGGACTTCCAGCCACACACGGCGACCCATCCACACCTTGACCAGATCCCGATTTCCGCTGCCGCGGACGAGATGGCGCGGTCGCGCGCTCTTTTGCAGGACACGCTTCAGCGCGAGGCGACCGTCCTCTGCTATCCGTATGGGCACTTTAGCCCGGACGTGATCTCAGCGGCCCGCGACTGCGGGTACACGATGGCCGTGACAACCGAGTTTGGACGGGTTCGGGCCGCCGACGATCCCATGCACCTGCCACGAATCAGCGTGTACCACGTGCCAGCGGTTTCGCTGACCTACGGCATCGGCACGATGAACTTCGGATGGCGCGTGCGCAGCCGTAAGGACACACGACCCACTCCGGCCGGCAAGAATCCCTGAGTCACGGAACTCATGACACCGGTTACCAAAAAGCTGCTGCCCGTTGTTGGCGTGTTGTGTGTCGTCCTCGCCGTGTATACGGCGGGGACGGCGCCGCTTCCGCCGGACCGCGAGCGAATTGCGGCCGATCTGGACGAGATGGAACGGTCAGCCGAGCACCGGAATGCCGGAGGGGTTATGGGAGGGGTGTCCGATACCTACCATGACCCGATGAACGCCGACACCGACCAGCTTCGCGCGCGGCTCGTGTACTATTTCCGGGATTCCGGACCGGTGTACATAACCACATCGACACCTGGGATCGCAATCTCCGGAGACGCTGCCACGACTACCAGCCACATCGCCGTCACCGGCGCGCCCGGAGGCCAGGAGGTGTATTATGACGGCGACGTTGTCCTCCATTGGAAGCGAGAGCCGGCGCGCCGGTACCTGATTTTCCCCAGCAACGCCTGGCGTGTCGTCTCGACGGATTACAGCGGTTCCCCGTTCGGCGATTGACAGGCATTCCCGAATGTGCCGCTGATGGCGATCTGGGAAGGCGGAAGGTGGCGGATCGCTCCGCAGCCCGGTTTCCGGCTGAACTTCTCCTTCCGTCTCCACGTCGCGGACAAGTAAGAACCTACCCCTGTCCCCCTCCTTAAGGGAACAGGTTGGACGGCTTGGACCAATCGGACTTATCGAATGGGTCGGAGGGTAGCCCTGGCTTCGCCCTCACGATTGCGTGCAACTGCCTTCTTACCTTTGGCGCCGGCTGGCGTCCTACTCAACAACAAAGTCGAATTTGAAGAACTGCGTGCTCTTTACCGGCGTGCCGGCTTGAAGGGCCGGCTTCCACTTCCACTTCCGGAGCGCGTCGAGCACACGCTGGTCAATTTCCTGGTTGCCCGACGACGTGCGCAGATAGGGAGTAAAGCTGCCGTCGGCCTCGATCTCGACACGAACGCGGACGAAGGACTGGTAGTCGTCGCTCTTGAGCTCGTCGGGGATCTCCGGATATTCCTGATGGGTCGGCTGCGCATCCAGCGTCGGCCCGGCGGGCGGCGGCGGAGCCGGCTTCGGGGTCGGCGGCGGCGGGACCGGCGCGGGAGGCGGCGGTTGGACCGGCGCGGGCGCGGGCGGCGGCGTGACCGGAGTTGGCGGGGGCGGCGCGGTTACCTGCTCGTGCTCGACCGGCGTCCCCGGCGCCGCGGCGCCGCTGGCGGGAGCCGTGAAACTGTTCGCCGGAGCTGGCCCCTTCGACGGAGCCGTGATCATTCGGTGATGCTGTGTCGGCGGCGGCGGAGGCGAGTGCCTGGGAGGTGGCGGCGTGTGCGGGACGACCTTCTTGGGCGGCGCGGGTTTGGGTTTGGGCGGCTTGATAATCAGCTTGTGGACCTTCTTGATCACCGGCGGCTTGGGCGGCGGCGGCAGAAGTGTCATCTCGATGCGCGCCGGCGGCGGGATAATGTGACGGCGCACGAATCCGGATGCCTCGTACCAGAGCACGCAGTTGACAAGCGCGGACAGCAGCAAAGCCCAGCGCAGCCGGTGTAGCAACCGGTCCTCTGGAATCGGCACGATATCCGGAACGGGCCGGCCAGCCTCCGGTAAGTCGATTTCCGGCGGTTCCATCGTGCTATTTGCCACTCTCATCCTCCGGGGCAGTCGCGATCGCAAAGCGACTGACGCCCACTTTGCGGGCCTCGTCCATACAACTGACCACGAGGCCGTGCGGAACGGTCAGATCGGCGTTGATCACCACCGATGTTGTGTCCAGATCGGCGGACGGGCCGGCCTTCTGTAGCAGCACCGCACCCAGGTCGGCCAGGGTCACCGCCTGCTTGTTGACGAAGAGCTTCTGATCCTTGTCCACTGTTATGGTCAGGTCGTTCGGCGACTGGCGGGTTGCGGTGGCGGCCTTCGGCAGGTCGACCGGAAAGCTGTTCAGTTTGGTCAGCGCCAACGACGAGAGCATAAAGAAGACGAGCAGGAAGAAGATCGTGTCGATCATCGGTATGATCTCGATCTTGGTGCGCTTAAGCTCGCGTTGCTTTCTGAATTCCACTGTGTTCCTCCCGCCGCGGCGATACGGCCGCCACTAACCCGTCCGGATCGAGGGGCAGATGATGGTCCTTGCGGTGCATCTCGGCCAGGGCGTTGATCAACATCGTCACACCCTGCTCGGTCTCCGCCGTAATGTTTCTGATTCGAGCCACAAAATAGTTATACGCCGCGAAACAGATCACCGCAATAATCAGTCCGGTAGCCGTGGCATAGAGCGCCTCGCCGACACCTGCCAGCACTGAGTCGTTGCTGCCGTGGTGCTGCTGCGCAGCAATCGCGTTGAAGGCGCCGATCATGCCGACGATGGTTCCGAGCAAGCCAAGCAGCGGCGCAATGGTTGTAGTAGTGTCGAGCACAGGAAGGAACCGTTCCAACTTGATGAAGAACCGCTGGCCGACCTCCTGCACCATGCGCTCCACCTCGCGGGTCGGAAGGGACCGGTGGTCGATGACCACCGCCAGGCAGGCGGCCTGTGGTCCGCCGGTGTCCTTGCACGCCTGCAAGGCCTCGTCATACCGGCGGGCGCGGCATAAGTCGATCACGTTATCGGTCAGCGAAGCCCTGATCCGTCCAAACTGGTTGAAGGCAATGAGACGTTCGAAGATGACCACAAGCGCCGCCAGCGACAACGTCAGCAGCGGATACATGACGAACCCGCCGCCATGAATGAAATGCACGATATTCTGCATATTACGTCCTTACAATTCGCTCGAACTTACCGGGCGCACGTATTCGCGGGCGCCCGGTATATCTCTATTCTACTGGTTAGAACTTGGCATTCATTCCCAGCAGGAAAGTCCTGCCCTGTTGGAATCGCGTGCCGCTGAATCCCGAGTTGAAGTTGTCGACAGCCAGGCTGTCGAACGCGTTGATGACGTCGAGCTGCAAACCGGCGAACCCGAGCATCTTCGGGCTGCTCGTCAAGCGAAGATCGACCTGTGTGCGCGGCTGGGTGTGCCCACTGTCGAGGACGGGCTCCGTCTCAGGCCCGGGATTTGTCGACACCGGCCCCAGGATGCTCGACGCCTCACCGCTGCCAAAGTAGCAGGTCGCGGAGGTGTAAGCCTGAGACCGCCAGGTGTAGTTGATCCCGGTGCTGAGCGTATCATACTGGTTGTGATCGTTGACGATCGGCGCCGGAGCTCCGACCTCATTTAGCCCGCCCGGCTTGGCGACGCTATACGTGTACGCCAGGAAAGCGCCCGTTCCGATGTTGTTGCGCGGGGTCAAGTCGTACGAGAATTCTACTCCGTGAACGCTCGCGTACTGATAATTCAGCGTCGTCAGGGCGCCGATCTGCGTGTAAGGAATCAGGATGCCGGTATCGTCCTGATTGCGGATGTTCTTGTAGTAGTAGTCGAGCTTGGTCGACTGCTGGGCCGCGACCTGCTTCTCGACACTGGCCTCGTACTGGTCCCAGGTTTCCGGATGGATGGACTCGCCAACAACTCCACCCTGGGCAAGCGGCGGCTGGGTGAAGAGGTGGTCGTACGAGAGCCGGGCGATAGTGCGTGGCGCCAGCGTGTAAGCGGTATTGATGCGCGGGGAGAGCACCCCCTTGGTCAGGCTGCTTGAACTGCCATATCCCTCGTTATTGGAGAATGACTGGCTCAAGTGGAATACATCGTAGCGAAACCCGTAATTCGCGGTGAATCGAGAGGTTGCGTTCCACGTATCCTGGAGGTATGCCGCACCGTAGTATCCTGTTTTGTGCACCGTCACAGTGGGAAACGCGGAGCCTGCGGGCACGGTCCAGACGGGGTCACCGAGGGCGTCCATAACTCCGGTGTTCTTGGCGCCGGTCGGCATGAACGGGTTCGCAGCGGTGGACCCGAAACTTTCGTAAATGTTGCCGAGCGCATCGAGCGCGAGCTGGCTTTGCGGCGTGAACTGATAGCTCTCCTGCCCGGTCTGATCGTCGTAGATTGCTCCCCATTTGAAGGTGTGCGGGCCCTGGCTCTTGGTTACGCTGCCCTGGATCTGGCTCTGGTTGTAAAGCCGGGTCATGTTCGGATTGAACTCGATGGAGTTATCGGTCGGAAGGTATTGAGACCCGTCCAGGTACTGGAACCCACCGTCGTAGTACGGTAAAGCGGGATTCGGCTGGTACGTGTCCATCGCATTGTATGCGATGGCCGGATTGTTGTTGCGGAGTTCTGTGACAGAACTGGTCTGGCTGAACGAGACCAGGCCGGTGGTCTCCGGATCGAACGTATGCCGGTAGTTGAGAAGCCCGAACGTGTTGTTGTCGTTCTGGTAGTCGTCCTGCCCATCCTGTTCCTGTGAGCCGAGGCCGGGAACGTAGGCGCCGAGCGCGGAGTTGGCCGATCCGGGGCCGTAGGTTGGGATGTACCCGTTCGCATCGCGCGCGCCACCGTAGCCGTAGCCCTGTCCGACCGGCGAGTAGTAACCGGATAGGCCGCTGCGGTTGGCAACTTCGGTTGTCGCGGGGGTCGTATTCAAGGTCAGCGAGAACTGGTCTTTCGTATTAAGAAGATAATCAAAATGACCGAGCATGGTCGACGCCACCTGCGAATTGTGCGCCGTTTGGTCGTCGGGCTGCGGCGGCTCGAGAGCGTTCGCGGTGCTCCGGTTGTTGAGGTCGACAAAGTACCGGAAGTCTTTGGGACCATTGTCGACGCCGGGTTCGAGCGGATCCCCGCCCTGACCGCCAAAGGTCAAGTCCCCGTCCCAGGTGGAGTAACCACCGTGCTGAACAGTGAAGTCCTCGAACGGAGTAATCGTTCCCGAACGCAAGTTCAGGTTCAGCACAGCCGCGGCCTCGCTGCCGTACTCGGGTGCGTACGCCCCGGTCAAAATGTCGGCGCTCTGCAGCACTTCGGGACTGAGAAACTGCCCGCCTCGACCAATGGTCGAGTCGGGGATCTCGGCCCCGTCAATGTCGATCGTGGTCGACGCATGCTCGCCGCGCGGATGGATCTGGTTGTTGGTGGACTGGACCATGCCTGGATTGGTGATCAACATGTTCCCAAGGCTTTGGGAGTTACCGTTGCCCGACGGGGTCTTGGCGATAAAGGCTTGCGAGCGCTGGGTGGATGAGGCTGTCTTCCCTTTATTAACCAGCGTCTTGGAAGCGGATATTTTGATGACCTTTTCTACCTTCGGGGCCAGGACAATTTCGATCGGCGTTGTGGTATCCGCGCTCACGGTGAAAGTACGCGTGTCGGTCTCGTAGGCGTCGGCGCCAGTAGCGATCTCCCACGGCCGGATTTCCAGGGGCGGCGAGGTGACCTTGCCATCCGAATCGGTGGTCAGGGCGATGTCGCCGTGCACTCCCGCGGTATCGTGCAGTGTCACGGTGGCGTTCGCGACAGGCTTGTTCGTGTCAGCGTCTTTGACGGTAAACGTCAGGCGCCCAAAGACGTCGGCATAGGCCGCCTGCGAACAGGCAAGAATCAGGGAAAGCACGATCACTGCCGAAATGCCGGCGCTCTCGCGCTTCGAGCGGCTGCCAAGATGGCGCCGTTGTAGTATTGACATAGATATCTCCTGCAATTCGATTTGGTCGATTGGCGCCTGGCGAAACAGTTGCGTTAGGTCGCCGTATTGAGTAGACGAATCGGTTGAGACGTGTCAGAATCACTCTGGCTAAGGCGTGGTTCGTCACGTTCGCCGGGCGCATGGGTGTTCCCGCACCTGTGCGCCCTTATTCGTCCGCGATTGAGAGCCCGCAATCCTGATGGACGGCCCGAACTATCGAGGCCATACGGCTCGACAGAGGCGGCCGGCACGTGTTGCGGCGCTCATTCGTGCGCATTTGTTGAAAGAATCCGGCAGCATCAGCCGTCCCAATGATCGAGCTTGGCCAAATCCCGAGTCGGACTCGTGGCGCACGCTCAAGTGGAGACAGTGATATCGATCAAGAAATTGCGGCAGGGGGTGCGCGCAAAGAGGCATAGTCAATGTGGCGCTGGAATGTCGGGCCGTCGATCCGCTGCCGATAGACAAGGGCCATCAGCGCCGGCAGCGTCACCACGAAGACAGACGGAGCATGGCTTGAGCCAACGGTCTGTCCCCATT